>DXYF01000001.1 GCA_019415945.1 Clostridiales bacterium
GGGTGTTTCTCATTTTTTACCCCAAAAATCCGAACTTCACTTTGGCAATTTAGGTATGCGATATTTATAATATATCATAAGAGGTGCGTCATTTAAAGGACTTAGCTGAAATATGAACAAATTTTTTCAAATATTTCTACTATCTTAAACTTGTATTCATACTGTTCGTTTTTTACAATGTCATACTGATTTTCATTCAAAGCTTCCTTTGCGGCTTTGTCCTGATTTTCTTCTGTTGATATACAAACAGACGGATACATAACACACCACCAGTTATGACCTTCTCCGCTTCCTATTGTAATTCTCAACGCGTCATACATTCCCGACGGCAAAGTGTAGCTGTCATAATATCTGGTTGTAAAATACATATTTGTAATTTCTGCCGTGACGCCGTAGTCATAGCCGTTGTTTCTAACCTCTTTTAAAGCCACATTGCAGATTTCCTGCAAATTATCGGAAACTGCGTTTTCAGCCTCCTCCTTTGAGTGAGAATTTTCAAACAGCGACTCGGTGTACTCAAGCACCTTATCCCTTACCTTGAGCTTTAGCTCCTGGTCGGACTCCGCATCTGAATTTGCAAGAATATGAAGTCTGAACACCTCGTTTGAGATTTCTTTACACTCCGTTTCAAAAGGAAGCATTGAAAATATTACGGTCAACACAAAGGCTACGCATAAAGATTTTAAAAATAATTTCATAAAAAAACCTGTCCTCTCTTTACTTAGAGTATGGACAGGTTATGTAAAAATATTCCATTTTATAAAAATATACTAATTAACTATACTACTCAACAACGCAGCCGTTTTTAATCGGCTTGCAGAGAAAGACCTCGCTGTAATTTTCCCTGAGCTTTTCATAGCACTTTTTTGCCCTCCGTGACGATGTAAAAACAGCAAAAACCGCCGAACCCGATCCGCTCATTCCTGCTCCCCTCGCCTTGCAGTCAAGCATAATCCTTTTGATTTCGTTTACTTCGGGAATACCCAAAGCAAGCTCAAAATCATTAAAAATAGTTGCAGAAATCAAAAACATATCTCTGCTGTAAATTGCCTTTACCATTTCATCGGTATATGAAGGGTGGGGATTGAGTGCGTCAACCTTTGAGTATGCATCAGCGGTAGAAACACTGACACTGTTCGGCTTGCAAATTACAATATCCGAGCAGTGAAATGACGGAAGCTTCTTTAAATCCGTGCCGATTCCCGTTGCAAGCTTAGTTCCGCCCTCAAGGCAAAACGGCACATCGGCACCCACCTTTTCGCAAATATCGTGCATTTCAGCAAAAGTAAGCCTTCTGTCAAAAAGCATATTAAGTCCCAGCACAACTGCCGCACCGTCGGCACTGCCGCCCGCAAGACCAGCCTGCGTCGGGATTTGTTTTTGTATATCAATATGTACATTGCAAACATCCATTCGGCAGTAATCAAAAAATCTGTAAGCCGCCTTTACGCATATGTTGCTGTCATCACACGGAACACCGGGATAATTGCAGGAAACGGTAACGCCGCTTTCTTCGCTTTCGGACAGCGTAACCGTATCATACAGGCTGACTGACTGCATCACGGTGGAAATTTCGTGATAACCGTCAGGGCGTTTTCTGAGAACATCAAGTGAAAGATTAATTTTTGCGGGAGCAAGCACCTTAATTTTCATTGTGTAATTCCTCTAAAAATTCCTTTATACGCTCAAGTGCAATCTTGAGGTGATTAAGCGAATATGAATATGACACACGCACAAACCCTTCGCCGCACTCGCCGAACGCAGTGCCGGGTACAACGGCAACATGCTTTTTCATAATCAGGCTTGTACAAAACTCCTCGGAAGTAAGTCCCGTGCTTTTGATACACGGAAAAACATAAAAAGCTCCGAGCGGCTCAAAGCAGGTAAGTCCCATTTCGTTAAAACCGTCAACTACAAGTCTGCGTCGCATATCGTATTCGTCACGCATTTTTTCGACATCGCCGTCGCCGTTTCTGAGTGCTTCAATGGCAGCGTACTGAGCTGTGGTCGGGGCAGACATTATTCCGTACTGATGCAGTTTGGTCATTTGACCGATAATCGGAGCGGGACCGAGTGCGTAACCCAGACGCCAGCCTGTCATTGCGTATGATTTTGAAAAACCGTTAATCACGATTGTACGCTCATACATATTTTCAAGAGATGCTATTGATGTGTGTGAGTTTTTTCCGTATGTAAGCTCGGAATAAATTTCATCCGACAAAACAAGCAAATCGTGCTTGATAACAACCCTTGCAATTTCCTCAAGGTCTTCCTTTTCCATGATGGCACCTGTAGGATTATTCGGGAACGGAAGCACAACAAGCTTTGTTTTGGGGGTAATCGCAGCTTCAAGGTCCTTTGCCTTTAATCTGAATTTATCCTCGTTTTTGGTATTTATAATAACAGGTTTACCGCCTGTCATAACCGTAAGAGGTTCATAGCACACAAAAGACGGTTCAGGTATTATAACCTCATCGCCCTCCTGAACCAAGGTTCTGAATGCAAGGTCAATAGCCTCGCTTCCGCCTACGGTTACGAGAGTTTGTTTACTCGGGTCGTAAGAAATGTTGTATCTACGCGAATAATACTTTGCAATTTCTTCCCTGAGCTGTATAAATCCTCGGTTGGGAGAATACCATGTCTTACCTTTTTCGAGGGTTTTAATTCCCTCGTCGCGTATATGCCACGGCGTCTGAAAGTCAGGCTCGCCAATGCTGAGAGATATTACATCGTCCATTTCGTTTGCAATATCAAAAAACTTTCGGATACCCGACGGCTTTACCGTTTTTATTCTGTCGTTTAGATATTTTTCATAATCAATCACAGGATTAAGTTCCTCCCGTCGGTTTGCTCATCAAAATTTATAAGGTTCTTTCCCCTGTCCTTATAATGACGCATAATAAAATGAGTGCTTGTGGAAAGCACACCGTCAACGGTTGAAAGCTTTTTGGCAACAAACATCGAAATATCCTGCATAGTTTCGCCTCTTACAATAAGTGCAAAATCATATGCACCTGCCATAAGATAAACCGATTCCACCTCGTCAAACGCCATGCAACGCTCTGCCATTTCGTCAAAGCCGGTTTCTTTTTTGGGAGTTACCCTAAGCTCTATGAGTGCCTCAACATCGCTGTCTGAAAGCTCGTCACGGTTTATCAGAGCCTGATAGCCTTTGATTATGCCCTTGGTTTCATATTCCTTAATCTGAGCCTTAATATAATCCTCCGGCTCTCCGAGCATTGTAGCAAGCTGAGCGGTAGTAAAGCCTGAATCAGCACTTAAAATACGCAGAAGTTTATCCATAGTTCTCCTCCTATTAGTATATTTTTATTTAATTTTGTTTATTATACAGTTTGAATTACAAGCTTGTCAACAGTGTTAAAAAGGCTCGCACACACAGCCGTTGCTATGCAAAACAACTCGTTTTCACTGTTGCAGACTTCAAGTTCAATATAGCCGCCGTGTTTTACCTGATTTGAAATAACGGTATTGTCAACATCAATTATACTGAAACAGCCCGAAGCAAGATTTCCTTGTATATGCCAGTTGTTTCCGTAAAAATACCCCGAAATACCCTTTGAAGATGTTACCGTCAAAAATGTAATGTACTTTTTACGAGTTTTAAAAACAAAGGCACCGTTTATAGCCAAGGGAATTTTGCGGATTTTCAGCACGGCATTTCCGCTGCCGTCGCAAACTATAATTTTTAAAACAGACTTGCTCCCGATTAAGCACGCACGGTATTTTTGATTTGAAAGCTCATCAAAAATATTAAAGCATAATTCATCAGGAGATACGCTTCGTTTTATAAAAAGCTTCATAAAATCACCGCTGTAAATTTTAAAAATTACCGAGTTTATTCAGCCGTTTCAAGTTCATCAAGCCACACCCTTACACAGGCGTCACTCGGCATTCTCCAGTCGGAACGGGGCGACAGAGTCACCGACCCCACTTTGGGACCGTCGGGCAGGCACGAGCGTTTGAATTGCTGACTGAAAAATCTCTTTATAAATACAACAAGCCATTTTTTGATGGTCTGTTCGCTGTATTTGTCTTTGAAAGAAAGCTTTGCGATATAATATATTTTACTCGGAGAGTATCCGAATCGTACCAGATAATACAGAAAATAATCGTGAAGCTCATAAGGTCCCACAACATCCTCGGTCTTCTGAGCTATGTCGCCGTTTGTATCGGGCGGCAAAAGTTCGGGACTTACCGGCGTGTCAAGCACATCGAGCAACACTTCCTTTAAATCAGAGCCTGACTTTTGTGCCTCGTATGAAGTAAGGTATCTTACCAAAGTTTTGGGAACAGACGCATTTACGGCGTACATACTCATATGGTCGCCGTTGTAGGTTGCCCAGCCGAGTGCAAGCTCGGAAAGGTCGCCCGTTCCGATTACAAGGGCGTTGTACTTGTTTGACAAATCCATTAAAATTTGCGTGCGTTCACGAGCCTGCGAGTTTTCATAGGTAACATCATGCACGCTCTCATCGTGGGAAATGTCCGCAAAATGGCGGCGTACGGCAAGCGTGATGTTAATATCTTCAAAAGAAACGCCGTAAGCCTCTGCAAGCTTTTGAGCATTTGACTTTGTTCTCTTTGTCGTGCCGAAGCAGGGCATTGTAACGGTATGAATGTTTTTTCTGTCAAGCGACAGCATATCAAAGGCGTGTACGCAGACAATGAGTGCAAGCGTGCTGTCAAGTCCGCCCGATAATCCCAAAACAACATTTTTGATTCCCGTATGCGAAAGCCTTGTTGCAAGTCCCGTTGCCTGAATAGACAGGATTTCCTCGCATCGGTTTTCGAGGTCGCCCTTGTCCTGCGGAACAAACGGTGTGCAGGCAAACCTACGGCTCGGTACAAAATCCCTGATTTTTAAGTCAAAATATATGTTATCGTATTTACCTAATCCGTTGTCACAATCCGATCCCGTGTAGGTGTTCGCTCTTCTTCTCTCGCCCGAGAGCCGCTGCACATCAATATCCGCATAAATAATTCCGTTATTAAACCGACAGCTTTCGCCGAGAACCGTTCCGTTTTCGGATATTATATTATGTGCTGAAAAGACCATATCCGTTGTGCTTTCGCCAAAGCCCGAATCGCAGTAGATGTATCCGCAGCACAGCTTTGCACTCTGCATTTTTACAAGGTCACGGCGATACTGAGCCTTGCCGATTAAATCGTCGGACGACGAAAGGTTGCAAATCATTAAAGCACCGCTCTTTGCAAGGTTTACCGACGGTGAATCGGCAACCCACAAATCTTCGCAGATTTCAACTGCGAAAGAAAAATCCTGCATATTTCTGCAAGTAAAATACATTTTATCGCATATTCTCACGCAGTTCTGACCCGCATACGGGATAACCTCGTCAACATTTTTTCCGCTCGTAAAATGGCGTGCCTCGTAAAACTCTCCGTAGTTCGGAATATTTATCTTCGGCACGGCACCGAGGATTTCGCCTCTGCAAATCACAACACCGCAATTATAAAGTGCCTGTTTTACGGCAATGGGGGCTCCCACAACAAAAACAATGTCGAGGTTTTCGGTTTCTTTTTTTATCTTCTCAACAGCCTTTTCCGCCGCACCAAGCAACGCACTCTGCAAAAATAAATCCGAACAGGTATATCCCGTTACGCAGAGCTCGTGAAACACGGCAATTAAAGCGCCGTTTCGGTACGCCTTTTTTACCGAATCAATAATTTGTTCGGCATTAAAGTCACAATCCGCAACTCTTATTTTCGGCGTAGCGGCGGCTGTTTTTATAAATCCGTAATTCAAAAGTATCATTCCTTGCAAAAAATATCCGCAGGCAAATTATATACCTACGGATATTATAACTCATTTTTTTCTAATATACAAGCATTACAGCAGTGTTCGTGTAAGGCGTTTTCTGTGAAAAAGGTACTGGGTTTCAAGCATCGGTTCAAATTTTGCTATATAACAGCTCATATATCCCATCATAAGCCAAAACCACATAACCATAAACGAAATGTCATACAAAAGTGCTTTCTCAAACATCGCATACGCAAGGTAGGCAAAGAGAAATGCAAACAGGCAGGGATACACATCGTTTCTGAATGTCTTTTTCTGCAAAAACAAATGCTGGGCAGAGTGCTTTGCAAATCTGAAGCCGAAAATTCCGAAAATAATAAACCCTATTATTCCCGTTGAAACAAGTATAGTAAGAAAACCGTTGTGCAAATCACTTTTGTGATATGAATAGTTGAGCACTCCGTTTGAATATTCCTCGCTGAACAAAACGATGTTTCCGTTTGAGATTCCGATTATCGGAGAAATTTTAAACAGATTTATTGATTCTTTCCAAAGCTTAAAACGACCGCTGTCTAAGTTCTCGTTTTCATGTTCAAATGTTACATCGTTTTTTTCTTTGGCAGGTTTATCCTGAGCAATTTCAGACGCAATATCATCGCCGCCCGTTATCAGGCTTATTACGGAATTGGTTTTTGACATAACTACAGAAAAACCCGTTTGGCAGATTGTTCGAAACATTAGTGCCGAACAAATCAAAAAGGACCCCACCACGGCAAGAGCGACAATTTTTAAAATTATTTTTGACGCAGACAGACCTGTTTTGTCGGCAAAAAAGATGTAAACTACATATACTATCGCATACCCGAGTGCAAGCACAAGCGAAGCGTTTGAGTCGCACAGTATTAAAGAAAATATATTTGTTGCAATACAGGAAAAAATCCAGATTTTGCTTACTCTCGGCTGACTTACGGATTTCATAAGCTTTTCTTTGTAGAGCATATGACAGCAAACGACCGAAACAACCGACGAAAATCCGAGAAGATTTGGATTTACATATATTCCCGTAAATCGGTTCTCGTAAATAGTAAACTTAATCCAATACCACTCAAAAGTAAAATTGAACATCAGGCAAATAATACCTATTATATTGGCAACAGTCGTTATGTACACTATAAACCGTGCGACAGAATACAGCTCGGATCTGAAATCAAAATCAGGCTCTGTATGCATGCCGTAAAACACAAAAAAGCAGATTACCACATGCATAAACATAATGAGGCTGTAAAATATCGTCACCGAAAAATTAAGAAGAATGGATAAAAAGGAGACCGCTAAAAAAGCTCCTACCCACAGTCCGAAACGAAGCTTAAAGAAAGTTTTGTTTACTTTTTGATTGTAAATCGCAAGACCCGCACCCCATAAAAACAAAAATACAAGCAAAACATAAGCGGGTATTTGAATGAAAGCAATATTGCAGAAAAATAAATCAGCAATATAAATCTTTCTGAACAGCGAAGTATCCTTTAACTTTTCTTTTAAAGCAATCATGATATTACCTCATATAAATCAGCTGAAAACCTCTTTAACCGTTTTCAGCATCAGCTTTAAATCGGATCTGAATCCGAAATTTTCAGTATACTGCAAATTGTATTTCATTTTTTCGGGAAGTATTTTTTCAACATATACCTCGTCGGCATTTTCTTCTGAGCTTAAAAGCTTTTCCTCATCTTTATACATAATCGAAGCAAGCGAGGTGATTCCCGCAGGGATGAGAAGCGTTGCAACATACTCAGGTTTATATTTTTCAACATACTTCGGCACTTCGGGTCTGGTACCCACAAACGACATACTGCCTGATAAAACATTAAATATCTGCGGAAGCTCGTCAAGGCGGTATTTTCTCAAAAATCTGCCGATGCCGGTTATTCTTGAATCACTGTCGGTTGTAACAAGAGAACCCATTTTGTCCGCGTTTTCAACCATTGTGCGAAACTTTAGTATTTTAAAATGCTTTCCGTAGGTCGTGACACGAACCTGTCTGTAAAATACGGGACCTTTGGAATTTAATTTTACCGCTGCGGCAATAATTAAGATAGGCAATATTAAAATAAAAAGTAAAATCACAGAAAACAGAATATCGGAAGAACGCTTTAAAAAAAGACTTTTGGTTTTTTTGCATAATATATCATAGTAAGGTCTTACCTGTTCAGTCTTAAACTGCTCAGGAAGCTTATCGAAGGGTTTCATACCGTATCTCCTTATATTTTATTATATACCGTAAAAACTAAGAAAGCGTAAATACAGCATTATAATACGGTATTATATAACTTTTTTAATGCTTTTTCAATTATTATTTCAAAATATTAATAATTTGCGGTACAACGTAAAAACCGACGGTATGCAGCCGTCGGTTTTTAGGTAATTTTATGGAGTAATCAAGCACATAGAAAGGAAGTTGTCTGTTTAAGTAAGATTAATTATCTTGACTATAATATATCACATTATTTGTTAATTGTCAACACTTTTTTTAAACTTTTTTTAAGAATTATATATCTTTTATTTATTTCATTATAAATAATTAAACCACTTGACTAAACAACTAAAAAAATGTAAAATAAATTACAGAGGTGATTCGGTCGTGAACAACAATTTAAACCCCGATCTTATTACACTCGTCAGCGATGACGGAAATCAAATTGAATTTGAAATTCTTGATATTATATATGATGAGGACGAAAAATTTTATGTTCTTATCCCCTACTACTCAAATCCGGCTGACGCTGTGAATGACCCGGGCGAGTATTATATTTTTAAGGCCGATGAAATTGACGGCGAGGAAGAGCTTACGGAGATAGATGATGAAACAAAGCTTGACCGTATCTCCGGCATTTTTGAAGAAAGGTATGACGACGAATTTTTTGAACAGGACGAGTAATTTTTTTGCCGTTTGTACATAACATAATATTAGGTTTATAATTGACATTAAGTTTAATTGCCTACCCGATACGCGAATGATTTTAAAATAACCCTACAACATTTAAATCGGGAGCTTAGCTCTTTAAGCGGTGTGCAGACCTCCCGTGTTCGGAAGAAGGGAGCCTGAAGTTTAAAGGCAGGCACCCACCTGCTTTTTTCGTAGGCAGGTTATTATTTAAATCATACGGTCGGGTGGGTTTTCTTTTTTTAAACTTAGGATATATAACATTATATAACATTAAAATTCAGGATATATAACAGGAGTTTATTATGAATATTTCAGTTCTCGGATGCGGCAGATGGGGCAGCTGTATTGCCTGGTATCTCGACAAAATAGGTCACAGTGTACTTTCGTGCGGACTTGCAGACGCCCCCGAATTTATACAGCTTAAAAACACCCGCAAAAACGACTATCTTTCCTTTCCGCAGTCCATTGAGGTTTCATCAGACTTGGAAAAGGCTGTATCAAGAGCAGAGGTTATTATAATTTCAATTTCATCTCAATATCTTCGCTCTTATTTTGAAGAAATTTCAAAATACAACCTCGATAACAAAATAATTGTTTTGTGTATGAAAGGCGTTGAAGCGTCAACAGGAAAGCGTTTAAGCGAAGTTGTAGGCGAGTTTGTTGACGAAAGCAAAACTCCCATTGCCGTATGGGTAGGTCCGGGTCATCCGCAGGACTATGTAAAAGGCATACCTAACTGTATGGTGATCGACAGCAACAATCAGTCGGTAAAGGAAATGCTTGTAAACGAGTTTAACAGCGAGCTTATCAGATTTTATTTGGGCACAGACCTTATAGGAAGTGAAATAGGTGCTGCCGCCAAAAATGTTATAGGTATTGCGGCAGGTATTCTTGACGGACTTAACTACACATCAATAAAAGGTGCATTAATGGCAAGAGGCACAAGGGAAATTGCAAGACTTATCAAGGCACTCGGAGGAAACGAAATGAGTGCTTACGGTCTTTGTCACCTCGGGGATTACGAAGCTACCTTGTTTTCAAAGTGGAGTCACAACAGAAAATACGGCGAAGATCTTGTTAAGGGAATCAAGTTTCAAAAGCTTGCAGAGGGCGTAATGACATCAAAGGCTTTATATAAGCTGGGATGCGAACACGGAGTTGAGTTGCCTATCGTTGAAAGCGTGTATAATGTGTTGTTTGAAAATGCCGACCCGAAAGACTCACTGGACAAGCTGTATATGCGTTCGGTAAAAAAAGAATTCTGACAGGCGGATTTACATATGAAAAAAATAAACACTTCACATGATAACACAACAAACAAAAGTCGCACAAATGAAAAAAATATTGCGACGGTAAAAAGGCAAAACACTTTTGAATATCTTATTGTAAACCTTGTATGTCTTTTCTTATTTTTGGCGTTCGCTTATATTGCCGTTATGAGTATTTTTCAGACAAGCGTTTTCGACCCGACAGCTTACGGTGCTGAAAAAATAATTTTTCAGAAGGACAACATTGCTTTAAATATTTTTATGACGGTTCTGTTTGCCGTTTTTGTATTTAAAATGAAAAAGCACTATGACTTTTTTGCAAAAGTCAATATGCGTTTTTTGGAAATCGGTCTTGTCGTCTATGCCCTGCTGCTCGGATTTGTTTGGATTTTTTCAGTTACATCCATTCCTGCGGCTGACAGCTATAATGTGTTTGAAACCGCGTCACAGGCGGCAAACGGAAATTACTCGTCGCTTAGCGGCAGCGATTTTTACAACAGTGCTTACTACAACGGTTATTCGTACTACAACTTCTATCCGTTTCAGCTCGGATTTGTTTTTATAAGCGAGATAGTTTACAGGATTTTCGGGACGCAAAGCTATATGCCGATTCAGATAATAAATGTTATCTGCGTGGCTGTTACTTATCTGGGCATTGCAAAAATCACAAAGCATCTTTTTAAAAGGCGTTCGGTTGAGTTTATTGCGATACTTCTTCTGGCAGGATGTTTTCAGCCTATTCTGTTTTCGACCTTTGTTTACGGAAACATCATCGGTATGTGCTGTGCCGTTTGGGCAAGCTACTTTTTGATAAGATATTTTCAGTCATCAAAATATATTCTTCTTCTCCCCTGCGGTGCGTTGCTTGTACTTGCCACAATGGCAAAATACAACAATATTATTTATCTCATTGCATTTGTTGTTATGCTCATAGTTCACACGGTGAAAGATAAAAAGTGGCAGAGTATCGCTTTTGCACTCGCAATATGCGTTGCCGCCGTGGGAGTAAACAATCTTATTATCATTAGCTATGAAAACAGAGCGGGCGTCAAACTTGCAGACGGCGTTTCTCAGGTTTTGTACCTTGACATGGGACTTAATGAATCAAGTATGGCTCCCGGCTGGTACAACGGGATAGCACTTGAAACCTACAAGCAATATCAGTTAAACGATGAAGCTGCAAATGCTGCGGCTTGGGACGATATAAATACAAGGATAAATATCTTTGCAAACAACCCCGGCTATGCGGCAGACTTTTTCGGAAAGAAGATTACAAGCCAGTGGAACGAACCGACATTTGAGAGCATTTGGGTAAGCGAGGTAAAATCCCATTCATCGGAGATAAACGCAATCGGAAAAGGTATGTACGACGGAAGCTTGGGACAGTTTTTTGAGCTGTACTTTAACTTGTTTATTCAGATTCTGTATATTCTTTTTGTAATAGGAATTTACTGTTTGTTCCTTAAACGAAAATTGAACATAGAAACCGCTCTTTTGCTGCTCGTACTTCTCGGCGGATTCGGATATCATTTGCTGTTTGAGGGCAAGTCACAGTATATTCTGACTTATATTGTTTTGCTCATACCTACAGCCGCATACGGAATGAACACGGTGCTTGAAGGAAATTTCACAAAAATTAAGGAGTATGTCGGAAAGCTGAAAACTATTCCGCAGACCCAAAAAAGCTAATAAACACAAAAGCTGTATTGTTTAGGGAACAATACAGCTTTTTATTATGTTCGGTGTGTTAATTTAAATCGTCAAATCCCGTTTCGTTTAATATATTTTTAAAATATTCAATATCTTCCTGAGTATAAGAAAATCTGTTTTTAAGCCCTCTTTTAAAATGTACATTCTTGTCTATAAACAGCCTTTTAAACCACATCGAAGCCCACGACACAGGAAGCAGAAACGGTAATCTTTCAAGATACGGGTAATGCGGTAACATTTCCGACTTGCGGGGAAAAACACTGCTCAAAAAATATGAAAACTTTGACTTATTCTTCCCTGCTTTCTCTGCCTCCAAAATATTTTTGTACGATTTTATCATAACGCCTGCGTCTACTCTGCCGAGAATGGCACTTAATATGATATAAATCTCCAAATCATCAAAAGTTATTTTCTGCTTATCGGGAGAAAACCAATTAAATGCAATTTCTCGGATACGCTTTTCAAATACATCGATTTTAAAAAGCTTTAATCTTTCGTTTAAATAATCAAAATCAAAATCGGACTTGTGATTTTTGTAATAGACATAGGTATCAAGCACCATTCTTATGCTCAAGCCGCCCATTCTGAAATGGTTTGAATTATGAACGAGCAAGTAAATATAATGGTCTTCGGGCAAAAGCTCATACGAATAATCATAGCCCTCACGCTTAACCGAGCGGTCAAGGCTGTCGCAAAGGTAAGGGTAATAGCTTTCCCACTCATGAACAAGAGAGGAGTGCATTTCAATAAACACATACGGAAGCTTTCTGAAGTGATACTGATTATCGTCATTAAAGGTAAATTCATACCCGATTTCTGAAAATGCCTGCTTTACCGAGTCAACCTGATTTATGTCAAACAATATATCAAAATCCCCCACCGTGCGGCATTCGGGTCGGGGATATTCTTTTTTGAGAAAATAGCCTTTAACGGGAACATTTTTTATTTTATGCTTTTCAAATGCGGAAAGCACCTTTTCGATTTCGTAATTTAGATTGCTGTCAATCATAATACCGAAATTAATATTCTCTTTAAGAACTTTAATCACGGTATCATTGGGGAAATATTGCTTTGGCAGCCTCAGCACGACGCTTGAAAACGCAAAGCCTAAGCCGCAATACTGAGCACGCTTTAAAAGCGTATTCCAGTCGATTCCGCTGTACGGCAAAGGCGGCTCTGTTGCGTTCACCGCAGATGAAAGCACCCTTATAAAATAAGAATATTCTTTTTTCTCAATATCACTGAGTTTTCTCTTCATCGCGTTTTTTATTCCCTTTTCCAAATATTCTTGAAATTCTGTTTGTGCCGAATCTGTAGGAGTGCCGCAAAAGCCGTGTGTAATACCAGAAATTTACATACACGCGATAAGAAAAAGAATTTACGCCGTATGACTTGCCGCCTCTGTAAAATGCTGTTACAACGGCGACAACATCGCTGTCTTTCACTCCGTGTTCCAAAACAAACTGATTATCGCCGCAAAGCACATAACTTCCGTCTGCGTCAAAATTTACAATTCTGTGCAGGGCGTAGGAGCCGTCTCGTCTTTTGTAAAGCGGAATGTCAAAAAGATGAAGTCTGCCTTTAGGCTTTGAAAGTACAACGATATCTTCACCGTCGCGAAGCATGGGAAGCATACTTTTTCCGTTAGGCGTAAAAGTAACCGTTCCACCGCTCTCAACCTTTTCTTTAATTATATCAATTACGGCACTCATTGCGACTTCTTTATTCAAGAACATCAGCATCCTTTAGTTTTTGTATAAAAATATCGATATCGCTCGAAGCCTTTTCAGGTGTCACATCATACTCGTCGAGCATTTTTTTCAAAAGCTCTTCCCTGTCGGCTCCTTTTTGCAAAATCTCAAAAAGAAACGCTCCTGTTTCGTTGAGATTAATAATGCCGTTAAAATCAAGCGACATATTATTAACAGGCACCACCACATAAGAATCTGCAACTTTTCGTAAAATAAAATCTTCCTTTATTTTCATAAAACCACCCGTATAATACTTAATCTATATACAAGCATTATAATATAGCAGACAAAAAAAAGCAAGGGTATTGCAGATGCAATACCCCATTGCTCTTTGTGTCAATATTAGTACATTCCGCCCATATCGGGTGCTGCGGGAGCGGGAGCGGCAGGCTCCTTAATATCTGCAACAAGGGACTCAGTTGTGAGTACCATTGCTGCAACCGAAGAAGCGTTCTGGAGTGCAGAACGGGTAACCTTTGTCGGGTCAACAATGCCTGCTGCCATCATATCGGTGTATTCCTCGGTAAGAGCGTTGAAGCCGTAGCCAACCTTGTTAGCCTTTTTAACATTTTCGGCAATTACGCTTCCCTCAAGACCTGCGTTGGCTGCAATCTGACGGAGCGGCTCTTCAAGTGCCTTTAAAACAATCTTTGCACCTGTTTTTGCGTCGCCCTCAAGTGTATCAACATAAGCCTGTACAGCGGGAATAGCGTTCATGCAGGCAATACCGCCGCCTGCAACGATACCCTCTTCAACTGCTGCCTTTGTAGCTGCAAGGGCGTCCTCAATGCGGAGCTTCTTCTCCTTCATCTCTACTTCGGTAGCTGCACCTACCTTGATAACTGCAACGCCTCCTGCAAGCTTTGCAAGGCGTTCCTGAAGCTTTTCACGGTCAAAATCAGAAGTTGTGGTTTCAATCTGCTGTCTGATCTGAGCAACTCTTCCCTTGATAGCGTCCTTGTCGCCTGCACCGTCAACGATGATTGTGTTTTCCTTTTCAACCTTAACCTGACGGGCTGTGCCGAGCTGATCCATTGTTGTATCTTTAAGCTCAAGACCGAGATCCGATGTAATTACCGTACCGCCTGTAAGAGTTGCGATATCCTGGAGCATTTCCTTTCTTCTGTCGCCGAAGCCCGGAGCCTTGACTGCAACGCAGGTAAATGTGCCGCGGAGCTTATTAAGTACGAGAGTTGTAAGAGCTTCGCCCTCAACATCTTCTGCAACGATGAGGAGCTTCTTGCCTGACTGTACTACCTGCTCGAGGAGCGGGAGAATCTCCTGTGTTGTTGAAATCTTTTTATCTGTAATGAGGATAAGAGGATTGTCAAGCTCTGCAACCATTTTATCAGTATCGGTTACCATGTAAGGTGCGATGTAGCCTCTGTCAAACATCATACCTTCAACTACCTCGCTGTAGGTATCTGCTGTCTTTGACTCTTCAACTGTAATAACGCCGTCTGTTGTAACCTTTTCCATTGCCTCTGCAATGAGTTTGCCTATGAACTCATCCTGTGATGAAACCGTTGCAACTCTTGCAATGTCCTCTGTGCCTGCAACCTTTTGGCTGTTGTCCTTAACTGCCTTAACCGCAACATCTACAGCGTCAGCAATACCCTTTTTGAGAACCATGGGGTTTGCACCGGCAGTTACATTCTTCATACCCTCTCTGATGAGAGCCTGTGCAAGAAGTGTAGCTGTTGTAGTACCGTCGCCTGCAACATCGTTTGTTTTGATGGAAACCTCTTTAACGAGCTGAGCACCCATATTTTCAAACGGATCATCAAGCTCAATTTCCTTTGCGATAGTAACGCCGTCGTTTGTAATTAACGGAGCACCGAATTTTTTGTCGAGAACAACATTTCTGCCCTTGGGGCCGAGTGTAATTTTAACTGTATCGGCAAGCTGGTCGATACCTTTCATAAGAGCCTTTCTTGCGTCTTCGCCGTATGCGATTTGTTTAGCCATAACTGATTACCTCCTGAATTTATTATTCAACTGTTGCGAGAATATCGGACTGACGAACGATTGTGTATTCCTCACCGTCAATCTTAACTTCTGTTCCTGCATATTTGCTTGCGATTACCTTGTCGCCGACCTTAACATACATTTTTACCTCGTTGCCGTCAACGACTCCGCCCGGACCTACTGCAACAACAGATGCGAACTGAGGTTTTTCCTGTGCGGCGGAAGATAGAATAATTCCGCTTTTTGTCTTTTCCTCAGCTTCTTCAACTTTTAATACAACTCTGTCAAGCAATGGTTTGATACTCATAATAAAGCCTCCTGCAAAATATAATACATTTATCATTTAGCACTCTCATATCCTGAGTGCTAATTATATTTTATACCATTTTTTATAAATGTCAAGAGTAATTTGACTAATTTTGACCTTTGCTTTTATAATCAAAAATCAGAATTTGTATATTTGCGTTGATTTTGTATAAGTAATCCGATTATTTTGATTAAAATTTAATTTAAAAATATAATATATTCACAAATATTTTTAAATATTTTATGTATTTTATTTCAAATATAACAAATTTTGCATTGACTTTAAATAAAATTTGTATTATGATATTAGAGAACGATGATTATAGGAGAAATTACAATGAAAATCAAATCTATTTTATCAAAATTCATTTTATCAGCAGTCATTGCTGCTGTTGCTCTGTCCTCTGCCGCCTGCTCTTCTTCAAAAGAGACACCTGTACCGGCAGACGGTTATCAGCTTCCTTACGAATACAGTGACGGCTATACCGCAAAGCTGAAAACCGCAGACGATACATATTATCTCGTGTCCTCCACTGACTTAATCGGAAATAAGGTTGTTCATTTTACAACCGATGAAAGCGAAGAAGCCGTTAAATCATATTATGACGAGTATTTTTCCACTCTTCCCAAGCTTAAGCTAAAGGACGAAACGGACGACACCATCGGATATTACGACGAGGACAAGCGGCTTATTATGTATAATCTTATCGTATGGACAGCAGACGGCAAAACAAACTACAAAATGGGCTGCGAGGCTTGTGAAAACATTGAGGAAAACGAGCACTGGGAGCTTGCCTGATTTTTTTGTGAATTTGAAATTCAGTTGGGTCTGTATTTTAAATTAATTTTAAAAGCTATATATAAAGAGAGCGTGTTTGCTGATTCAAACACGCTCTTTTGTTACATTATAGAAAATTGCCGGAAAACGGTCGGGCAAAGAAGATTTGATAACATTAACCTGTCTGCTCGAACCCAGTGTCGAGGCACTCGACTTTTTTACGGACTATAAAACAGCCTGATACATTGTATCGGCGTCCTCCTTGCGGACAACATCCTTTACCTCGGTTACTTTGATTTTAACGGTTTTTGCACCGAGTGTAATTTCTATTATGTCGCCGACTTTGACATCGTAGGAAGCCCGTGCAGGCTTTCCGTTGACGCATACCTTGCCTGCGTCACACGCCTCGTTTGCTACCGTTCTGCGTTTTATAAGGCGTGACACCTTTAAATACTTATCAAGTCGCATATTTTTCTCCTAATAAACTTACAATACTGACTTACAAACGAATAATATAAGAAAAGAGCCGTGTTGATAATCAACTTCGACTCTTTTAAGCAAATCAAATTACTTGTTTACAATATCCTTGAAGCCTTTGCCTGCCTTAAATGCAGGAACCTTAGAAGCAGGGATTTCGATTGTGTTGCCTGTTCTTGGGTCACAACCTGTTCTTGCACTTCTCTGACGCTGCTCAAAAGTACCGAAGCCTGTGAGCTGAATCTTATCACCCTCAGCAACAGCCTTGATGATTGTGTCGATTGTAGCTGTCAATGCCTTTTCTGCATCCTTCTTTGAAAGTCCGCTCTGCTCTGCAATAGCAGCAATAAGTTCTGTCTTTTTCATTTAAAAAACCTCCATTAATAATTCTTGTTTAATATTTTAACTTCATCCCAAAGGGAGTCAAGTTCTTCAAGCGATGCGTTCTTCATATCTATGCCTCTTTGTGCAGCAAGAGCTTCAACCTTTGAAAAACGGTCTATAAACTTGTCGCAGGAATCATACAGTGCATGCTCACTGTCAATTCCCAAAAACCTTGCTACATTAACGGCTGAAAAAAGAACATCTCCGAGCTCCTCACGCTGATTTTCGGCGTTGCCGCACTTAATTGCACTTTTAAGCTCTTCACATTCCTCCGAAAGCTTATCAAACGCACCGTCAACGCTGTCCCAGTCAAACCCTGCTTTGGCAGCCTTTTGCTGAACTTTGGCACTTCTCATAAGAGAAGGCAATGCTTTGGATACGCTGTTCATAGCCTGCGTCTGAGATTTTTGAGATTTGGTTTTCATTTTAATGGCATCCCAATTTTTCAGAACCTGCTCTGTAGTATCTGCCTCTACACTGCCAAACACATGAGGATGACGAATTATCAGCTTCTTGCATATGCCGTCGCACACATCCTGAATATTAAAGCTGTTTTTCTCGCTCTCAATTTCACTGTGCAAAGCCACCTGCAAAAGCACATCGCCAAGCTCCTCCTTGAGAAGCGAGGTATCGTCTGTATCAATAGCTTCAACGGCCTCATAGGTTTCCTCAATAAAATTAGAGCGAATGGACTTATGAGTTTGTTCTCTGTCCCACGGACAGCCGTTCGGCGAACGCAGAATCTTTACTATTTCAATAAGATCGTCAAAATTATAGTTATCTTTCTCTTTAAAGTCCATTAAATACAACTCCGATTATACACTAACAATATCACAAAATCAAGCCTTTGGGCTAACTTTGCGGTAAAATCAGTAAATTTTGCAAAGGTCGGCAGGCAAAATCAGCCTGCCGCAAGTTTGCTCTATATATTTTATCCAATCAAATGCCATTTTTCAAGTGTTTTTGCAATTTTTTCTCCTTTTGGCAGGAATTTAATCTCATTTGCAGTAAACGCACGCATTAAAAGCAGTGCAAATATATACACAATTACCGCACTTATTATCGCCAAAACCGTAGATAATCTTTGCGAAACAAGCCCTGACAGCATCATATTTACGAAAAACGCCGCTGCCGAACTGAAAACCGCACCGATAAGCGGCTTTACCGTAGTTGAAAAGAAATTCGGCTTAACCTTTGAGTGCTTTACAAGCAAATACATTCCGATAACAAGTATTACCGCATAGCTTACAAGCGAGCCTGTTGTCGCACCCTGGATATTGATTTCGGGAATACTTACAAACATCCAGGAGGTTGCGATTTTGATTAACATACACAGGGTGTAGAGCTTCATCGGAAGATTTACCTTGCCTATTCCCTGAAGCATACTGCAAACAGGAGTAACCGCCGCAGTAAAAATCGTCGTAATGCCCATTAATGTGAGTACATTTCCGCCGATTTCGGATATTGCCGTGTCGGAATAGACAAATGACATTATCGGGTGTGCAAGCACACAAAGCCCGAACGACATGGGCAGAGTAAACATCATGGTCATTCTGATGACGGTTTCTATTGACTGTTTAAGCTCATCTTTGTTTCCTCTCGTCCACGCACTCGTCACATTAGGCATTGCACTTGAACCGAACACCTGTGTTACAGCCGTTACAAGCTGCATAAGAGTAAGAGCAGAGGAATAGCAGCCCCACAGCCTTGTGTGGATTGTCGGGGCGATACCCGTTGCCGCTTCACCGTAAAAGGCTTCATTAGGATAATACTGACTGTACTGAGAATAAAGCACATTGGGATTTGACTGAGCAAGATTTGAAAGGACATTCTGAATGATTATCTGGTCAATAAGCGAACCGATACTCATAACAAACGCACCTGTCGCTATGGGCACGGCTGTTTTGCAGATAATGATGAATGTTTCTCTCTTTGCCCTGGAATGTACCGAATTTTTATAGTATTCATCGGGAATACCGTCGCCGATGATTTTGTATCTCAACAGCAAAAACACAAAAGAGGCAAAACTGCCTAAGGTAATTCCGCAGATTGCACCTGCGACGGAAAAAGCAAGTATTGTGTTTTGAGCCTCTGTTTCGGACGCAAAAGTAAGCCAGAGAAAGCTTCCCGTCTGCTCATATGAAGCGATACCGAAGCTCATCACAAGATACGCAATCACCGTACCGAGCAAAAGCTTTACAGCCGCCTCTATAATTTCCGAAACAGCAGTGGGAACCATATTACGCTGTCCCTCAAAATATCCTCTGTATATCGTCACAAGACAGCCGAAAAGGACGGTTGGTGCAAGGCAGAGCATTGCATAAAGCGAATACGGCGATTTAATAAGCTGAACATACACAAAGCTTCCGCCCACCATAATTATTAACGAAACAATACCGACAATTATAAAAAACGGAACTGAAATTTTATGTATCAGTTTTACATCGTTGTAGCGTTTTTCTGCCATATTCTGTGAAACAAGCCTCGAAATAGCAATGGGCAGTCCACCTGTTGCGACAGTAAAAATTACAACAAAAATTTCAAATGCGTTGCTGTAAAGACCCATTCCCATCGAAGCAATATCTTCGCCGAACATCGAATAAATGTTGGTAAGAATAATTTTGTCGAGCAATCCGAACACCTTAACAATTATCATGCTCAGCGTCAAAATTGCTGCACCCTTCAGAAAAGTCTGCGACACATCCTTTTCGGAATTTGCAACGGCATTATATTTTTTAGACAAATTAAATCACCTTTTAAATTCAAAATCTTAGCAAAAAGCAATATCATATATACGGGCGACAAAAGCTGTGCCGCCCGTAGTCATAGCCTGTTTTATATTTCGTTTTCAAAATCACCGATGTCGTCAAGCTTTGCACCGCAGATGTTGCAGTACACCGAGTTTTTCGGCACGCCTGCATCGCAGTTCGGGCACTTTTTCTGATTTTTTGAAGAAGCAATGTGCTCGTTAATCGTATTAAGGCTGTCTTTTAATTCCGTGATTTCAGCAACGGCAGAGCTTATCTGCTCGGATAAATCAATGCCGTGAACCTGTGACTTATAGGTCAATGCACCGAGGTCACGAAGCTTTTTGTTGATTTCGCCCCTGATTTCAGCGGCAGAAATTTTGTATTTTGAAGAATCATAAACATCGGACGCCTTTTTTGATACAACCGAAGCCGCAGCCTTTGCGTTGACAACAACATCGTCAAAAATCTCGTCAAATTTTCCCATAACAATACCGACCTTTCTTTGTTATAATTTTATATTCTCGGATTACCGAGAATATTATTTGCCGTAAAATTCATAAATTGCAGACTTTCTTTCAATAAGCTCGTCAAATCTGTCAATGTATTCGTACGGATATTTAAAATTAAATATCCGCTTGAGATAATCTCTTTTATCGTCCTTAAGCTTTGTAACACCGCCCGAACCGCAGGCAAAAACAGTATGGGTTTCGTCCATTACATACACATTGTACAGACATTCATACCCCTTTTTTGACCAGCCGACATTTTCAAGGTTTCCCACCATTCTGCTCTGACGGTACAGATAATACGGTATATAATCATCATCAGTCAGGGCTTTGCCTGCGTACTCAAGCATCTGCCGTGCCGTTTCGGCGTCTTTTCTGTTCAGCGTAGTGCCGAGATGCGTAAGCGTTGACGCTCTTTTCATGCAGAGAGTATGAACGGTTATACATTCTGCCGACAAGGCTCTTAAAGCGTCGAGAGAATTTTTAAAGCTTTCCGCCGTATCGGTAGGAAGCCCCGCAATAAGGTCTGCGTTAATATTGTCAAAACCGCACTTTCTTGCAAGCTCAAAAGCGTCAAAAAACTGTTGTGATGTGTGCTTCCTTCCGATTTCCTTTAAGACATCGTCATTTACGGTTTGCGGATTTATGCTGATTCTGTCAACTTTGTTTTCTTTGAGAGCAGTCAGCCGTTCAATGTCAACGGTGTCGGGACGCCCCGCCTCAACCGTAAACTCTCGGCAGCTTGACATATCAAAACTGCCCTTTACGGTCCTTATAATCTTATCAAGCTGTTCGGCACTCAAGGTTGTGGGGGTTCCTCCGCCGAAATATACGGTTTCAAGCCTTAGTCCAAGCTTTGAAGCAATCTGTGCCGTGTGCTTTATTTCTTCGCAGAGAAGCTGAACATACGGCTCTATCAGTTTTTTTGCACGCTCGACAGACGACATTACGAAAGAGCAATAACTGCACCGTGACGGGCAAAAAGGTATTCCCACATAGAGGCTGAAAGAGTTGTCTTTTGACAAATCAAGTATTTTCTTTTCGTTAATTTCGGTCGTTTTTGCAAGCCTGAGCTTTTCTTCGGAAACATAAAAATCGTTTAAGAATTTATCACACGCACCCTTTTCCCCAAGCTCCTGCTCCAAACGCCTCAAAAGCTTGACGGGCCGCACTCCCGTTAAAACGCCCCACGGCTGGGAATATCCGCAGTACTCGCTTAAAAGCCCGTAAAGAAGCTGAGCCGTTACAAGCTCGTTGTCAATTGCGGTATCTGCCACAGCTTTCTTTTTATAACCGTTTATGTCAACCTCCACGGTTATTTTATCAGATAAACCTGTATAAATATAAGGTGATTGTGTCGATTTAAACTCTTTGAAAACATTGATTTTTTCATTCGGGAAAAACAGTCTTGTTAAATTTTCAAGTTCAAACCAATAGTTATGATTTTTTACATATAAATTCATATTACAGTTCTCTCATAAGAGGATTATATTTTCTTTCATGTTCAAGCGATGAAACGGGGCCGTGACCCGGAATTACGGTATAATCTCCGTCAATATTTTTAATCTTTGAAAGCGATTTTATCATATCGCCGTCGCTGCCCGTGGGCAAATCGGTTCTTCCGTAGGATTCACAAAAAAGAGTATCGCCGCTGATTATTGTCTTATCAAATATATAGCAGCCGCTGCCGCTCGTATGACCGGGCGTTAAAATATAGCGGATTTCGGTATTGCCGAGCATAAAAGTTTCGTTATCTTTAAGCAAAATATCTGCCGAAAACTGAGGTATTTTTATTCCGTGATAGAAGCTCAGATTAAGCGACGCATCGGAGAGAAATGGATTTTCCTTTTCGCCGATTACTGTTTTTGCACCGTATTTATCGGCAAGCTGCTTTGCGTAGGTTATATGGTCGTAGTGACCGTGAGTAAGCATTACATACTCAAGCTTTGCCCCGTCCTTTTCAATTTGGGAAATCAATTCCTCTGACTTATCTCCCGGGTCAACAACGGCGGCTTTGCCTGTTGCTTCATCGACAAGATAACAGCAATTTGTCAAAAGCTCTGTTACATTATATATCTTTACTTGCGTCATTTTTTCAAATCCTTTGAATTTATTTCGATGGTAACGGGACCGTCATTTACAAGATGCACCTGCATATCCGCACCGAAAACTCCCTTTTCGACACGTTCGACTCCGTTATCGTGCATTTTATCGCAAAAATACTCGTACAGCGGTTTCGCCGTTTCCGGGCGGGCAGCCCCGATAAAGCTCGGTCTTCGTCCGTGAGAACAGTCCGCACACAATGTAAAATTTGATATTACAAGCACGGCTCCGCCTACATCGGAGAGAGAAAGGTTCATTTTATCATTTTCATCGGTAAAAATACGAAGTGATGAAATTTTTGAGGCTAAAACATCTGCGTCCCTCTTTTCATCTCCGTTTTCAACGCCGAGAAGTATTAAAAATCCATTTTCTATCTGCCCCGCGGTTTCGTTTTCAATATCCACTCTTGCGTTTGCGACCCTCTGTAAAATTGCCTTCATATTACAACCTCTTGATTTCTTCTATTCCGTTTATATCGGAAAGCTTTGAAATTACGCCACGCAGGTGATTGCGTCCCATAACATCTATAGTTGCGGTAACAACAGCCTTGCCCTCTTTGAGCTCTCTTGAATTGAGAGAATGAATGAAAATATGCATATTCGACAGCTTAATCGTAACATCGGCAAGCAGTCCCGTTCTGTCCGTGGCAGTAATTTGAAGAGTGCTTCGAAACACCTCTCCTACTTCGTCCTCCCAGTAGCAGCTCACCCAACGCTCAGGCTCCTCACATGCGGAAATATCCTTTGGCACATTGGTGCAGCTTCTCTTGTGAATGGACACGCCGTAACCTCTTGTGATGTAACCTATAATATCATCGCCCGGAAGCGGATTGCAGCAGTTTGAAAACTTGACAAGCACATCGTCGGTGCCCTCGATTACGACGCCCGATTTTGCCTTGTTACGCTTTACGGGAGCCTGCTGTACGGGCACTTCTTCAATTTCAACGGTGTATGCCTTTTGATATTCCTCTTTCAGCCTTGGCATTATTTTCCAAAGCTGGATTCCGCCGTATCCTACGGCAGCGTAAAAATCATCAAGCGTATTGTACTGCTTTTTTATCATAAGCTTTTTGAGGAATTCTTCGTATTCATCCTCATTGAGGTTAATGCCGTGGCGTTTAAATTCTCGCTCAAGCATCTGCTTGCCCTCGACAATGTTCTCGTCACGCTTTTCGTTTTTGTACCATTGTCTGATTTTTGACTTTGCCGAAGCAGTTTTGCAGATGTCAATCCATGACTTGTTCGGGTGCTCTTCCTTTTGCGTGATTATCTCGCAAATTTCGCCCGTCTTGAGCTTATAGTCAATGGGAATTATTTTGCCGTTGACTTTGGCACCTACCATTCTGTGTCCTACCTGAGTGTGGATAATGTAGGCAAGGTCGATGGGAGTTGAGCCTCGCGGAAGATTTATAACATCACCCTTGGGAGTAAATACATACACATCGTTTTCTTCAAAATCGTTGCGTATGTTCTTTGCAATGTCGGTTGCGTCCTCAGTTTCAAGCTGATCAAGAATCATCTTCTTTACACGCTGAATGTTCTGGCTGAGCTTATCCTCCTTGTTTTTGCCGTTCATTCCGAGCTTATACTTCCAATGAGCCGCAATTCCGTACTCGGCAGTATAGTGCATTTCCCATGTTCTTATCTGAACCTCAAAAGGAATTGCCTTGTTGTCAAGCACGGTGGTGTGGAGGGACTGGTACATATTAGGCTTTGGCATAGATATATAGTCCTTAAACCTATTGGGTATCGGCTTGAAAATATCGTGTACAACACCGAGCACATTGTAACAGTCGGGCACCGTATCAACTATTACACGCACGGCAAAAACATCGAATATCTGGTCGATAGTCTTGCCCTGCATAAAGGTTTTTCTGTAAATGCTGTTGATACTTTTTACTCTTCCGCTTATATATACATTTTTGATTATAGATTTTGTCTTTTCAAGAATTTGTTCTTTGATAGATTCAATAAATTTATCTCTGCCCTCTTCGTTCATAAGCAGAGCGTCTTCGATTTCCTTGTATCCGATGGGATCAAGGTACTGAAGCGAACGGTCCTCAAGCTCATCTTTAACGGTTTTGATACCCAAACGGTGAGCAATGGGGGCAAAAACCTGCATATTTTCAAGTGATTTATCCCTGCGTTTCTGTTCGGGCATACAATCCATTGTACGCATATTATGCAGTCTGTCCGCAAGCTTTATGATAATTACCCTTATATCGTCAGCCATTGCGATCAGCATTTTTCTGATGTTTTCAGCCTGCTGCTGTTCTCTTGTAGAATAGGGAATTTTTGAAATTTTGGTTACACCGTCAATAAGCTTTGCGACATCTTTGCCGAATCCTTTGACGATTTCGTCAAGCATTACGGGAGTGTCCTCGACAACATCATGCAGCAAAGCACCGCAGATTGATTCCGTATCCATGCCAAGCTCGGCAAGAATACAAGCAACCGATGTGGGGTGAAGTATATACGGTATTCCCGAAACCCTGCGTTGGTCACCGTGAGATTCTTCGGCAAGCTTATATGCCTTTGTAATTAATTCCATATCATAGGAATTTCCGGAATGTTCCAATATTTTTTTCAGCTCTGAAAAATCCTGATAATGAGCAATATTTGAATACTTACTCACAATGACACTCCTCATTTAATTTTTTTATTATAGGTGAAGAATCAAGCGACACCTTGCCCGAAACATCATTTACGGCTATAAAGTCCGCATTTAAGCCCTCGCTGTACCGTATCAGCCCGAGTTCACTCATCGCTTTGAGTATAACTTTTATTTTACCAAAAGAAAGCCTGTTGTCAAGCTTATGTACAAGGGTATCGCACGGAAAATCGTATTTGCCGCAGGATTTTAAGAACCTGTACAGCAAAGCAAAATCATTTCTGCTCGGCGTTATTGAGCAAAGCTGCTGACGGGTGAGAGGTTTGCCCGTGCAAAAATCCTCAAAAATTAGTTTGCTTTTTAAAATTTCTTCGGTATCGTCAGAGCTTGCCTTGACCGCCTTTATGATAACGGAAACGCTTATGCTGCCGTTATATTCGTTTGTATCTAAAGTTACGGCAAAGTCAAGAACTTCACCCTTTTTGTAAGGAAACTGCTCTGATGACATAAAAAAGTAAAGAGCGTAAAGCCTTGTATTGTTTCTTGAAAGCAAAAGCTTAAGGTGCTTATTATTCGATAACGGAATAATATCATCTACCGTCATATTATAAAGTCCAAACACGGGCGTAGGATTACCTGCCCCGAACGGCTGTAAATACGAAAGCGACTGCACAAGCTCGACATTTATAAAAGCGGGATTTAGCTTACATTCAATGCAAAGCTTATCAAAAGGCATATCTGAAAATGAATTTGCATACTGATTGATTTTTTTGCGAAACGCATCAATGTTTGAGCTGTCAAGCGACAGTCCCACCGCCATGGGGTGACCGCCGTAATGAGTGAGCAAATCCGAGCAGGCAAAGACCGCGTCGCAAAGAGAAAAGCCCTCCACGCTTCGCCCCGACGCCTTTGCGGTATCGCCGCTGCGGGATATTATTATTGTCGGCTTTCCGTATATATCTTTTACACGGGAAGCAACGATGCCGATTACGCCCTGATGCCAGTTTTCGCCGTCGATAACAATTATTCTGTCATATACAAGCGAGGGGTTCTCGCTTATCTGTTTGTCTATTTCTTCAAGAATTTGCGTTTCAAGAAGCTTGCGTTGCGAGTTGTCCTCACAAAGTTTTTGAGAAATTTCATTTGCCAGCACTTCGTCCTCGGTGAGCAAAAGCTCAACGGATTTGCCCGATTCTCCGAGCCTGCCGACTGCGTTTATTCTCGGTACAAGCGTAAACGATACATTGCCTGCCGAAAGCTGCCTGTCGGCAAGCCCCGAACCCGAAACAAGTGCCGCTATTCCTACTCTGTCACCGTTTGCAATGCTTTGAAGTCCACGCTTGACAAAAACCCTGTTTTCGCCTCTAAGCTGTACAATATCGCCTATTGTACCAATGCTTAATAAATCGGCATAATTGTCGAGCAGAGAATCGACATCACCGTACTCCCCCTCCAAAGCCATAACGAGCTTAAACGCAACGCCTGCACCGCACAGCTCTTTAAAACTGCTCTGGCAGTCCGCTCTGTGCAGATCCACGACGGCACACGCGTCGGGAAGCGTTTTGGGCGGCATATGGTGGTCGGTTACTACCGTATCAATTCCGAGCGACGACGCATACGCAATCTCACGGGCAGCGGCAATTCCGTTGTCAACGGTTACGATTAATCCCACGCCCTTTTCCTTGAGATAGTCAACTGCCGGCATATTCATACCGTAACCCTCTGTTTCCCGTGACGGTATGTAGTACATTGCATTTGCACCCACGGCTTCGAGATAGGAATAGAGCAATGCGGTTGAGGTAACTCCGTCTGCGTCATAGTCGCCGTAAACGCAGATAAGTTCGCCGCTCTCTAAGGCTCTTTTTATTCGTGTTACCGCCTTATCCATATCCTTTATCTCAAAAGGAGAATTGATTTGAGATTCATTGTACAGAAAATCCTCAATTTCCTCAGCCGATTTTATGTTTCTGATCTGAAGCAGCATCGCAATTATCGGCGGAAGATTATATTTATTTTGTATATCAACAGCTTCAGCCTTATTAAGCTTTGACACCGTCCACAGCTTCAATACTGCCTCTTCCTTTCGTCTTTACGGTAATTATATCAGTCCCTGTTTTCGCTGAGCATTGCCTCTGCGTGGGACAGTGCGGCGTCGGTAATGTTTACGCCGCCGATTATGCGGGCAAGCTCATTTTTTCGTCCCTCGTAATCAAGCACGGAAACATCGGTAAAGGTTCTGCCGCCGTCAATTTGCTTTGAAATAAGGTAATGACAGTCGGCAAGAGCGGCTATCTGTGCCTGATGAGTAACGCAAAGCACCTGACAGTTTTCAGACACCTGCTTGAGCTTAAATCCTACCTTTTGAGCCGCAGAACCCGATATGCCCGTGTCAACCTCGTCAAATATCAGAGTATCTACGGTATCGGAATGTGAGAGCACCGTTTTAATGGCAAGCATCATACGGGACAGTTCGCCGCCCGACGCAATCTTTGCAACGGGTCTCGGCGTTTCACCGGGGTTTGCCGATATCAAAAGCTCCGCCTTATCAATTCCCTTTGAGGTAAAATCAATCTGTTCAAATTCTGCCGTAAGCTCGACATTGGGCATATTCAAAAAGCTCATTTCTTCCTTGACCCTTTTTGAAAATTCAACCGCTGACTTTTTACGCTTTTCACTTAATGCGGCTGCCGCTTTCATTAAAACAGCCTCTGATTTCTGCACCGCATTTATAAGCTCGTCACGATTTTTATCAAAATTTACAAGCTCGTCAAGCCTTGTTTCAAGCTTTTGCAAAAGAGAGTCCAGTTCATCGCACGGACAGTCGTATTTTCTTGAAAGCGTGCTTAACAGGTCAAGTCTTTCCTCCACTTCTTCAAGCCTTTGCGGATCGCTCTCAAGATTATCTATTGCGTCGGAAATGCTCTCGGCACAGTCACGCAGGTTGTAGTAAGCGTCCGAAAGAGCGTCAGAAACGGCACTGTATTCGGCGTTGTATTCACTTGCCTTTTGAATATCGCTGCACGCAGAGTCTACTGCGTCTATTCCGCCCGTGAAATTATCATTTCCCGAAAGATATATTTTCGCGTCATTTAAGAGAGAAAAAATCTTTTCAACGCTTAAAAGAGATATACGCTCTGCCCTGAGCTGCTCCTCTTCTCCGACCTTTACATCCGCCTGTGAAAGCTCATTTACCTGAAAAGTCAGCAAATCTATTTCATGCAGCCGCTCTCTGTCGTCGGTGTTTGCTTCGTCTAATTTCTTTTTGAGAATTTTATATTCTCTGTATTTTTCCTGATAATCAGCCAAAAGCTTATCGCATTTGCCGTAACGGTCGATATAGTCGATATGAGTATCGGGTGAAAACAGCTCGTAGCTTTCGTGCTGACCGTGAATATTAATGAGATAACCCGAAAGCTCTTTGAGCATAGAAACCGTTGCGGGCTTTCCGTTTATTTTGCACACGCTCTTGCCCGACGCATTGAGCGTCCTTTGCAAAACAAGAGTGCCTTCGTCGTCGCAAAAACCAAGCTCCTCAAGCTTTTTTGACACCTCGCCGTTTATATTTTCAAATTGTGCACTTACAAAAGCCGACTGTTCGCCCGTTCTGATAATATCCTTAGATGTTCTGTGTCCCATAACGGCGTTGATTGCGTCGATTATGATACTTTTGCCGGCACCTGTTTCGCCCGTCAAAACATTAAGTCCTCGGTTAAACTCGATTGATGTTTTATCTATGACGGCAATATTTTCAATATACAAAGTCTGTAGCATTTATTTCACCCAAATTAAATAAGCTTTTTAAGATCCTCAATAAGACTTTCGGCAAGCTGTGCCGAACGGCAGGCAATAAAAATCGTATCGTCGCCCGCTATTGTTCCGACAACGGCAGTAAAATTATTTGAGTCGAGTGCCGCACAAACAGCCTGTGCCATTCCGCTGAGCGTTTTTATTACAACGATATTTTGAGCGGCTTCTATTGAGCTTACCGAAGAGGAAAAAAGTGCGGCAAAGTTTGAACGAATGTCCGATGAAGACCTTGAACCGGCAGTATAACGGTACTTTCCGTCGGAGCCGAGAGTTTTGACAAGCCTTAAATCCTTTATATCGCGGGAAATTGTAGCCTGAGTAGCCTTGTAGCCCTCGTCTTTAAGGCGTTTGAGAAGCTCGTCCTGCGTTTCTATGCGGTACTCGCTTATTATATCGAGAATTTTTGCGTGTCTTCCTGATTTCATCAGATTTCCCTCTCCTTTAGCTTTTCGTTTAGCTTTCTGTAAAAATTACGCTTATTTATGGAAAGAAGCTTGAGCTTTAAATCGGATTTCTTAATAATCACCGTGTCTTCGGCAAGAATATCAACATTTTTCTCGCCGTCAACGGTTAGCACGCAGCAGCACTCGCTCGGGATTTTTACCGAAACCGACAAAACCGAGTTGCCGTCAAAGAGAACAGAGCGTGAAAACAGCGAATGGGGACAGACGGGCGTCATCAAAATGCAGTCAAGCTGAGGTGCCACAATGGGGCCTCCTGCCGAAAGCGAATAGGCTGTCGAACCTGTCGGCGTGGAAAAAAGCAAGCCGTCCGCACGGTATTTTGCAATTTCCTCGTCGTCCAAAGCTACCTGAAGGTCAATAATTCTTGACAGCTGACCTCGTGCTATTACGGCGTCGTTTACGGAAAGATAGTGAGTTGAAATGTTGTTCTTTACAACCTCGACATCGAGCAGCATCCGCTCTTCAATCGAATAATCGCCGTCCGTAATCCGTGCAAGCTCATTTATGGTGTCAATTTCTATATCTGCCGCAAAGCCCAGTCTGCCGACATTTACTCCGATCAAAGGCGTATCGTATTTTGCGGCGTATTTTGCGGCGTGAATTATTGTTCCGTCGCCGCCGACTGTTATTGCCACATCGCAGGCTTTGAAAAGCTCGTCGATGCCGTCGGCGTACGAAATTTTAACGCCCTTGTAAAGTGATGAATATTCGGAAAGCATATAGACCTGTGCGTTGTGAGAAAGCATGAGCAATGCTATTTTCTCGGCACAGGCAACCGCCTCCTGCTTTGAAAGATTTACAATGATTGCCGTTTTCATTTTATCACCCTATTTGTCAAGTGCCGTGTGAGATTTTTCAACAAGCTGTTTCGGCGTTATATCGGTATATGACTTGGGGTTGTCGCTTTTGCGGATATGTATCAGGTACTCGATATTGCCCTCAGGTCCTTTTATCGGTGAAAAATCGAGATTGAGAACATCGAATCCGTTTTCAAGGCAAAAATTATAAATATTTTCCACTACCTCGATATGTACCGCAGGGTCACGGACAACGCCTTTTTTGCCGACCTTTTCACGCCCAGCCTCAAACTGCGGCTTTATAAGACAAATCGCATTTGCGTTTTCTGCGGAAAGACTGCGTGCGACGGGCAAAATAAGCTTGAGCGAAATAAACGAAACATCTACCGAGAAGAAATCAATTTCATCGGGCACCTGTTCACGGGTTACCTTTCGCATATTTGTCCGTTCAAGGTTTACAACCCTTTCATCATTTCTAAGCTTCCACGCAAGCTGACCGTATCCGACATCTATCGAATAGACCTTTTTTGCACCGTTTTGAAGCATACAGTCGGTAAAACCGCCCGTTGACGCACCGATATCCATTGCGATTTTGTCCTTCAAGTCAAAATCAAAGTTCTCTATTGCCTTTTCAAGCTTCAGACCGCCTCGGCTCACATACTTTTGAGCAGTACCCCTCACTTCGATTTGAGCGTTTTCGTCATATGCACTGCCGCATTTGTCAGCCTTTTGATTATCTACATATACAAGGCCTGCCATAATGACAGCCTTTGCTTTTTCGCGGCTGTCGGTAAAGCCCTTTTCAAAAACAAGTATATCAAGTCTTTTTTTCATATCAGTCAGTTTTTTCCTCTAAATCTTTTGTAATAACATCGCACATTCCCTCGCTGTCAAGCCTTAACATTTTAAGAGCCTCGGAAACCGACATTTGCTTAACAAATTTATCGTTGATAGCTTTAATGTGATAATTTCCGCTAAAGCTTGTCAGCTGGAGCAAATCGGAAAAATTGCGGGCAATTCCGCCGTTTTTGATTCCCTCTTCAAAGAACCAGACATTTTTAAAGCCGGATGAAAACTCAACAGCCTCTCTGTTTATCGGTCTTATGCGGCAAAGCTTGAGAATACAAAGCTTAATGCCCTTTTTCTCAAGCATTTCCTTTGCCTTGCAGGCGTAAGAAAAAAGTCTGCCGTAGGTAATCAAAAGATTATCGCAGTCACGGCTGCCGTATATATCGTAATCAATGCTCTCCTCACCGTAATCGTCGGGCTTGTACAGCTCTCCGCCTCTGGGATACCTGACAACGGCAAGGCTGTCACACATATAAATTGCCGTACCGAGAGATTTTTTAAGCCCTATAAAATACGAGGGAGAAAAAACCGTTGTGTTGGGAATTGAGTTTAGCATTGACACATCGAATACACCCTGATGCGTTTCACCGTCGTTTCCGACAATTCCCGCACGATCGACAGCAAGCACAAGGTGAATATTGCCGAGTGCCGAATCGTGTATAAGCTGGTCATAAGCACGCTGCAAAAATGTTGAATACACCGCAAAAACAGGTCTTAAACCGCGGGACGCAAGTCCGCAGCCGAATGTAACGGCGTGTTCCTCGGCAATTCCAACATCAAAAAAGCGTTCCTTAAATTTCTTTGAAAAATCAGTCAATCCCGTTCCCGACGACATTGCCGCAGTTATGGCACAAATTTCTCTGTCTTTTTCGGCAAAGTCGCACATAGTCTTGCCGAATACATACGAAAAACCCCTGTGGCTCGACAGCGGCTCGCCCGAATCAATGTCAAACCTGCCGATACCGTGAAATTCACCCGGCTTTTCCTCGGCGGGCTGATAGCCCTTGCCCTTTTTGGTTACGACATGAAGGATTACCGGTGAATTGATTTTTTTGGCAACGGAAAAAGCGTTTTCGAGTTCATCTACGCTGTGACCGTCAATGGGTCCCAGATAGGTAAATCCGAAGCAGTCGAAAAGCGTGTTTTTATACACTAAATTTTTAATTTTTGATTTGCTTCGGCGTAAAAAAGCGTTTATGGGATTTCCGAGCAGCGGTATTTTTGAAACCGCTTTTTCGGTTGCGTTTTTCACACGAATGTACCACGGCTGTATTCTGACGGTGGTAAGGTAGCGTGGGAACGCACCCACATTTTTTGAAATTGACATTTTATTGTCGTTTAAAACGACTATGAAATTTTTATTAAAACGGCCTGCGTTGTTCATTGCCTCAAACGCAAGTCCGCCCGTAAATGAACCGTCGCCTATAACGGCAACGGTGTAACTGTTGTCACCGATTAAATGTTTTGCATTTGCAATGCCGAAAGCCGCCGAAATTGAAGTACTGCTGTGCCCTGTGTTAAAATCGTCGTACTTGCTTTCGGATCTTTTGGGAAAGCCCGAGATTCCGTCCTTTTGACGCAAAGTGTCAAAGTCGTCAAACCTGCCTGTCAGGAGCTTATGAGTATAGCTCTGATGACCCACATCCCACACAATGCTGTCTTTGGGAAAATTAAAGCTTCGGTTGAGTGCGACAGTCAGCTCGACTACTCCGAGATTGGGAGAAAGATGACCGCCGTTTACGGAAACCGTTTCAACAAGCTTTTCACGGATTTCGGTGCATAACTTCGGTATATCTTCCCTGCTCAGGCGTTTTACATCGTCAGGTGATTTTATTTTTGAAAGTATTTTATATTCACCCATAATTTTACCGTTTCCTAATTTTTATCTGTTATTTTGTGCGGCACGCAAGCTTTACTGCAAACTGTTCAAGTCGGGATGTACTGCCGCCGAAAACATCAAGTGCCTTTACCGCCTGTTCTGTAAGCTCGTTTGCAAGCTCACGGCATTTTTCAACGCCGAGAAGAGATACATAGGTTGACTTGCTGTTTTGTTCGTCGCTTCCGACAGGCTTTCCGAGTTCCTCGTCAGAAGAAGTAACATCGAGAATATCGTCCACAATCTGAAAAGCTATGCCGATACATTCACCGTACTTTGACGCCGCCAATATGTACGAATCATCAGCATTCGCACAAATGCAACCGAGCTCACACGAGGCTTTTATGAGGCAAGCGGTTTTTTTGTAATCCATTTCCCTCAATACTTCGATGGGAGCACTTTTGTTTTCGCTTATCAGGTCAATGACCTGTCCGCCCACCATTCCGGCTGCACCTGCATATTTTGCAAGTGCATTTACTCCCTTGCGGCACGCCCTGTCGCCTATCAGCGATGCGGTTTTATCGCTGCTCATAATTTCAAACGCAAGCGTTTGAAGTGCGTCCCCTGCAAGAAGAGCAATGTCCTCTCCGAACGCCTTGTGGTTTGACGGCATACCGCGTCTTAAATCGTCATCATCCATGCACGGCAGGTCGTCGTGAATTAAAGAATAAGTGTGTATCATTTCAACGGCACAGGCAAACGGCAGAGCCTTTTTCACATCTGCACCGCAAAGCTTTGCAAACTCGATTACAAGGCTCGGACGAACACGCTTTCCGCCCGCTTTGAGGCTGTATTTCATTGATTCAATGAGGGACTTTTCCCTGCAATCGGTACCGGGAAGAAAATCGCAGAGCGAATTTTCTATCATGGAAATATAATCAGTTTTCATCCGTATCCCCCTGTGCATTTTTCATTCGCTCAATTCTTTCGTTTACATCTTCAATCTGACCCTTGTAATTTTCAAGCTCTTTCATACAATATGCGAGCAGTTCACACGCCTTTGCGTAATATTCCAGACTTTGCTGTAATGTAAGACCCTTGTTCTCCATCATCTTTACGGTTTGCTCAAGCTGTGAATTAGCCTGCTCAAATGTCATTTTTTCGCTCATAAGAGCTGTACCTCCGTTAATGTAATGTATTGTCGTATAACTGTATGTATTACCTTGCGTATTCCAAAAGACGCTTAATTCTGTGGTTAGCTCCGCTGCGGCTTATGGGAGGATTGAGATTTGCCCCCAAATCTCTCAGCGACATTTCGGGATTTTCAAGCCTTAGATACGCAATCTCACGCAAATCATCAGGCAGCGACTCAAGTCCCTTTTCGGCTTTTATTTTGTTTATTGCTTCAAGCTGTTTTGCGGACGCGGCGGCAACCTTTCCTATGTTTGCCACCTCGCCGTTTATTCTTCGGTTAATGTTGTTGCGAACCTGCTTTACCGCCTTTGTTCCCATAATCTCCATGGCCTTTATGGGGGCACCGATATATGTCAGCAAATCGCAAATCTGTTCGCTTCCCTTGAAATACACAACATAGCTTCCGTTTCTTGTAACCGTCTTGGGCGTAAATTCACATTCGTCGGTTTCGGAAATTATCTTGCATAAATCAAGCGATAAATTCTTGTGCGGAACACAAAACTCGGCATGATAGCTCTTTTGAGGGTCGGACACCGAGCCGCAGGACAGAAAAACACCTCTTAAAAATGCAGACGACTGCTCATCACTGCCGACATTTGCTCTGTTTACCCTGAGCGTAACCTGCTTTGAGGAATGTCCGAAGTCCTCGTAAATACGCCTGCAATCGTCTGAATCGACGATAATAATTTTGTAGAGATGATTTTCATTTCCCCTTGTCCGCAGAAGATTTTGCTTTTCGATTATCGGCATATACAAATTTTCAAGCAAAAATGTAATGCGTCTTGAGGCATATATATTCTCTGTTGTAAAAACAATTTTGTTTTCCGAAAACTTCTTTCCGAAAAGCAACATTCCGTAAAGCTCCGCTTTGAGTGTTTCTCTGTCATACACCGTCGTTTTGCAAAGCTCCTTTTTTATTTCAGAAGAAAAAGACATATTATCCTCTCGTTTTAAACAGTATGTATGTAGACCCGTTTGTGCCGTTATTTTTCAACATCTCGGTGCTGTATGATACACCTGTAGCCCTTTTCAAGAAAATGCTGTTCAAGCGTCATCGCAACCGTTACGCTCCTGTGCTTGCCGCCCGTACAGCCGACACCTACCACAAGCTCGCTTTTGCCCTCTTTGAGATAAAGAGGAACGGAAAAATCAAGCAAATTGAGCGTTCTTGCAATAAATTCCTGCGTATCGTCACTTTTGAGAACATAATCACGCACCGTCTTGTCAAGTCCCGTAAGTGGCTTAAGCTCGGGTATATAGTACGGATTCGGCAGGCAACGCACATCCATGATGAGGTCAGCCTCAAGAGGAATGCCGTACTTAAAGCCGAATGACATAAATGTAAGGGTAAGGCTTTGGGACGCATCCTCCAAAAACATCGACATAACACGCTCCCTAAGCTGTTTGCCCGACATATATGTAGTGTCGATTTTGTAGTCGGCAAGCCTTTTAATGGGAATCAAAAGAGCCTTTTCAAATTCAACCGCCTCGGATACCGAGCCGTCCTTGAGCCGCTCTGCAAGCGGATGCTTTCTGCGTGTTTCCTTGTATCTTACAATAAGACAATCTACCTTTGCGTCAAAGAAGAGCAGGCTTACTTCGCTGTGTTTTTTCTTAAATCTTTCAATTTCGGCGTACATATCCTCAAAATTCTCATTGCCTCTGACATCGACAACTACAGCGACCCGCTTCATCATATTGTCCTTTGAATTAAGACAAAGCTTATAGAGTGTCGGAAGCAAAGACGCGGGGATATTATCAACGCAATAATAACCTATATCCTCAAATACATGGAGTGCACTTGTTTTTCCTGCACCCGACATTCCCGTAATGATTACAAATTCCATAAAATTACACCTTTATTTAAAGCACAATAAGCTCACATTCAAGCTTATATCCGGTTTTTTCAAACACCGTTTTTTGAATTTCTTCTATTAACTGCTTTACATCATTTGCACTTGCATTTGACTTGTTGATAATAAAGCCTGCGTGCTTATCCGAAATTTGTGCACCGCCGCAGGTTTTGCCCTTTAATCCGCACTGCTCGATGAGAGTGCCTGCAAAACTGCCCTCGGGACGCTTGAAAACACTGCCTGCACTCGGATACTCAAGCGGCTGTTTTTCGTTTCTCGAACGCATATATTCGTCCATTTTTTCTCTTATGTCACTTTGGATTCCCTTGTTAAGCTTTAGGGTAACTCCCGTAATTATCATATTGTTACCGCGGTAAACGCTCGTTCTGTACCCGAAATTCAAATCTTCCTTTTCGATTCTGCCGATTTCTCCTTCGGGGGACATATGCGACACGCTGTGAACAATATTTTTCATTTCACCGCCGTACGCTCCGGCATTCATAAACACGGCACCGCCGACTGTTCCGGGGATTCCCCATGCAAATTCAAGCCCCGAAAGTCCGCAGTTGAGTGCAAATTTGCACAATGAGGCAAGAGTTGCACCCGCACCGCAGTAGACGGTAGTTTCGTCAACGAGGGTAATTTTGCGAAAATCGCCGTCGAGTCTGATTACAACGCCCCTGATTCCGTCATCGCCTACAAGCAGATTGCTTCCGTTTCCGACAATCATATAATCTATGCCTGATGCATTACATTCCTTTAGGATTGCACTGAGCTTGCTTAAATTATTGACTTTTATGTAAGCATCGGCACTGCCGCCGATTTTAAATGTTGTGTGTCTGCTCATAGGTTCATTTTTTCTTGCGTCACATCTTAAAATTTCTGCAAGATTGAAAACAATATCCGATTTATTCACAATATACCCCCAAAATTATTAATAAGATATGTTCTTTTCATCAAAATAAGCCTTTAGATTTTCTACGCTTGTATTTACAATTAATTTTTCCGGAAAATCAACGTCTTTAAGCATCTCAAGCGTTTTGTAGGCTCTGCCCAAAGTGTCGGTAAAATGAGCGTCCGTATCAACGCAGATTCTCGCATTATATTTTTTGCAAATCTTTGCGATTTCAACGCAGTTGCCCTTGTTGTCCTTGTTGTATCTGAAAGCGGAATCGTTTATTTCTATCAGCTTGCCGTTTTTGGCAAGGACGGGAATTACCTTTTCGTAGTCGTACTTAAAATACTCAGATCCGCTGTGAGCTATTACATTGACATTGGGATTTTCGGCAAGCTTTATATAGGCGTTTGTGCATTTTTCAACAGTTGCCTCACCCTTTATTGTAATTGTATGCATTGAAGCCACTACCCAGTCAAGATTGTTTTGAAGCGAGTCTTCAACATCAAGGTTTCCTTCATAATCGCAGATGTTTGCTTCTATTCCCTTTAAAAGCCTTACTCCCTTTAGATATTTTGGGATTAAGCCCAAAGATTCAAAGTAAAACGGTCCGGGAGCTCCGGGCATTGTGCGTGCATGGTCGGTTATCGCCAAAGCAAACAGTCCCAGCTCTGCCGCTTCGTTTGCCATTTCGGTAACCGTTGCATACGCATGAGTTGATGCAATAGTGTGCGTATGAAGATCGGCTATCAATTTCATTGTATCACTCCCATTTATCAACTATTTTTTTGGTTGTGTTTGCGGCTTCGTCAACATCCATACCCAGACTTTTCAGCAAATCCTGAGCCGCGTTGTATCCCATCTTCTTCTGTCTGTTGTTCATCGCCGCCACCTCGATGATTACGGCAAGGTTTCGTCCCGGTTTGACGGGTATTGTGAGAGCGGGAACCTCTACTCCGAGTATGTCCATATACTCATTATCAAGTCCCATTCGGTCATACACCTTACTGTTGTCCCACTGCTCAAGATTGATTATAATATCAATTTTTTCCTGCATTTTTACGGCACCCATACCGAAAAGCTGGCGGGCATTTATTATTCCTATTCCCCTAAGCTCTATAAAATGCCTGATATTTGCAGGCGACTGTCCCATAAGTGTCGTCGTAGATGTTCTGCGGATTTCAACCGCGTCGTCTGCAACAAGGCGGTGTCCCCTCTTTATAAGTTCCATTGCGGTTTCGCTCTTACCGACTCCGCTGTCACCGATAAGCAGACAGCCCTCGCCGTACACCTCGACCAAAACGCCGTGGCGTGTGATTCGGGGAGCAAGAGCATTGTTAAGATAGTGAACAAGACGGGCTGTTAAATCCGAGGTGTTCTCGCTTGTGCTGAAAATCGAAACATTGTGAAGTTTAGCACTTTCAACTATTACAGGGGTTGAATCAATGTCATGACAAATGATAACGGCAGGAGGTCCGAAGCTGAAAATTGAGTCTATTACCATTTTCTGAGCCTCACTTCCGAATCTGCCGAGATAGGAAAACTCGGTATTGCCGAAAACCTGAATACGCTTATTATCAAAAAACTCAAAATAGCCCGTAAGCTCAAGACCGGGTCGGTTAATCTCGACTGTAGTAATTTGGGTTTTTTCATAATTTTCCGCTATATAAACCTCATTAAGATTTAAATCTTTTACAATATCTGATAACGGTACGGAAAATTCAACAGACATACTTTCACCGCCTAATATTATTCGGGTACTATCGATATATATTATACACCATATCAGGGTCGGTATAAAGTCTTTTTATGAATTATTTTTCAATATTTTTATTATTTTTATCATTTTTAAGGATTGATTTTTATAATTTCGGACTTTAATTCCGAATTAGAATTAATATAAGAAAGAGCTAATTCTTTTTTATTATTATCCGAAAAACTATTAAATATAGATAAAGGAGTAACAGAAACCGAGCTGTCTTTTTTCGTATTCAGAATAATAAGTTCACTCACCTTTTCACCAAACTCCTTGTCGCTGCCAAGCATTTCCACCACGCCGCTGTCGCATAATGTTACATACATAAGAGGAGATAAATACGAATTTCGGGAAATAAATTCAATATCATTTTTAAGCGTTTTTCGGGCGACGCTTTCCTCGGTTACAAACAGCTCAAGCTTTGTAAGCATTAAATTTGAAACGCTCTCGTTTCTTGCTTTTTCACACGCAGATTCAAAGGAGTCGGCACAAACAGTCGTGTAAACGGGAGTATCGGAACTTGAAAGAAAGTAAAACGAATAGTATGTTTTGCCTTCGTTTTCAAATACCGTAACAATTTCTGCAATTGAAGCCTTGTCAATCTGCTTTGACTGAGAACAGCCTGACAGGATTAAAGATAAAACACATACGCACAAAAGCAATATTTTTTTAAACATTCAATCTCCTCCTGCCGAAAACAATATAAAAAACGGGGATTACCACTGCACATATGAAAGTAAGCACATTAAACACAAAAGCGTCTGTGAGCAGTTTCTTTACACCGTCAAAGCTGTACGCAGAGATAAACAGAATAAATATCAGCAAAGCAAATACACCTGCAAACGGAAGCGAGCCTGATTTTGAGGTACAGCGGCATATACAGGCAAGTGCAAGCGATATTACCAAAAAAACCGAAAGCAGTGAGCTTGACAAAAAGAAGCTGTCGAGTCCTCCGATACTCTCAAAATGAGCCGTTTTCGAGAGCAAAAAAGCACTGTATTCCTGTGCGTGTGCGTAACTGCCCAAAGCAAATACCGCAAAAAACAAGAACAATCCGAATAATACGGCACCTATAATCAGAGTAATGACTATATGCTTTGAGTGAAAGTTTTTTATACTTCCAGACAAAACCGAAAAAAATACAGCGATAAATGCAGGCGTTACAAAAAACGATGTGGTGTTTACAAAATCGCTTTTATTACCGCTAAACGAAAAATCCGAAGCGTTTATTTCCAAATTAGAAATATTACCCGAAAAAATTACGACAAAAGCAACAATAGAAAATGCAAATATGAATATTGAACACCGAGCTATTGCATTTGCACCCTTGCAGGCGGCATAAACTGCAACTGCCAAAAGTATTAACGCAACGGCATATATATTTGCTTCACTGTTAATTCTTTTTGAGAACATATCGGAGTACTTGAGCAAAAAATATTCGGCTGTATATACAAAATATATGCAGTAAAACGCCGAAACAAAAATAACCGCAGACGGAGTTTTTTTATTGGCGTAGGATATAAATCCGAGGTCTGTTTTGCTCTTTATTACGGCTGACGGAATAAAGAACAGTCCCGCAATTAAAAAGCCGATAAAAATTGACAGCAAGGAAAACAAAAAAGACGAATTTTTCGAAAAATCAGACGCTTCAAGCAAAATAACCGAGCTTAGGGTCAACAGCAATACAAGCATAAGACGCTTTGAGGGAAATTTAATTTTTGTCAGCATATACATCCTCCGTTTCGGGGAATTTTTGCACCTTTATGGTGTGCCTTGAAAGCTTTTTCCAGTTTGCACGAATAAATACATCTCTCATACTTCTTATTGAAAACGGTGCAAGAGATGACATATAGGGAACTCCGAGTGAAGTTTTTGAACACATATTAATCAGCACAATGCAGGCGGCAAGCACTATTCCCCACAGCCCGAAAATTCCGCCGATAATTATATAGGAAAATCTAAGCACTGTTATCGGAGGATACAAGGACGCCGTAACATAGCTGCAAATTGCGGCTGTTGCTATAACCATCAGCGTTGATGAGCTTATAAAGCCCGCACTTACGGCACTCTCGCCTATTACAAGTGCTCCAACGATGCTGACGGCGTGTCCCAGCGGTTTAGGAATACGCAATCCCGCTTCACGCATTATTTCATATACAAAAGTTATTATCAACGCCTCAAGCGTCACGGAAAGCGGCGTTGCCGAGAGCGACTCTGCCGTTTTTATTAGCAGTCCCGTCGGGAAATATTCGGGATGATACTGTGCAAAAGCCGTGTAAACACCGGGCAGGAACACGGCAATTATAAACGAAAGGTATTTTAATATTCTTATAAACGCCGCGTAATAGGGACGGTTTGAGTAGTCGTCAACGCTTTGAAACTCCTCGACAAACAGGTGGGGTAAAATTATAACGGCAGGTGTACCGTCAATGAGGATTGCCACTCTTCCCTCTGCAAGCTTTCCGCAGACGGTATCGGGCCGCTCCGAAATTCCCACACCCGAAAAAATCGACATTGAACCTTTGTCCTCAAGATAATCGTTGAGATAACCCGAAGCAAGCAGATTTTTAAGGTCGCTTTTGTTAAGCCTTGAACGAATTTCATCAAGTATTTCGGGCGATACGCTTTTTTGCAGGTAGCAAAGCATAAGCTGTGTTTGCGATTCTTCGCCCACCGTAACCATTTCAAACACAAGGTCGGGATTTTTTATTCTTCTTCGTATCAGCGTCATATTGATTCGCAAAGGCTCGGTAAATCCCTCTCTTGAACCTCTTTGGACAACCTCGCTTTCAGGCTCGCTCACGCTTCGAAACGAAAATCCCTGAACGCCGATTGCAAGCATTCTGTCCGTGCCGTCAAGTGCAAGGATTGCAAATCCCGATGTTGAAAACATTATCGCTTCATCAAAGGTATTAAATTCAACAATTTCGCTGGATGTCAGAACCGACTGTTTAATTTCGTCAAAAATTTCGTCAGCCGAACCGTCCGAGAAACTGTGAGCAAGGAGAGGATTGATTATTGACAGAGCAATTATCTCCTTGCTGCACATACCCTCTATTGTAATAATAGCCGCCTTTCTCGGCTTTTGGGACGGAATTACCATATCCCGCACGGTAAAATCGGCGGAGGATGCGAACATTTTTTTGAGTGTATCTATATTGCTTTTTAATGAGCTGTTCATAATATCACCGTTATTTATTGTAAACAGAGGTTAAATTTTTATTCGGAAGAATATGTTAAAGCTTTTTGCAAATATTAGTAACGGTGATGATATGGTTATAACTGTTTTGAGAACTATACTGCTTTATGCATTCGTTGTGCTTGCCGTAAGGCTTATGGGAAAGCGGCAAATAAGTGATATGCAGCCGAGCGAACTTGTAATTACGCTGATAGTATCGGACATTGCGTCTATTCCGATGCAAAACACTTCGCAGCCGCTTCTGAGCGGAATTGTACCTGTGCTTGTGCTTGTTGCTTTGGAAATACTTGCAAGTATTCTGATGATGAAAAGCGGAAAGTTTCACAGACTTATCTGCGGAAATCCCGTTGTGGTTGTCCGTGACGGAAAAATTCTGCAAAGCCAGATGAAAAGGCTGAGGCTGACGACGGAGGATTTATGCGTACAGCTTCGTCAGCAAAATGTTTTTTCACTTGAGGATGTTCAGTACTGCATTGTGGAAACAAACGGCATGGTAAGCGTCCTTGAAAAGCCGCAACGCAGAAAGCCGAGTGCGGACGACCTGGGAATTAAAATATTTGATAATAAAATTGAAACCGTCGTTGTAAGCGACGGTCAGATTTTAAACAACTCCCTTGAGCTGTGCGGCAAAAAAGCGGATGATATTTATAATATACTCAAAAGGGAAAGTACAAGACTTAAGGATATATTTATTATGACGCTTGACGGAACGGGAAAATATAATATCATTTTAAAGGACAGTTAGTATGAAAAGAATATATATATCTTTTTTGTTTATAATCATTGTATTTGTCTTTGCCGCCGCACAGCTCGGATATGTGAGCGGCAAAGCGGATATTTTTATTTCCATGATAGAGCAAAGCGACAAGCTTATGAGAAAAAGCGAATTTGAAGAGGCAATAAACCTGTGCGAAACGATTGAACAGGACTGGTACGATACCGCCAAAAGCATTGATATGCTGCTGATACACGATTATGTTGACGCAATAGGTCTTAATATTTCAAAGATGAAGGTGTATGCGGAAAATTGCAGTGTTGATATGTACTTTGCCGAAAGCGACACCGCAAAAAAAGAACTCGCTTCCATAAAAGAAAGCGAGTATCCGTCGATTGAAAATATCCTGTAATATAAAGTAAGTAATTTCAGATTAGCTTTTAGCTTTTGAGTCTGAACGCTCTTGTCCGTATTGCCTCGATAATCCAAAAAATCAAAAACACACAGGCGTTTACAATAACTACGCTTGCACCTGTCGGTGTGTCAAGCGAATAAGAAGCACACATTCCGATAAAAAAGCACAATACGGAGAGAACACCCGAGCAAAGGATAACGGACTTAAACTTTTTGCACACCCTCATAGAGGACAATGCAGGGAAAATTATCAGTGCGGATATAAGCAGAGTGCCCATTATTCTCATTCCGATTACTATCGTAAGTGCGGTCAGCAGGGAAATAACCGTGTTATACGCCCCTGTTTTGAGTCCCGTTGCCTTTGAAAAGCTCTCGTCAAAGGTAACGGCAAAAATTTTATTGTAAAACAAAATGAAAATCGAGATTACAGCTACGGCAAGCACGGCACACATAATCGCGTCGGCATTTGAAGTTGCAAGAATACTTCCGAACAAATACGAATTGAGGTCTGTATTAACTCCCGAAATACTCACGCACACAACTCCTATTGCAAGTGCCGTGCTTGAAATTATGGCAATGGCGGCGTCGCCGTTGATTTTGCTGTTTTCCGAAAGTCTGAGCAATAAAAACGCCGCAACAACAATTACGGGAACGGCAACCTGCAAAGGTGCAAGATTTAAAGACGCCGCAACGGCAAGCGAGCCGAAGCCGACATGAGAAAGCCCGTCGCCTATCATTGAATAGCGTTTAAGCACAAGCGTTACCCCTAAAAGTGCCGCACAAAGGGACACGAGCACGCCTACAATGAATGCTCTTATTATAAAATTATACGAAAACATTTCTGCAAGAATATCCATATTTTAAAGCACCTCCGCTGATTTGTGACGGCAGTCATCGCAGGGGCAATCGGTAATCATAAACTTTTTGCCCACATCGGAATGGAGATACTGATGTGCCGTGCCGTAAAAATAGTTCTTTCCGGAGAGATGAAGAATTTTTGACGCGTTATTCACCGCCGAAGTTACATCGTGCGATACCATAATTATCGTGATGCCGCTTTTGTTAAGCTTTTTGATAAGAGCATACATTTCCGTTGCCGCCTTTGGGTCAAGACCCGTTACAGGCTCATCGAGTATCAAAAGCTTATGGGTTGCACACAAAGCCCTTGCAAGCAGTGCTCTCTGCTTTTGACCTCCCGAAAGCTCCCTGAAGCACCTCTTGCGAAGTGAATAAACTCCCGTAAGCTCCATATTTTTCGCGGCAGTTTCCTTTTGCTCTCGTGAATAAAAAAGAGTATGCTTTTTATTAAGACAGCCCGAAAGCACCACTTCGCTTACAGAGGCGGGAAAATCCTTTTGCAAAATCGTCTGCTGAGGCAGATACCCTATTTCATTTTGCTTTAAGCCGCAGCCGTATAAAACAGAACCGCTCTGAACAGGCAAAAGTCCCAGCAGACACTTCATCAGCGTTGTTTTGCCGGACCCGTTTTCGCCCACGATGCATACATAATCGCCCTCGTCAATTTTTATATTTATATCTGACAAAACAGTTTTGCCCTCATAGCCCATATAAGCGTTTTTAATTTCTATAAGTGCCATCAGTTCAAAGCCTCCTTTAGTGCCGCCTTGTTTTGTTCCATCAAAGAAATATAAGTTTCGCCGTTTTCAAACTCTTCCTTTGTAATGTTATGACATGAGGTAAACCGCAGGGTTTTTGCCCCCGTGTCCTCCGAAATAAGCTGTGCGGTCTTTCCGTTTGAAAATTCAAGATAAAATACAACCGGCACGCAATTATCTCTTACAAAATCTATCATATGTGTTACCGCTGATATACTCGGCTCGGTTTCGCTGCTGCATCCGGGGAAAACAGCATAGCAGTCAAGCGAGTAATCCGTGGCAAAATATAAAAACGGAAAACGGTCGCCGAAAACAACCGTATTTCTTTTTGCGTTTTTTACTACATCGTATATTTCCGTGTCAAGCTTTTGAAGCTTTGAAATATACCTGTCTTTATTCTCGGTATAAACCGATTCATTCTCCCCGTCGCAGGAAACAAGCACATTGTAAATTTCTTCAGACAGCATTTGGGCGTTTTTCACCGATGTCCAAATATGCTCATCATATTCGTCCGAATGGTCATGTTCCGATTCAGAACCGTGGTCATGCTTTTCACTTGCATTGTCGTCCTGCTCGTCGCTCTGCCTTACGCCTTGCTCTCTAAGCAAAGGGACATAGTCCATCATCTTCATAACTTTAATGTTTTTATTATCAACGGACCCAAGCACCTTGTCCACCCATTCGTCACTCTCTCCGCCGTTATAAATAAAAATGTCGCAGTTTTCGATTGCCACAATATCGGACGGAGACGGCTCATAGCTGTGCGGCTCACTTCCCGGTGAAAGCAGCATTTTAACATCTGCACATTCACCCGAAAGATTGCGGGCAAAGTCATAGTAAGGAAATATTGTCGTTACAACACTTAGCTTATCGCCGTCTTTGCCTTCAGAAGCCGAATTATCGGAACATGAGCAGATTAAAAGCGGGATAAAAGACGCAAGTAGCAGCGACATTAAAAATGAAATATATTTTTTCATTAATTTTTCTCCGAAAAAAAAGGGCTACGCAGAATGTAACAACTCTGAACGCAACCCCTTTAGTTTTAATTATTATTTTGATATTTTCTTTGCTTTTTTGTGTTTTTGCCACATTACCCAAAGCGGACCTGCAATACAAATTGAAGAATAGCAGCCCGAGATGATACCTATCATCATAGGAAGTGCAAAGGACTGTACAGAAGTAATATTAAAGAACAGAGCAACAATGTAGACAATCAAAATTGCTAACAAAGTAGTAACAGATGTCATAATTGTTCTTTTAATTGTCTTTGTACAGCTAAGGTTAAATACCATTGCAATATCTGACTTGCTGCCGAGAATTTTTCTTTCTTCACGCACACGGTCATAAATAACGATTGTATCGTTAAGAGAATAACCGAGAATCATAAGAACTACGGCGATGAAGTTAGAATCAATCGGCATCTGGAATATAACATACAGAAAATAAATCATAGCAACATCGTGGAACAATGCAACGAGTGCCATAACACCTGCGGAAAGACCGCCGATTTTCTTAAATCTGATTGTTACATACAAAACCATGAGTATAGATGCAATAACAACGGCTGTAATACACTTGAGAAGGAAGTTAAAGCCCATTGACGCATCTACTGAATTTGATTCAAGACAAACAAAACTGTTGTCGGGATACTGCTGCTGCAAATCCTTTTCAAGCTGCTGCTGAATTTCAGTAGCTACCGCATCGTTGCCTGAAAACTGTACCGTAACATTATTGCCCGAATTTCCCATAATATCAGTTGAGAACGAAGCTGTAATATTATCGGTTGTTTTTTCCTGAATAAAGCCGTAAAGCTCATTTTGGTCGATTTCTCCGCTGTAGCTGAAGCGGAGAGTTGCACCGCCCGTAAACTGAATATCAAGGGTTGTGCCGAAAATAAAGTTGCAGATGATGCCGATAACAATAACGGCGATTGATATACCGAAAAATATTTTTTTCTTTCCGATAAAATCAATAATTCTTTTGCCGTGGTTATATTTTTCGCTTACCTGCTCAACGGTCATCTGTGAATTTGCTTTATTCTGAACATCATTTGTCATTCTTAGCACCTCCAAACAACCATTTCTTACGCAGGAATTTGAAGCCCGCTACACTTCTGAGCATTACTCTTGTGAGGAATACACCCATAATAAAGTTGGAAATAACACCGACAAGAAGAGTAAAGCCGAATGAGTAAATTGTACCTGTTGTGGATTCGCCGAAAATAACCGACAAAATGTTGGACGGACCGAACACAAGCATAAGTATAATAGAAACGATAACGACAGTCATATTACCGTCGATAATAGCGGAGAGAGAATTCTTTGTACCTCTGTCCAAAGCTCCGTCAAGAGTTCTGCCCGCTTTAATTTCTTCCTTAATACGCTCAGCCGTAATTACATTACAGTCAACGCCCATACCAATTGACAGGATAAGACCCGCAACACCGGGCAGCGTCATTGTAAACGACGGGATAGTTGTAAAATATCCCGAAATAGCCGCGATTGAAAGACCCATCTGACCCAAAAGCGATATAACTGCAATAAAGCCGGGCAAACGGTAGAATATAATCATAATCAAAGCTATAACGATAAATGCGATAACGCCGGCATATCCCATTGCTACGAGTGAATTTTCACCGAGCGTTGCACTGATACTACCGTTGCTCACTGTTTCAAGCTGGAACGGCAACGCACCTGCACTGATTTTGTTTGCAAGGTCGGTTGCTTCTTCAGCAGTAAAGTCGCCCTCGATAACAGCCTTGCCGTCGGTAATAGCCGCATTAACTGTCGGTGCCGAAAGCATTATGTCATCCATCCATATAGAAATGGTCTGGTTTATGTACTGACTTGTAATCTCGCCGAAGGTTTCTGCACCCTCATCGGTAAATTCAAGACTTACAACATACTTCGGCGTACTGCCCTCTTCCTGAGTTACGCTTGCAGTTGCCGATTTAACGGCAGAACCGTCCATAAGTATGTTTTCCGTGTCGCCTGTAGGCGTTTTGTAAACAGGCTGTCCGTCAGAACCGATTTCAGTATCTGCGTACTCCTGTCCGGGACGGAAAGTAAGCTTTGCGGTTGATGAAATCTCTTCTATTGCTTCTACTGCGTTTTGCTCTTCGTCATCAGACTTCCAAGGGAAACGAACGATAATTCTGTCGCTGTTTTTATCAGCGTACAGCTCATAGTCAGTGATACCCTGTGAAATCATACGAAGCTCAATGATTGACTTAGCAGATTCTAACTGCTCATCAGTAGCGTCATAGTTATCAGCAGGCTTAAATGTTGCTTCAACACCGCCCCTGATGTCAATTCCCCATCGAATATCGCCGATGCCTTTTAATACTGTGTTTTTGTTGTCGCCCGTGTAGTAGGATACTCCGAAAATCGCAGTAAAGGAAAAGGCAAGTATCAGCAAAGCAACAATGAAGAACATAGGCTTTGGAACTCTTTTCATGCCTTTGAAACCTCCGAAAAATAATTGTCTGAAAATGTATGCAGAAAAATAACTCTGTTATCATACAATTTTGTAGACATAACAGAGTTATTATAAGATTTTTTTTAAAAAATGTCAATGGATACGATAATATTTAATAAAAAAATATTTTAAATTGACAAAAATATATACTATTAGGAAGAAAATGAAATAAATCTATTATTTTTATTTACCTTATTTGCCAAGCAATTTTTCGCAAGCGGCAAGCTTTGTGCAGATACAGAATACCTCCATTGCCGTTTCAAGCTCGCTGTTCGGCGGAAAAGTAGGTGCGATTCTGATGTTTTTATCCTCGGGGTCCTTTCCGAGGGGATATGTTGCACCTGCACCCGTCATGACTACTCCTGCCTGTTTGCACAGCTCGACAACTCTTTTGGCTGTTCCGCCGAGTACATCTATGCTTACAAAATATCCGCCGTTCGGATTTGTCCACTCACCTATACCCGTAGGCTTTAATTCTGACTCAAGGTGTTTGAGCACAATTTCAAATTTGGGCTTTAAAATCGCCTTGTGCTTTTGCATATGCTCCATTACGCCGTCAAGGTTTTTGAAAAATCTTACATGGCGAAGCATATTGAGCTTGTCATAGCTGATTACTTCAAAATTATATCTCTCCATAAACAGCTTCATATTATTTTCGGACGCTGCCATTGCCGCAACACCTGCACCGGGAAATGTTATCTTTGATGTGGAGCAAAACATGATAGGCATATCCTCGCTGCCGTTCTTTTTGCACTCGTCATAGAGGTTTAAAAGCTCGTCGGGAGTATCTGTAATATCGTGAATACAATACGCATTGTCCCACATAATTCTGAAATCCTTTGCCGCCGGCTTTAATGCAGCAAATCTTCTTACGGTTTCATCGCTGTAGGTAATACCCTGCGGGTTTGAATACTTTGGAACGCACCAAATACCCTTGATTGATTCGTCCTTGCTTACAAGCTCTTCAACTACATCCATATCGGGACCGTTTTCGGTCATCGGTACATTTATCATTTCAAATCCGTAATATTCGGTTATGCTGAAGTGGCGGTCGTAACCGGGAACGGGACAGAGGAACTTTCTGTCTTTTACCTCATACCACGGCTTGCAGCCCTCTGCAACAGGTTTTGTCATCAAGCAGGAAATTGTATCAAACATCATATTAAGGCTTGAGCTGCCGCCAACCATAACATTTTTTGAACCAACTCCGAGAATATCGCCGAAAAGCTTTCTGCACTCTGCAATACCTTCAAGCACACCGTAGTTTCTGCAATCCATTCCGTCTGCTCCTACAAAATCGGAATTGCTGTTTATAACATCAAGAAGTCCGTTCGACAAATCGAGCTGCTCTTTGCCCGGCTTTCCTCTTGCCATATTAAGATTAAGTCCCAATCCCTTTACATTTTCAAATTCATTGGAAAGAAGTGCATATTCCTTCTCAAGTTCTTCCCTTTTTGCGTTTAAATAATTCATTTTGCTATCCCCTTAATTTATAATTGCAAAAAAGCTTTTAAATACCTAATACATTTTAATCTATAAGGGATAAAAATGCAAGTCTTTTTTGCAAAACTTGCATTTTTTATATAAACAAAAAAGAACAGACTTACGAGCTTGTTTTTGTTCAATGTTCGTAAGTCTGTAATATATTGCTGTAAATTAATAATATTGATAGTAATAGTAACCTTTTTTCCTCTTGCCCTGACCCAAATCACAGCCTACCTCGATAATGCCTATGATCTTTGAATCTGCAAGCTTTACTCCGTCGATAATTTTCTGCAAATCTCCGTGAGTAGTGGAACGCTCTCTTATAACAACCACAAATCCCGCAATCAAATCCTTTAAAAGCAGGGCGTCGGCAACAACGCCGATAGGCGGAGTATCAAATATGATGTAATCGTACTCATCGGATAATCTTTTAATCAGTTCGATAAAGGTGCCTGAACACATAATCTCCGACGGGTTCGGAGGAATCGTGCCTGCGGTGAGTATATCAAGGTTGTTGAGAACATCCCGCTTAACCGCATCATCAAATGTAATCATTTTACCGACAATATTTGAAAGTCCGTTTATATTGTCTATCTTGAAGATATTGTGGATATTCGGGCGTCTTAAATCGCAGTCTATCAAAAGAACTCTCTTCTCCATTTTGGAAAAAGATATCGCAAGGTTTGCAGCCACAGTACTTTTGCCCTCGCCCTTTGAATAGCTTGTTACGGCAAAAGTCTTTTTGTCGCTTGCGGAAAGAGAGAACATAATGTTTGTTCGTGCCGATTTATAGGACTCCACTATCGCAAACTTGCTCTTATCGGAAATAGTATCTGCAGCAACCTGCTTTGAACGGGATTTATTTTTATTTTTTGAAAATAGCTTTATCTTCATGTCAATCACCTGCATCAAGTATCAAAATCCGGAATTTCTGCGAACACAGGCAATCCGTAAATTTCCTGCAAATCATCATCAGCTTTAATTGTAGTGTCAATAAGCTCAAGCAAAATAGATATAACGCATGACAAAACCAAACCTGCTGCCAATCCGTAAAAAGTATTTTTCAGGTTGTTTGGCTCGTAAGGCCTTTCCGGTACCTTAGCCGATCTTATATTTCCGATTTGACCGAATTCCAAAAAGTTTTTAAATACCACCTGACACTCTTCGGCAACCTGATTTGCTACATTGGCACATTTTTGAGGGTCGTCGCCCGAAACGGAAATTGTAATGAAAAATGTGTCCTCATTAGTTGAAATATCCACATAGCATCCGTCATAAAGCGATGTGATTTCATCAGAGTTTTTAAACAGCGTTACACATACACTTGCAAGGTTTGATGAACCGCTGATGTCGGATGCGTAGATTTTATTTAGCTGACTGTTTGAAGCACTGTCCTCGTTGTAGTTTTGAACATATATCATTGAAGATGTGCTGTACATCGGCGTTATAATAAATTTTGAGTACAAAAAGAATACCATGCCCATCAACAGCGTCACAAGAATTATAAATTTTAATCTATGGAGCAAAACGGCAATTAATTTTTGTATTGTAATGTTTTTCGTCATTAATATACCCCTTTATAATAATATTTAACATTATTATTAAAAAAATCATAACAATATGTATAAAACAAGATAAACATATTATATTATATAAGAATATAACAATAATTCCGAATTAGAATTAAAATAGAAAAACCAAACATTAACAGCAAAAAAGTCGAGTGCCTCGACGCTGGGTTCGAGCAGACAGGTTGATATTATCAAATCTTCTCTGCCCGACCGTTTTCAAGCAGTTTCCTATAAAGCAAAAAAGCGGCAACTAAACGCTGCCGCTTTTTAATGAACGATAAAAATCGTATTAAAAGCAGTATATTTATCCTACTACATTGAGCAGTACACCTGCTGCAACAGCCGAACCGATTACACCGGCAACATTCGGTCCCATTGCGTGCATAAGAAGGAAGTTTCCGGGATTTTCCTGCTGTCCTGCCTTTTGTGATACACGGGCAGCCATAGGAACTGCCGACACACCTGCAGAACCGATAAGAGGATTTACCTTTCCGCCTGTAAACTTATACATGATTTTACCGAAAAGCACACCGAATGCTGTGCCGAGGCAGAAAGCGATAAGTCCGAGTACGATAATCTTGATTGTAGCCCATGTAAGGAAGTTTTGACCCGAAGCGGTTGCACCTACTGTTGTGCCGAGGAAAATCGTAATAATATTCATAAGCTCGTTCTGTGCGGTCTTGCAAAGTCTGTCAACTACTCCCGACTCCTTAAACAGGTTACCGAGCATAAGCATACCTACGAGAGGAGCTGCGTCCGGCAGGAAAATAGCAATAAGAATAACAACGATTACAGGGAACATAATCTTCTCAAGCTTTGATACGGGACGAAGCTGTTCCATAACAACCGAACGCTCTTTCTTTGTTGTGAGAGCTTTCATTATCGGGGGCTGAATAATAGGTACAAGAGCCATATAAGAATAAGCCGCAATGGCGATTGAACCTAAAAGATGAGGAGCAAGCTTTGTTGTAACATAAATTGCCGTAGGACCGTCTGCACCGCCGATAATACCGATAGCACCCGCCTCAGCCTCTGTAAAGCCAAGGAAAACAGCACCCGTAAATGTGAGGAAAATACCGATCTGTGCGGCAGCACCGAGGATAAGGCTCTTTGGATTTGCAATAAGAGGACCGAAGTCTGTCATACAACCGATGCCGAGGAAAATAAGCGGCGGATAAATACCGAGCTTTACACCCTGATAGAGATAATACAAAAGTCCGCCGTAAGTTGGATTTTCATAATAAGTTACTCCGTCGATAACCATAGAAGCATGACCTTCGACAGCAACGTTTTGAGCCGCACATTGTTCAGCCGTCAGAAGTTCCGTTGAAGGTGCAGCCATAATTGCCGGGTAAAGGTTTACAAGCAGCATACCGAAAGCTATAGGGAGAAGCAAAAGCGGTTCGTACTGCTTTTTGATAGCCAAATAAAGCAAAATAATCGAAACGCCTATCATTACATAGTTTTGCCAGTTCAGAGTAAAAATACCCGAGCTTTGCAAAATACCGTTTACGGCGTCTATAAAGCCCTGTAAAATTTCCATAAATAATGCGTCCTTTCCAAAAAACTTTAACCTTAAAACGGGCGGGTATTATCAAGTATACCTGCGTTCGCCCATGCACTGCGAGTACCGTCTGATTTCTTAATGCTCTTAATTCTCGTCTTTGAGGAGGAGTCAGACGCCGCGGCAACAGCTGCCGAAATAACCGCAACAACCTCGTCGGATATACCGTCCTGAACACTCGGAGCAGGAGCTTGGGGCACATTAGCAGCCGAAGTCACAACAGGAGCTTTATTTTCCGGTTCGCTGATTTTTTCTTTCTTCTTTTTTCCGCCCTGCATAGCCTTTTGAATTATAGCACCGTAAATGTTGATGATAAAAATCAAAAGTAAAAGCACTGCGAAAACAACAATAAATCCGGTCAAAATTACCTTGGCAGAAGCAATACCCTTTTCGGCAAGAGTCATACCGTTATCTGCGAGGATTGAAGTAAGATTTATTAAATTCATAAAACGACCCCCATACTTATAATTTACATATACCGTTATTATACTTTATTCACTCGTTTTTTTCAACAAAAAATATTAAACGAAGTTTATTTCAGTAATATTACTAATTTTTATAATAAATTAAGTCAATATTTGTAATTATGTTTATTTGGGCATTTTAAAGATTATTTAAACTTTTTGATTTTAAAGGAATAAGGCAAAACAAAAGCAGCCGCCAAACAGTTGACGGCCGCCCTTGGGGTATATTGGGTTATAGAAGGAATATGTCTTTATTATTTAACGAAATAAGCATTGGACAAATGATGTGCTTCCTATGAGCATCACGCAAATTTCAAAACTCCAAAACAAAATTACCTAAAAACATTTTAAAATCCAATGCTTATTTCGTAATGCTTGCTTAAATTTACAAGTATATTTTATATTATTAACATAATATTTACAATTGCATTTGCAACGAAAAAATTGACTCTCCGTAAAATATATCATGGATTTTTTGTTGATAAGTACCAATAATAATTGTTTTGTGCAATTAAATAACATAAAAAGTCGAGTGCCTCGATACTGGGTTCGAGCAGACAGAGTGATATTATCAAACCTTCTCTTGCCCGACCGTTTTCGAGCAATTTCCTATAAATTAAAAAATGCGGACGGTACAGTAACCGTCCGCATCTGAAAAGTATTTATAAGAATAAATCAATAAAACAAACTGAAATTTACGCAAGAATTTCATCGGCAAGAGTTTCGAGCTGTTTTGCCGTATCATCTTTGAGCGATGAACGGATAGACACCAAAGTATCACAAAACTCGATATTCTTCATTTTTTCAAAATAGGACTTCATCACTTTGCCTGCCATCGGAGCCCAAGAGCCGTTTTCAATCATTCCCACCTTGCGGCTGCGGTATGTCTTAATCTCAAGGTGATGCAAAAAGTCGTTTACTACGGGGAATATTCCGCCGTCATATGTAGGTGCGGCAACAATCATTCTGCTGTAACGGAACGCGTCCTCAACACATTCAGCCATATCGCTTCTTGAAAGATCGGCAATCGCAATCTTTTTGTCGGTTTTGGACTTTAAAATATCGCAAAGCTTCATTGCCGCCTCTTTTGTGTTGCCGTGAATTGAAGCATATGCAATAAACACGCCGTCGGTTTCAGGCTCGTATTTGCTCCATATATCATACAGATTAATATAATATTCAAGGTTTTCGCTGAGCACGGGGCCGTGAAGCGGACAAATCATCTTTATATCGAGAGCCGACGCCTTTTTAAGAAGATTCTGAACCTGTACACCGTACTTTCCGCAAATGTTAAAGTAATATCTTCTTGCCTCGCAAGCCCAGTCCTCATCGGTGTCGAGCGTGCCGAATTTTCCGAAGCCGTCTGCGGAAAACAGCACCTTCTCCGAGCTTTCGTAAGACACCATTACCTCGGGCCAATGCACCATGGGAGCCATATAAAATGTCAGCTTGTGAATGCCCAAATCGAGAGTATCTCCCTCTTTTACCTCAATCTTTCTTCCCTCAATATCAAAATTGAAGAACTGAGGAAACATATTAAAGGTTTTTACATTTCCTACTACTTTAATATCGGGATATTTCTCGCAAATCGACAAAATATTTGAAGCGTGGTCAGGCTCAAGGTGGCTGACAACCAGATAATCGGGAGTTCTGCCGCCGAGTGCTTTTTCGAGATTTTTGTACCAGTCGTCTGTTTTTCTTTTATCTACGGTGTCCATTACCGCAATTTTGTCGTCCAAAATAAGATACGAATTGTAAGCTATTCCGTTTTCAACAACATACTGGCTTTCAAAAAGGTCTATGTCCTTATCGTCAACACCAATATATTTTATGCTGTCCGATATTTTAACTTCCATCATTTATCGCTCCTTTTTGATTAATCGGTTACATTATACTATGTTTTTTGATATAAATCAATAATTACCTACAGTATAAAAAACTTTTTTAGCTTTTTTTAAGCCTGAAACATAAAATAATAATAGGTATAATTATTCAAAAGGGACGGTAAATATTATGCATATACTTATTGTTGAAGATGAAAAATGGCTTGCAGAAGCTCTCAGGCAAATTGCTGTTGAACAAAAATATATGGCTGATATAGTCTATGACGGAAACGACGGACTTCAGTACGCAAAAAGCGGAATTTACGATCTGATAATTCTTGACATTATGCTTCCGTTTAAGGACGGATTTGAGGTTGCTCTTGAGCTGAGGCAAAGCAAAATAAACACGCCCATTCTCATGCTGACCGCAAAAGATACCGTTTCGGACAAGGTAAAAGGACTCAACTGCGGTGCCGACGACTATATGAGCAAGCCGTTTGCCCCCGAAGAGCTTATTGCACGGATAAAAGCTCTGACCCGAAGAAAGGGCGAGGTTATGCTTGACGAAACAAATTTCGGGGATTTCAGCTTTAACGCATCGCAGAGCCGACTTTTTAAAGGGACAAAGTCGGTGCATTTAAACTTTAAGGAAGCGGAGATTCTCAAGCTGTTTTTATCAAATCCCGAAGTAATAATTTCAAAGGAAGAAATTATTACGAAGGTGTGGGGCTATGACTCGGACGCAGGCTCTAACAATGTTGAAGTGTACATATCGTTTTTGAGGAAAAAGCTTAATTTTATTGATTCCCGTGCCGAAATAAAATCTATTAAAAAAATAGGTTACAGATTGGAGAAATTGAATTGATACGGCGACTGCGTAAAAATATAATTCTCGTTAATATGCTGTTTGTCGGAACAGTTATTTTATTCATTTTTGCCGCCGTTTGCATAAACAGTTATGTCACCTCAAGAAACGAGCTTGAACGCTCGCTGGGACAGGCTGTCGAGCGAAGCTTTGACGAATTTGATCATCCGCCTGAAAAATTCGGAGAAAAAAAGCACGACGACTTTCAGCCTATGCTCAGCTCGTTTATCGTTGTATCTGCGGACAGCTACGGTAATATCTTGAGCAAAAATGAGATTAACGCAACTATTGATGATGATATTCTTGAACATTGTGTAAGCGAGGCGATAAACGAAAACAGGCAATTCGGAGAAATATCCCGATACGGTTTGTCATATTTTAAAAAGAAACAATCCGGTCAGATAACAATCGCCTTTGCCGACAACTCAAGCATTTACTCCTCGCTTAAAAACACAGTTCTTATTTGCGTGGTATTATTTATTGCAAGCATTGCGGTAATTTTTTTGATAAGTCTTGCTCTTTCGGGAATTGCGGTAAACCCCGTTAAAGAGGCGTGGAACAAACAAAAGCAGTTTATTGCGGATGCGTCCCACGAACTGAAAACCCCGCTTACGGTTATACTTGCAAACAACAATATTATTGCGGGACACGGCGACTCGACGATTTCTCAGGAAATGAAATGGCTTCAAAGCACACAGGAAGAAGCGTTGCATATGAAAAAGCTTATTGAACAGATGCTGTTTCTTGCAAAATCTGACAGCGGCAGCATTAAGTCTGAATTTACCGATGTAAATATAAGCGAAATTGCACAAGCCGCTTCACTCAATTTTGAACCTGTCGCCTTTGAAAGCGGCGTAATAATCGACAGCCGAATCGAACCGAATATAATTATGAGAAGCGACCCCACCCTGCTCACGCAGTTGTTCGGAATTTTGATTGAAAACGCTGTAAAATATTCGGAACAAGGAAACACTGTTACTATCACGCTGTATAAAAGAGAAAAGGTAACATTGAGCGTAAACAACAAGGGAGATGTACTCACAAGCGAAGAAAAAGCTCATATTTTTGACAGATTTTATCGCGGCGATAAATCGAGAAGTACAAACGGATACGGACTGGGTTTGTCAATCGCTAAAAACATCACCTCAGTAACAGGCGGAAAAATAAGCGTAGAAAGCAACGAAAAGCACGGCACAACCTTTAAGGTTGAGTGGAATATACAGACAGTTTAAACACAGCACAAAGAAGAAAACAGTAAAAAACGAAAACAGGACCGTCCCCGAAAAGAGGACGGTCCTTTGATTTTTGTTATTCGATTGTAATCTGACTTGCAATTGGAGCATCTGGATTGGTTTCGGGATTGTCTGTATAGAAAGTTAGATAATCTCCCGTTGAAATTTTGATGTCGTCGATAACAACCCAAATTTCATTGTCAACAAATCCCTTGTAGTCCATTGTCTGCGTTGAACCGTTGTTTGATACGATTACATTGTATGTACCTGCTCCCCTGTAGGTAAAGTTGTAATCATACCAGCCGTCGCCGTCGTCATCAGTTGCCTTAACGCCGGGCCAAACAGCAGCATCGTCGGGAGTGTAGTTGCCCTTGTCAACACCGTTTAAGTCAGAACCCCAAATCCAAAGTGTGGGTGCCCAGGTAAGAGAGCCGCTGTGCTTAAAGTGCAGATTAATATCAAGACTTGAAGCTGTATAGTAGTAATTAATCTCAAGCGTCTTGCCGTAAGGAATCTTGCCCGAAGCTTTTTCGGGTAGATTGTCCTCGTCTGCCGCATAACCTACAACTTTGAAGTCTGATGTTGTGTAATCGGAACCTACACGGCCTGTGATTGTTTCGGAAGCGGTGAGCTTCTGCTCAACGCCCTGATCATCCGTATAGTAGTGATTTACAACAACGCTGCCCTCTGCAACACGGTAGCCTGCAAGCTGTTTTGCAAGCATCGTTGCATCCGACACATCTCTGCTGCCGTCGTAGTCGAGGTCCAAAGCTTCAACCTGCTCGTCGGAAAGCTCTATATCGCCTACAAAATACTTCTGCATTGCTGTAACATCCATTATGTTAATGTTTCCGTCGCCGTTAAAATCTGCATTTAAAATGGACTCGGGAACATAGTCCTTGTAGTAGTATGTAACTTCCGTGGGAGTTTCGCTGAATTTACCTGCGGTTTCGCCTTCGATGTAATCAACCTCATAGGTATTGTTAATACCCGCACTCGGTGATGTCTGATAACCTGAGCCTACAGTACCCTGCAAAACTACGGAATCATCAATTTTTTCACCGCTTGACTCGTAAACATAGTTTACAACTACCTTACCCATATCCGACTTGATTCCTGCTGCTTCATAGCTTGCCTTATCAACGGCGATAACTGCCGAATATGCGGGAACAGTAAATGTTGAACCTGTAACCTCGCCGAGGCTGTCAAGACCTGCTGTCTGACCGTTTGCAATAATAACCCAATCGGTTACCGAAGTATCGGCAAGCGTTACATCGGCAGCTGTTGAAGCAGAGTTGAAAAGAACAGCCATCTTGCTCCACTCGCCGGGGGTATCGTTTGCGATAGTGTAAGAAATCTGGTTTGTGTATGCTTTCTGAGCATTTGTAAATGTAAATGCGTCCTGATATGTCTTATCCATGCAGGTAAGCGGACTGAAATTTGACTTAATCTGCATTACGCCCTTGTAGTAGGATATTACATCGGCATAATCCACAACATTCTGCCACTTAATCATATTAAGCGTAGCCGCAGACTTGTAGCTGTTTGTGTCGCCGTCCTTGCTGCGGCACATTTCTTCGCCCGCAAGCATAAACGAAATACCCTGCGAAGAATAAACGATTGCACCCGCAAGCTTATTCATCTTAACGGCAGTAGCTTCTCTTTCTCCGTATTCTGCAAGTGCGGTAGAGCCGAGAATCTGGTCATACAAGGTTGCGTTATCGTGGCAGGCAGCATATGTAACGCACTGCGACGGAGCATTTGCAAGCCAGTTGTTTCTGCCCGATGAATTAGCTCTTACACCATATCTGATGCTCGGAGCCGAGGAGCTTACGCCCTGGATAAAGCCCTGATTTGCAATGTTCATACATCCGCCCTTTATACCGTCGCGGATAGCGTCGTTAAAGAGAGCGATTCTGTCGTTGAGCTTTGAAGCGTTAGCCTGTGTTGCGGGATAATACTTTGTTCCCGAACAGGTGTTTGTCGGGTGATATGAGTCGCCGCCTGTCCAGCCTTCGCCCCATGTTGTGATTCTCGGGTCAACCTCATCGAGAGCATCTCTGAGTAAATTCATTGTTTCAACATCCAAAAGTCCCATAAGGTCAAAGCGGAAGCCGTCAATATGATACTCGTTTACCCAGTACAGAACCGACTGAATCATATAGTCCCTGAACATTGCACGCTCTGTTGCACACTCGTTGCCGCAGCCGGAACCGTTTGAAAATCCGCCTGCCTTAGTCATTCTGTAGTAGTAGTTCGGCACGGTTGCCTGGAAGCAGGAAAGAGTAGAATATGTATGGTTGTAAACTACATCCATTACAACCGAAATTCCTGCCTCGTGGAGTGCCTGAATCATCTCTTTGCACTCTTTGATTCTTACATTTCCGTCATACGGATTTGAAGAATAAGAACCTTCCGGAACATTGTAGTTTTGCGGGTCATAACCCCAGTTAAACTGTGAGTCGCTGCCTGCTTCGTTAATCGACTGAAAATCATAGAAAGGATTTAGCTGAACGGTAGTTACACCCAACTCTTTGAGGTAATCAATGCAGGTAGATACATTGCCCTCGCCGTTTAAAGTTGTTCCCGTTTCTGTAAACGCCAAATATTTTCCCCTGTTCTCTTCAGACACACCCGAAGCGGGGTCATAAGAAAAGTCTTTGATATGAAGCTCCCAAACAGATGAGTCCGTTGACTCGTCCAAAAGAACATGAGTATCGTTTTCCCAGCCCTCGGGGTCCGTGGAATCAAGGTCGCACACCATTGAACGGGTGCCGTTTACGCCTGTTGCAACGGAATAAACATCCTGTGTTTCCTTTGTCGTTGTCTTTGTGCCTGTAGTGTTTTGGGCAGTAATTGTATAGGTGTAATACTGATTTTTGAGGTCACCCTCAACAGTTATCACCCAAACGCCCGTCCAGTTTTCACCGTCCATAAGCTTTTCAAGCGGATAAGTGCCGAGATCTTGTGCTCCCTCTTCCGAGTCGGAACCTGTTTTGTACAGGTTGAGCGACACCTCGGTTGCAGTCGGCGACCACACCTTAAAGGTTGTGCTCTCGGGTGAATAAGTTGCACCCAAATCGCCCTTGGTGTAAGCGTACTTGCTGTCGATTTCTTCGCAAGCCTGAGTGTAAACAGAATCAGCTATTACATCGGCAGAAACAGGTTCTGTATCCGTAACAGCCGCAAAACCTGACACAACGCTCGTTGACGCGAGCATACAAACTGCGAGAACGGCAGACAAAAGCTTCTTTGTAGTTCTCATAGATAATATTCCTCCTTATTCATAATATAATCAATTCCGCAGTGCGGAAATAACTACCTAATTCCAACTAATTATTCTTCAACATCCATATTCTCTCTGAAGCGTTTGATATATTTAAAACGGGAATAAGCGGCAGACGCTATGCAAAGCAAGAGAATTACGGCAGTGCCGATATACACATAAACAAGAACATCCTCAAGAACATCGGGCACGGTTGAATATTTGAAAACAACATTGATTTCGCCCTTTGCAAATGTACCCGAAGCATTTTCGGGGATTTCAATCAGATTCATCTCTTCATATTCGTTTTGCGGTGCAGAATAGCTTTCGCCCTCTTTGCCCTTATATGTCTTGGTTTCTACAATCTCGCCTTGATCGTTCATATAAATCGCATTAACAACGCACACGGATTTATCAGTATCGTCGGTCACTCTCGTATATCTGTAGGTAACAACAGTTTCGCCCGAAGTAATTTTGCCCGCACCGTTGTCGGGAAGCTTGTCAAGCACAAGGCTGTAGTTTTCTATCGACGGTATTTCGGGAGTAAAATACTGCTCCCCTACCCTGTTGCGGATAACATAAGAATCGGCAAGCTCCGTATTATTCATATCGTCTACAAACTGAAAAACGACCTTTGCCATTTCCCCCTCAAATTCTTCCACATACACGCTTGCGTACTTCACCGTGTTTTCAAAAACACCCGTGATATCGCCGTCTGACTCCTTTATGTCATAATTGAGGGAATTTGCACAGTCCATCACATCGTAGCCCGTGCCGAGCTCGCCTGTTACCGTCTGCTTTTTTAAAAGCTCCTTTGTGTTGTTGTCGTAGTAGCTTATGACAACCGCACCCTCGTCATCTGAAATTTGTGCCGAGTCATAGCTCTTTTTATCAACCATAATCGCCGCCGAATGAGCCTTTAGCTTAACCGTGCCGCTTACTTCGCCGAGATTTCTCAGTCCCGCCGTTTCTCCGTCGGCAATTCTTACCCATTCTCCGCCGATATTAACATCTTGCTCCTCTTCGCCGCCGTTGAATACAACGCACATCTTGCTCCACTGACCGCTTGATGTGTTATTTATCGTGTAGCCTGTTACGCCCGACGGAACATCTTCAATATATGTCAGGCTGTTGGCGGTTTCTGCCGTCGGGTCTGAAAACGCATCGAAATTCTCACGGATTTTAATAAGACCTCTGTAATACTCGACTATGTCGCTGAACTCGTTGAGGTTTGTCCAGTCAATCATATTTTCTTCCCTGCTTGAAGCGTAGGAATTTTCGTCGCCGTCCTTGCTGCGTGCAAACTCCTCGCCCGACAGCATAAACGGTATACCCTGTGATGTCATAACTATGGCGGCTGAAAGCTTATTCATACTGACAAGGTCCTCATAACGCTTGCGGTACTCGCTGTCCCGTCCGTAAACAGAATCGACAAGCTTGTCATAAAGACAAAGATTGTCGTGGCAGGAAGCATAGGTCACGCACTGGGTGGGGACATCAGCCCAGCCGGTAGTGGTATCAGACTGACCCGCAATGCCGATTTTAAGAGCCGCACGGGACGAGCCGCTCTGAACAAAGCCTTTGTCAACGCCGCCCGTGCTGCCCTTGATTGCGTCACGGATTGTGTCGTCAAAAGCACCGATACGGTCGTCAAGCTTCTTTAAATTCTTCTGATTAGCCATAACAGTGCCCTCATCGCACTGAGTCGGCATATCCCACGCCTCGCCGTACATTATGATTTTTTTGCCGCTTCCGTCCTCATACAGGTTATCAAGTGCTTTTCTGATGCTGTTCATCGTTTCAACATCGTGCAGTCCCATAAGGTCAAAGCGGAAGCCGTCGATATGATATTCCTCTGCCCAATAGGTTACGGAATCTATCATATATTTACGGAACATCTTGTGTTCAGAGGCTGTATCGTTGCTGCATCCGGAGCCGTTTGAAAAAGTTCCGTCCGGGTTCATTCTGTAATAGTAGTTCGGCACAGTGTACTGAAAAGCAGACTCCGTTGAATATGTGTGATTGTACACAACATCCATAATAACGCCGATTCCTGCGTTGTGAAGTGCCTGAATCATCTGCTTGCACTCTTTGATTCTTGTAGCACCATTGTAGGGGTCTGTCGAGTAAGAGCCCTCGGGGCAGTTGTAGTTTACAGGGTCATAGCCCCAGTTGTACTGCTCGTTTATATCCTTGCTCTCGTCGACAGAGCCGAAGTCGTAAAACGGCATAATCTGTACATATTTTACACCGAGCTTTTTGAGGTAATCAATACAGGTCGAAGCACCTCCCTGAACTGAATCAACAGTTGTGCCCTCCTCGGTGAACGCAAGAAATTTGCCTCTGTGATCCTCGGAAACACCGCTTGATTCGGAAGAAGAAAAATCAGCGACAGACACCTCCCAAACGGTTGCGTCCGTTTGATTTTCCACTAAAATATGCTTATCGTTTTCCCAGCCCTCGGGGTCGGTTTGTGACAAATCAACTATCATGGAGCGGTTGCCGTTGACTCCGCACGCCTTTGCATAGATGTCGTAAGTTTCCTTTGAAGTATCACCGTGCTTAATCGTATAGGTGTAATACTTACCCTTTAAATCTCCGCTCATTTTGCATGACCACACGCCTGTTTTTTTATCAAGCGTGAGAGCCTTCGACTCAAGAGAACCCGCGTCACCCTCTTCATCGCTTCCGTGTTCGTAAATATTCACCTTTACGCTTGACGCTTTGGGCGACCACACCTTGAACACTGTAGCGTCCTTGCTGTATGTCGCACCCAAATCAGAACCGCTGTAGGTTGTCTTGTCAAGTGAAGCGGCATACGCCTGATAGTCTGTTTCTTTCTTGTTTGCAGCGGCAGTATCTGCAATGCACATTCCGCCAATCATCATAAGCACCATTACTCCTGTTATTATTTTTCTAAAAAGCAATTAAAATGCCTCCTAACCGACTACATATTTATTGCATTTTATTTATTAATTCTAACATATTATAACCTGTATTTTAATTCTAATTATGAATATTTGTTCTAAAAGCAATAAATCAGACTGTAAAATTTTTGCAAAAATTTATGTGCATTGTGACGAAGATATAAACTCTTCACGGCTTAAAAATCAGCATTGTATTTATTATATCAAATATTTATTTGCCTTAAATTTTATGCCGTTTACGCTTTCAAATACGGCAGTACAAAAGGTATGATAAGCCAAATTCAAAGCTTTTAAAACACCCTTGCACACCAACAAAAAAGACTAAGCCGCATATTAAAGAATAACTTCGGCTTAGCCCCTATTTGATTATATTTACCTGTAAAATTAAAAATAAACAGCAATAAAATATACACGGCTTTTTTCCGTCTTTATACGCTTTACATTCCTCATTACGCCTCGGCACTTAAAATTACTGAAAAATAGAATTTATTTAAAAATCAGCCTGCAAATGCCGATACTCCTTTAAAGAAAATACAAAGCGAATTTGCGGCATTTAATCGTCTGTTTCAGTCATTTGTTACGGGAACAACACCCGCACCGCAGCGTGGCTTGGCAAACGCAACCTACCTTTTGTCCTATGATATAGGTATAGGTATCGGTTCGCTTTTGATGGGCTGTCTTCAGGAAGCAATCGGACTTTCAAACGGATTTGCTCTGACTGCCGTTGCGTATGTAATCGGCGGAATCATCTACATTTTTTATGTTGACCGCTACTATAACAAGCAAAAGAGCGAATACATTAAAACCAGCGAAATCGAAACCGCTGCAAATTAAGGTAAATAATCACTTAGATTATGCAAATATATTCCATAGTATTTTAAAAAATAAACCTTTGATAATCAAAAAAGCGACAGCAAAAAATGCTGCCGCTTTATTTTGTCTGTCTTTGCAAAATGCGGTTAACCGTTCTTTTCAAACACCGACACAACAAGTCTTACTCCGTATATCATAAGAAGGATTCCGATTAAAATGCCTATGGTCTGCATTACAAAGAACAGGTTAAAGATACCGTAAATGCCCGAAAGCGTCATAACAACACCGCAGATAAGGGTGAGAATCCACCTTTTTGAACCGGTATTTTTCATCTTGAAAGATACTATAACGGAGGTGATTCCGCTTAGCATAAGCCATGAGGAAAACACGCACAGAATTATTATGTCGAGCATTATGCGGATTGACGGCATAAACAATGCAAGCACGGAAATTACGGCTGCCGCAATTCCACCGATAAGGCTCAAAACACCGACTGCCGCATCACCCTTTGACTTTTCATCGTTTTTGCTGTTTGCTGTGTAGCCGATAATTGTGCATACTCCCCATACGCCGAGCAGTATTGTAACTATCCAGCCGCTGTTTATAAAGGTCATACCGGGGTAAAAAATGCAGTAACTCGCCGCTATAATTGATAAAACGCCAAAAATACAGTTAAATATTTTCATTTGAGTACCTCGCTGTCCCGAAAATTAAATTTTATAAAAAAAACCGCTTTTAAATTAAATTGTTCTGCCGCTCTGTAATGTTTATTTATGAAAATTCATCAGAACAGCAGGATTGAGAGCAAATAACAAAGCTTTGGGTGCTGCGGTTTTAAGGGGAATTTTTATAATCGCAGCACCTTTAATCCGAAAAAATATTGTTATCACATAGTATTTAAACGCCGAAATATTGTGAATAATATACGGCTCAGATTATCAGAAAAGATACCGAAAAACGCGTATCTATCTTTTACCGTTACCTAAAGTATAGCTATCCGCCTTTTTTCCGAAAAGACAAATAATCAATATTGAAATCACAAGTAAAATTACGGCTGCAATTACGCATACAGATACAATCTGTCCCGTTGACACATATGTATCGTCACTTTGGTCGGAGGCGTGTGTATCTCCGTTTGTGACAGGCTGCGTCGTTTCGGCAGGAGATGTTTCTATATGTGCAAAAACATCCGTGTTCCCCTCATACCGAGCCGCCGAAGCGGTCAGCGAAAATGTGAAGAGGGTTAAAAACACCGAAACAGTTATTAAGCACAGGCACTTAATAAGCTTAGTCCTTTTCATTGCAGCACACGACCGTTAAAATTAACCGCCGATTGTTGAAAGTGCACTGTGGAATACCATCGTACCGCTGTAATCGCCTGCAATGTCATCAAGATTTTGGCCGTACAGTGCCTTTTGGTTGAGTGCAAGCGTTACATCCTGAGCAGTTCCCTGTGAGCCTGCTGTAAATGTGCAGAGGTGATAACCGTATTCGCCCGAATCGCCGCTCTGATTGAGAGGTGTATATTCGCTCATATTCACATCGTCAACGAGATTTCCGTAAACATCATATGAGATTTCAAACGGTGTCTCACTATCCAGCTGTGTGAGATAGAACTGACCGTCGTCTGCCGTGCTGTCCTTGAGAAAAACTGATACTGCCTGACGGGCTTCAAGGTTATTAAGCTCTGTTGCAACAACATCAAAATCAAGATATTTGTAGCTGTCAGTATCTGTTTCGGGCTGTGTAAGCGTTCCGAAGTCAACGGACTCGGGGATTGTAATCACATAGCTTACTTCTCCGGGTTCAGAGCCGAGAATGTTTGCGTAAACCTCGGTTGAGCCGTCGGGGTTCTGATCGGTAAGTTCAGCGGCAGACACTGCCACAGCCGATGATGTGATGAGTGCTCCTGCAAGCAGGGCGGAAATGATTTTTTTGATTTGCATAAAAAACATCCTTTCAAAAAGATTTATGTTAAAAGCCACCGCAAAAGCGGCACGCTCTTAATCACTTAACAATTAATGTAAATTCCGATTCGGCGGAATTCATCGGAGTATGCTCCTCATCAAGAGTTACGCACTCGTAGTAAACTATTGCGGTGTATTCTCCCTTTTCAAGCGTTTGAGAAAGCGGAACCTCCGTAAGCCCGTACCCTGGCTTTAGAAGCTCGGACTCATAAAGTACCGTGCCGTCCTCAAGCTTTAGGGTTGCATAGAATCCGCACTCGTTTGCCTTGGGATTTCCGATACTCAGATGCAGGCTCGCATCGCCTGATTTCATTTCGGCTGTGCCGTATCCGGGGATTTGAACGCCCGTGCTTTTATCAGGGGTTTCGTCCTCAATGCCCGTGTCCCAGTCCGATGATATTTGTCCGACAACGCCGTTTGATTTTTGGGGCTCTTCGGTGAAAAAATTGTTATACACCGCCACCCCGCCTACGGCCAAAATGACCGCAAGCAGGATTGCAAGAACAATCAAAAGTTTTTTCTTCTTTTTATTCAAAATTATTCCTTCTTCTGAATGTAATTATAAATATTGCCGCAAAGAGCATAATCAAAGCAAACGCGCTGAACATTGCCGCACCCGTCTGTACGGGCGTTGAGTCGGACAAAGCTGCGTTTGTGTCTTCGACAAGAGCAAACGACACGGGAGACGCCACCGTAAATACGGCAACTCCGTCTTTAACGGAATCGGGCTTATAATACGAAGCGTTGCCGTCTGCGTCGATACCTGCAAACAGTACATTTTCACTGCTTACCGGAACCGAGATTTTAACTTCGGGCTGACACCACAGCTCGGCGGGAATGAAATTGCCGTCATTATCGCTGAGGTTTACATCGTAAACGCTTATGATTTTGTCTTTGTCCAGATCCGATGAAAGGGCTTTGTATCTGTCGCTGTCAGCATCGCAAGCCTCATAGCTTATATTAAGATCCTTGTGCATATTGCCCGAAACCGTAATGCCGTTGCCTGCCGACTTGACGATGTAGTTTAGGAAACTGCATTTAATTGTGGGATAGCCCTTGTTAATCACGGAATTGTGCACCCAAGTTACCGAGTCGCCGCATACCGCGTTAAGCTCATCAACAAAACCGTCCGTCTGCATATCCGAGTTTTTGGATTTTGCGGTGTTTGTGCTGTCGGGCTGTGTCTTTGAGTTTTTGCCGACTGATGTAAGTCCGTTTGAAGTGATGTAGAAAACATTTTTAACAATCGGTGTATCGGAGCCGTCCCAGCCGTTTAAGCCTGCAACAGAGCCCTTTGCGTTTTCATCACTGCAATTTAAAGAACCCGAATTGTATGAGCTTTCGATTGTTCCGCAGTTTTTACCTGAAAGTCCGCCCGATACAGAAGTGTCCGTCGTGCCGATTTTTGCGTTGTTTGCACAGCCGTAGATTTTGCCCGTATTAACTGCTGCGATACCGCCGCACTGTGAGCCTGTTACAACAGCCGCGTTGCGGCATCCTGTAATCAGTCCGCTGTTTTCGCCTGCAATACCGCCGCTTAGCCCGCCCTTGATGTTTGAGTTCAGCTGTGAAGCGTTAATTGAAATATTCTTAAAGTGTATCGTACCCGATGTGAAGTTTACGCCGCTTATGCAGTGGTCGATTGTACCGTTGTTTACTGCGGCGATCCCGCCCGAAGTTTTAGATGAAACTTTAAATTTGCAGTCAAACACCAACAGGTCTTTAACACAGCCGTTTTCGCCGATTATTTCAAACAGTCCGCCGTACTGCTCGGAATTTACATTCAGTCCGATTATGCAGTAGCCGTTGCCGTTAAATGTACCGTTAAACGGCTTGTTTTCGGAAACCGAGCCGATGCCCTGCGTCCACTCGCTGTCTTCGGGAGCGATGATGTTGTTTTCGAGAATATAGTTCTGAGAGCCGTACACATCATACTCGCTTCGTACAAGCTGTGAAAGCAATACAAGGTCGTCATATGTTTTGATGATGAGATTGCCGTCCTCGTCCTTGTCAAAATCGTCGGGATCTGAGGGCTTTTCGGAATAGGTGTTTGAGTAAGCGTCCTTGTACGACAGATAATACACCGTTCCGCCGTCGAACTTAGGATAATCGTCGGGTATCTCGCCGTTGTCGATGTTCTGATACCAAACCTGTGTGCCGTCGGTTACTTCCTTGTTGAGAAGATATGCAACCTCGCCCGCCTTAAACTGCTCTGCTGTTTTTGCTTCTGCCGAAGCACCCGACTTACTCTCGCTTCCGAACGCCAAAGAAGATGAGCTGTCAAGATAGTAGTTGCCGCTGATATTTGCGGGTGTGAAATTCCTTGCCCATCCTACAACGGCTCCGCAGCGTGAGTTATCACCGCAGCTTACCGTTCCGTAGTTGTAGCAGTTATTCAGAGTCGGTTTTGAATTATTCACATATCCTAAAATACCGCCTATATACGCACCTGAAGATGACGATGTGATCGTACCGAGATTTGCACAGCTTATGATTTTTGCACCGCTGTTTGTATATCCCAAAATTCCGCCGATGCAGTCAAGTGAATCTGTCAGTGTGATGTTTCCGTAATAGAGACATTTATCAATTAATGTAACATCATTCTGAACAGAGCCTGCAACACCGCCGACATGCTTTAGCTCACAGCCTGAATTCTCAATATCAACATATGAAGTGACGCCTGAAACAGTACCGCCGTTTAAATATCCGACTGCACCGCCTATATGAGAGCCATCAGAGCTCAAGCTTATTTTACCTTTTACGGTGAAATTCTTAACCGTACCCGAAGAGCTTCCGAAAAGACCCGAACTGGAAGATGTTTTCGTGATGCTCAAATTGGAAATGGTGTGGTTTTGTCCGTCAAATGTACCGTTAAAGTTATAAATCGGAGACCATTCACGGTTTTCAAGGTCAATATCTTCCGTAAAAACAGCGTTTGCCGCACTGTTTTGCTTGTCAAAATCTGCGTGTGTATCGTCGCCGTTTACGAGCGAAGCAAACCAGAACATCTGACCTGCGTTTGTGATTTCGTAAACGCCGTCGCTGTTAAGCTCGGCGGGCTCATACTGACCGCAAACGGTGCAAAAGCCGTTATCGTTAAATTCATGGGCTAAAACTTCGTCACCGATAGGATAATTGCTGTAAGCCATATCGGTTTGGTTGCATCTGTACGCACCGTACACCGTTCCGCCGTCAAACTTGGGATAATCGTCGGGTGTCTCGCCGTTGTCAATGTTCTGATACCAAACCTGCGAACCGTCAGTTACTTCTTTGTTGAGAAGATACGCAACCTCGCCCGACTTAAACTGCTCTGCGGTTTTGCTTGTACCTGAATGTTCATCAAAATCACCGCATGTGTCTATGTAATAGCAGTTTTCCAAAGTTGAAGACAAATTTAATCCCTGAATTGCACCAAAGCTTGAATCAGCCGAAATGCTGCCGATGTTGTAGCAGTTTTCAACAACAGAACTGTAGGTGTTGTTACCTACTATTCCGCCTACACGCACACTACCCGAAACATCTCCAAGGTTTGCACAGTTTCTCTGAGTTGCCGAATTGCTCGTGCCGACGATTCCGCCGACATATTCTTTTCCGCTTATATCTCCTGTATTGGTGCATCTTTCAACTACGCACATGTCACCTAAATACATTGAAGGCTGGTTGTTTCCGACAATTCCGCCGACGCCGCCGCCGAAGCCGTTGCTTGTCTGGACGGAAACGGTTCCTGAGTTTTCACAATCCTTAACACACCCATTGTTCACATTAAATCCGACTACACCGCCGAGGTTGCTGTCTTTGCCCGCCGCACACGACAAGCTTTCGCTGTTAGAACAGTCTGAAACCGTACCTCCTTCGTTGTATCCTGCTATGCCGCCGACATAAGCGTAGGAATCAGCGTCGATATTAACCTGAACATTGCTTGTTACATTTGAAATTGTCGAATCAAGCGAATATCCTGCCGCACTGCCGACATACAAGTTATTAATGTTCACTCCGCCGTTTTGACTCGGCGTATCAATACTGCCCTCGACTGTGAAATTCGATAACGAAGAGTTTGAAATATAGCCGAACAATCCGCAGTACGCAGTGTCCGCTGATATTTTTACGCCTGATATTATATGACTCTGACCGTCAAAGCTTCCTGTATAGGGACTGCTCTTGCTCCCTATCGGGATCCATGTTCTCATTTCACTTTGTGAATTGCCTTTGTTTATGTCAATGTCACGAACAAGCACTGCATTTGCATCCGAATTTTGTGCGTCAAAATCTGCGTGAGTTTTGTTGCCGTTTGCAAGAGAAGCAAACCAGTAAAGCTGACCTGCGTTTGAGATTTCGTAAACGCCGTTATTCAAAATTGCGGGCTGATAATCACCGCATTCTGTGCAGAAGCCGTTTTCGTCAAATTCGTGAGCACACGAAGATTTGCTGAAAACCAATGTAACATCGCAGTCGGGCATCTCAAAGCTTCCGATCTGACCCGACTCAATATCCTTTTTGAGGTTCATTTTGATTGACTTGTTTTCATACTCAAGCTGAACGGATTGCACCGAATCGTCTGCAATAAATGTAACGGTATCGCCGGGAGCAAAAAGGTTTTCGTACGAATCGAGCGTAATAAGATCGTTTGAACAGTTTGTGCCCTCTACATAAACCTTGTGACCCTTTTGTGTGTTAAGGCAAACTGTTGCATCCGAATACGGGGCATTATACTCGTACACATAATTGCCAAAACTGTCTTTTTCCAGCATCTCTATCTGGTCTTTTGTAAGCAGAGTGGTTTCGCTTGTCACCTTGCTCTTGTCGCTTGCATCGTTATGTCTTTGAAGCGTAAGCGACTCCAAAACAGTATCTGTTCCGCCTGATGAGAAGCAAATATTCATTTGAGCACCCGCATCAACCGTTTTTTCGTTCATGGTAACGCCTTCACCGTCTTCGATGAAAATATTTGCACTGCCCGAACCGGAAGTTTTGACATCGGTGTGCTGTTTAAAGGACGAATTCCTGTTTGAAAGCACAAATGAATAGGCAGTTTCGTAATTTTCACGATCCGACTGAATATACTCCGCGTCTACATCAGTTATTGCAAACTCATTATTCGGCTGCTGTGCACGGGCGTCTATCGCTTTAAAAATAACATAATATGTGGTGTACGGAGGTGAACCCTTCTCACCTGTCTTTGAAGTCATAAAGTAAACCGGATAATCACCCGCATATGAAAGATAATCCGAAAGATAGTTTGCGGGGGTGCTGTCACACAGTGCAAACGCGGGAGTATTGAACAGCTCCGCTATTTCATTTTCATTTCTTATGCATCCGTAATTATTGTTTGTACCGTCTCCGTATTGTCCTCTCGCCAAATTTCGGTAATCACCGCTCGCAGCATGAACATCGGCATAAACCTGTGCTTGTTTCTGCACAAGCTGTGTCATATGCATATTGTAGGGGATTTTTGATTCTTCAATAACATCGTCATACTGAGTTCCGTCCATAATACAAAACGAATTAACGCCTGACGGAGTAAGAGTAAACACCCTGTCAAATATTACATCTTCCTCAACAAATTTTGAAAACCACTGGTAGAATTTATATTGATACTTGGAATTGTGCATTACCAAAGAAGTCGCATCATCAGCCTTGGGATACTCTTCAAGCTTCATTTGAATACCGTTTACAGGCGATATTTTGAGTTCTCTGTCAAGCATCGTGTTCATATCATTTGCTACGGTTTCGTTGAGATCCGAGAAGCCGCTAAGATATTTTTCGTAGCTGTCCCATCTTGCCTGGTCATCGGGGTATTTTTCTTCAATAAAATCTCCCCTCTGAGCAAGAAATTCCTGGTAAACCATTTCGAGCATTATGATTTCCATAAACTGTTTGTCAATGTTTACTTTGATGTACTCGTACTGGTCTGTACAAAACGGAAACGATTCATACGCGAACTGAGCAACGACATCAGCGTAATTGACTTCGTTGTTTAAGCTGCTGCTCATAACTTTTATTGTACTGATAAAAATATCGTCAATCGTACTGTCACTGAAGATTATCTCGCGTTTTTTCTCGTATGTGTTCTCCTCATCGGTAAAGCCGCCGTTTACAGAGCTGTACATTCTGCAAAAATCCTCAAACAAAGCTTCCTGCTTTTTTTCAACATCTTCCTGCGTCGCCTTGCCGTCATTATAATTTTGTGCGGTTTCCATACAGCTCATGTAGGTATCAAGGGTGTTCCTGACATGGTTGCTGTTCTCGATATCGGTAACATCGCTGTTCCATTTTTCATCAACATAACGCATAGCCTCGTTATATTTTATTTCCGTCATTATCTTCTTGAGCTCCGAGGTATAGCTTGTAAGCTTTGCGTCTATCTGCTTAACCTCTTCAAGTATGCTTGCGCACAAGGCTTTAATCTCACCGAGAGTCTGACCCTGTGAGCCGCCGAACACCCACTTGTTGAGGAATGAAGCAAAATTTTGAAATCCCTCGCTGTCGGTAGCAGCGGCAATTCTTGTCAACGCATTTCCGCACGCCAAAAATCCGTTTGTATAGATCTTAGTAACACCGAAGTTAACTATTCCTGTCATAAAGGGATTTTGCTTTACTGAAGCTGCCGCACTTTTGTCTGCTGCAAATACACTCGCAGCAGATGCTGATACAGTCGAAAAGCATATGCAAAGCACAAGCAGTATCGACAGCAGCTTTTTAGATACTTTTTTCACCATATTATCCATCGCCTTTCAAAGAATTTTATCAGCCGCACTTTGTGCAGCGGCAGTTCATCAAAAGAGACAGCCCTTCAAACAGCTCTGCCCCTGATATGTCACCTTTAATAAAATAATCGGTGCGAATTCTGTATGCCTCAAGCGAAAAATCAAGGTCACTGCACCAAATCAGTCCGCAGTCGGGGCATAATGCTTTCAGCCGCTGCGAAGCGTTTAACCCTTCAACGCCGTCAAGTGCAATAACCGCACAGCTCGGTTTAAAATCATTGACCGTGCCTAAAAAGGACTCAAAATTTTCATAGAGCTTTATTACGGGAAACAATCCACGCTCTCTGCAAAAATTCTCGATCCACAAGGCAAGCTGTTCGCCTCTGCTTTGTCCGTTTGCAAGAACAGCAATTCGATACATAAATACACCTTCTCTCTTTTGATGACAATTTTTGCCGATTAATAAGCCGAATATCAACTTATTTGCCGTAATGTTACCAGACTTTAAAAGCAAATTCCATATGTTTTGCACGAACGGTAAAAATCCGTCCCGAATTGTATTTAACACATGAGATTTTTCACAAATTTTATGATATAATTAACTGCATAACAGTACAAAAGGAGGCATTACAATGCGTATTGCGATAGTTGACGACTTGGAAACTCATCGAAAAAGGCTGTATGAACAAATACAAATTCAGCTCTCCCGACACGCTTTGGATGCACAAATTACTCAATATGAAAACTGCGAGGCATTTTTGAACGAAGCCGCAAAAGAAAACTTTGAAGTTGTATTTTTGGATATATATATGAACGGCATGAGCGGTGTGGAAGCGGCTAAAAAACTCAGAACAACCGACAAAGAATGTATAATAATTTTTACCACGGCGTCGGCTGACCACGCACTTGAGGGATTTAGGGTAAGGGCACTTGACTACCTTGTAAAGCCGTATTCCGATGAGGAGATTGAAAATCTGTTTGAGGAAATACTAAGACGCCTGCCCGTCCCCGATAAGTACATTGATGTCCGCGTAGTGGGAGGAAATGTCCGCCTTAGATTAAGTGAAATTGTCTTTGCCGAACACTTCAGGCATCAGATTCACATACATACCTCCGACGATAAAACAACGGTGACAAGACAGACCATTGCACAGTTTACATCACAGCTTTGCGGCGACGAACGGTTCTTTCTTTGCAGCCGAGGCGTGATTGTCAATATGGAATACGCAAAAGACTTTAACGGAACGGAATTTATCTTAAAAAACGGACAGACAATATCTGTTAGCCGTGATAACTCAAAAACCGCCCGTGCGGCTTTCGGTGATTTTCTTTTCAAAAGGGGGTACAAATGATGATTGATTTTTTGAGAGCGGCTTTGGAATTTACGGTTATTTTGCCGGGTGCGTTGCTTGCGTTTCTTCCGGCAAAGCGGTACTTTCGCACAGAAAGCATAAAGCTTGCGTTGATTGTCACCTCAATTTTACTGCTTATGTGTGCAGTCTGCGGAGGCATTTGCAGTTATTTTAAGATAGGCTCTTTCCCTCTTATAATCCCCGCATCTGCGGCGGCAGGCTTTCTGTACTGCCGTTCATTAAGTCTTGAAAAACGCAGATGTATCAGCATAATACTTGCTGTATGCGGAGTTTTTTCGTGCATTTACTGTATTTCAAGGGCAATTAACATCTTGGTCATCCCAAACGGTACTGACCCTTGGTTTTGCCTTTATGCGGGGGTAATTTATAATCTGATGTGCTGGCTGTTTGTTGCCGCAGCGTGGTATCCCGCATCACACGCCGCACGCTCGCTGATTGACGAAGAGGGAACGGCACAAACCTGGTATGTGTTCTGGATTTTGCCGCTGGTATTTATTGTGCTTAATATTTTTATGACGCCTGTGCACCCCGAACTTTTGCTCCAGGGGCGTTCGATGCAGCTTTATATAGTAAACTCGGTTGTATTTTTGTGCCTGCTTTGCCTGTTCTATCTTTTGTTTTATCTTATGTCAAAGAGCCTTAACAAAAACGATCTGTTAAGACAGGAAAACCAGTTTCTTTCAATGCAGCAGACGCAGTATGAAATGCTTTGTACTGCCATTGAGGAAACCCGTCAGGCAAGGCACGATATGCGTCATCATTTTGCCGCACTTTCTGCCCTTGCAGGTAAAAAGGAATGGGATGAACTTGAAAAATATCTTTCTACCGCCCGCAAAAACATACCCGACTGCGATTTAAATCTCTGCGATAATCCTGCAGTTGACGGCGTTGCAGGGCATTACAGCGTATTGTTCAAGGGGTACGGTATCCCGTTTTCTATGGAGCTTGATTTGCCTTATAAGCTTCCGATTTCGGATATTGACATTTGTCTTGTAATGTCAAACCTTTTGGAAAACGCCCTCGAAGCAAGCCTACGCACCGACGAAACAAAACGGCATATAAGCGTGAGGGCATATCTTCATTCCGACAATGTTGTACTTATTTGCGTTGAAAACACCTTTGACGGAGAAATTGAAGAGAAAAACGGCATTTTTAAATCGTCCAAACGAAAGACAAACGGCGTGGGTATTCAGTCAATAAGAAATATTGCCGAAAAAAACGGCGGCTACAGCAAATTCACATACTCAGACGGCGAATTTTGTGCAAATATAATGCTTAGGGGAAACAGCAGGTAACAAGCGACAAACGCACACGGCTCTCCTCCCTGTTTTCTGCAGATTTTATATTTGTTCTAACCCTGCTTTGAATATTTGAAACACTTTTCATTAAATATTTGTATGCACTAAAAACCGTCAAGCGGATTGATTTTTTCAAGCTCAGCAATGTCATATGCGGGTTTGCTTACCTTTTCACGCTTAGAGGCTTTATCTTCTTCAAGCCACCTGAGCAAAACGGCAAAATGGTTTTGGTAACGCTTGCCCGTAATTTCAAGATAGCTTGACAGGCGTTCAAGCTTTGCGTCGCAGGTGCTTGGATATTTTTTCATAAGCTCATCAAGCTCGCTCTGGGTCAAAATTACATTTTTAAATTGTCCGAGAGGCGGAAGCGTTTGCCCTCTCTCATTCTTTATCATTCTGTTACTTTCTTTATCATTCTTATATTGTTGCCCCTCGTCTGCCACGCTTTTGCCGATTGTCTGCCCGTTGTTTGCCCCTATGTTTGCCCGAATGTTTGACGGTCTTTGGTACTCGTCATATTTATTAACAGTAATAATTGAGTATTTCGAGGTTGTTTTGACCGTCACTTCACCGGTCGATTTCAGATGTTCAAGTGCAGTCCTTACGGATTTTACCGAGATTTTTAAATTTTCCGACAAACGGGCAACGCTTGTCACAACCTGTCCGCGGTGAACGGTAATGCGTTCAAAATCATGGTCTGTGACATTTGCAGTCAAAAGAAGATGTACAAAAACTCTGAAGGTGTTTGAGTCATGATACCAACGCCAATTAAGAATTTTTCTGTTTAATTTTATGAAGGTTGATTTTTCAGGCATTTATTTCACCTGCCTGCCGTATGTTTTTGTGTTTTTAACTATTGTTTTATAAATATATTTTGTCATATCTTCCTCCTTTGTCTTTCATATACATAACTGATTTCGCAAAAAATTGCATAAAAATATGCAATTTTAATTTTTTTGAGATTTTTTATTTAACTTTTGAATTTTCAAACATATTACTTACAGCAAATTTCCAGTGTGTATACAAATTAACACAGTTTACAAAATAAAACGGAGACAAGCACCATATCAGTGTCTGTCTCCGTTTTTTACCGTACAAAAATGTACGAACAATTATTTAATTTTTACTCTTAAAACTCAAAACGAATTTAGTATCCCGTCCGCGGAATTGATACGGCGGGTCCTACATATTTATCCAACCAAAAATACTTCAAATATTGCGTGTCGTAATAATACGAATCAAAAGGATATAAGTATAGATTTCTCGGGCAGATAAAAAAGTTATATGTTCTTGCCAATCGCCAGTCGTAATCCTCGTAATAATCTCCGAACGGCTCAACAAACGGTGTATATAGGTCGTTTGGCATCTCTGCGATGTACTTTTGAAGATGTGTTGCCGAATTAATATCAATATTTTCATACTCAACAGTATCATAACATATAAGCATTTTTTGTCCTGTAGTAAAGTTTTCCTGCCCTGCCAAAAATCTCCGCACAAGCGTAACATCCTTTATGTCGACAGTGCCGTCCTTATTGACATCTCCCTTTTTTTTATACTGATGAGTCATACAGTTGAACTGATATAGCATGGAGTAAAACGCTTTAGTTGCTTCAGTGTCAGTATCGTCGCAGTAAATATCATCTACATTTTCTACAAAGGCGCCGACAGCGTCTCTGCTTTTGACAAAATCCGACCAGTCACCATCACGGTACCAGTTGTTGAAATTCTCCTCTTCAAGTGCTTTTTCATATGTCATCTTAATATAACCTAAGTAAACATCTTCGGTATAAGCCGCCTCCAAAAGGTTATCAAACGCCTCTTGATATTCATCATCAGTATTCTGTATACCGTCTGAGAACAATGCTTTTGCCTCATTTAACCTTTGCCATGTATAACGCGAACTCGTATTCCTGTCAATACCTGTCATTGTATGTTGTTCATACACACAGTAGTAAAGAGAATACAAATTACTGTATGCGTTATTCGAATTTTCATCTGCCTGAATTTGATTTGAATCTGCGGCTGAAACTCCGACACTGCAAACCAATGTCAGTATTGCCACAGAAAGCAATGTAGATAAAAATTTCTTCACAACATTCACCCTTTCATAAAAAATAACAATATTCACATTCCAAATGCAATTTCCTGTATGATTCTTACATCATGAACATCAACGCTGCCATCTCTGTTGCCGTCTGCCGCCAAAAGCTGCCGCTCATCAAGAGTAACAAGCTCAGCAAGATATTTACTTACCAGTGTTGCGTCGTTAATCTCTACAACCCCGTTAAGATTCACATCACCCAAAATAACTACTTTGCATGCTGTCGAATCAGAAGTTTTTTCAAACGGATATACGACATTACCGAATATACTTTCTGATATTACCTTAACCCTCATGTAAAGATTATATTCATCTGGAGTAATAGTATATGAATTTGAGTTAGCATTTGTAATGTCGTACCAGCTCGTTCCATTCAGAGAAATCTGCCATTGATAGTTGATATCATACTCGTCCCTTTCCGGTACGCCTATGCACTCTGCAGTCAAAGTTTCCCCCACAATCGGGTCGCCTACAATATTCACGCTTTCTATTGTCGACTTCGGATTAATAATCAATGTCTTGGTTACATTATTTGTAAAAACAAGTGACAACTCAGTATACTTTCCACCTAAAGATTCAATGTAATCTTTATAAATTATAACATAACCATCACATTTTTTGTAGTCAAATCTCTCATCATCGCCTTCACGCAAAACAGTATTGTTTTTACTGCGAATATAAGAGAATTTACAGTCCGTATCAAAAGAAACAACAACATCTTCACCGTTGTCTATGATTTGTGTAGGATTTATATCTGCATAATGCTCTTGCGAAGTGGAGTTCTTTAAAATAGGTCTAATACTCAAATTACCTGTAGGTACATCATCCAAACCAAGAGATTTGTTATAATAACAATCAGTCCAATTCACACTGTTACTATCGTTATCAAACCCATAAAAGCTTTGATTAACATCGATTCGTGCCTCAGTATCCAACTCGTTTTGTACCAGTCAAATTAAAAGTAGGTTTTGCGATCATAAAGTCGTCTGATATAGCAACTGCATGATTTACATTTAATTCATCTTTGGGGTAATCTTTCTCATCCACCATAGAACTCCAGTGAATAGGGTTATTATCTTCAAATATCGGCTCATTCCAGTTACTTAAATATTGCAATGCCTTAGCAGAACCACCGCCAAAATTAGGAATAGAAGTGTAATAACCATTATTTTCTCCGCTCTCATCAGGGGTAATACTGTTTGAGTATGCAACTGCACCGTGTGCCTCAGATATATCAACTTTCGAACCGTAATTTCGAGAAATATACTGCTCAGCCGCACCAATAGTAGCATACAACCAACAAAGCCTATACGGTGATTGGCTTGTCGTAGTCGTACTATACCCCAAACATCTTGGGTCATAATTTATTGAAAGCTCCACGGTACCGTCGCTCAAATCAGTCCCAAACCTTTCGTAAGGGTCAGGTACATAACCATAATCGATCTCTTCTGTTGATGTTTCTTCCGCTGCACAAAAAACGGGAAACGAACAGATTAAAATCATACCAACCAATAATAGCGAAACAGTTTTTTTTAACATATAAAAAAACCTCCTATCAATTATTAAGCATATTATAGCATATTTTGTTAATATTTTCAGCAAATTATATAATTTTAATAAAATTCATTTATTGTCACAATTTCAATTACCTGTTTTTGGTTATTATTAACAATATTTTCCAAACAATATAATATTATCCTGTCTAACGCTAAAAACCGTACAACGGTTCAAGCAGCTTTGTTTCATTAATGTCTGAAAATTCTGAAGATGTTACAAAACCATCTCGGAACAAATGTGCTGTTTCATACAAACCTTTGTCAGTATTTTGATTAGAAACAAAAAGAGGAAACAGCGTTTTACTGTTTCCTCAAAATTTGACTTAAATTGTATCTGTCAGATTACTTAAAATATCTGTTTAAAAGACCTCTGAAGCCTGCACCGTGTCTTGCTTCGTCCTTAGCCATCTCGTGAACTGTGTCATGGATAGCGTCAAGATTCTGAGCCTTTGCTCTCTTAGCAAGGTCAAACTTACCCTCGCAGGCACCTGTTTCAGCGTCAACACGCATCTGGAGGTTCTTCTTTGTGCTGTCTGTAATTACCTCGCCGAGAAGCTCTGCAAACTTAGCAGCGTGCTCTGCCTCTTCAAAAGCATACTTTGTGAATGCAGCTGAAATCTCGGGATAACCCTCTCTGTCAGCAACTCTTGCCATTGCAAGATACATACCAACCTCGCTGCACTCGCCCTCAAAGTTAGCTCTCAAATCCTTGAGAATATCCTCGCTTACGCCCTGTGCTACGCCAACCTCGTGAACGGTTGCAAATGAAGCCTCTTCGTCCATCTGCTTAAATTTCTCGGCAGGAGCCTTACATACCGGGCAAGCCTCGGGAGCTGTGGGACCTTCGTGAACATAACCGCATACTGTACAATACCATTTCATAATTTTTTCTCCTTTGTAATAAAATATTAATGTATATTTTTATTTTTACAATCAGGGCAAATCCCGTAATAAAGAATATATCTGCTTTCTACAGAAAATCCTCTTTCGGAAAGCTCTGACGCAATACCTGAATCACTATTATCGTTTCCTATGTCAAAAACGCTGTTGCAGCAAGTACATATAAAATGAGGATGGGGACTTACATTGCCGTCCAGACGCTCCTCGCTGTTAAGACTGCAAATAACCTGAGCCTTTCCCTCTTCCTTGAACAACGCTATATTTCTATATACCGTACCCAAGCTTAAATCGGGAATATCGGGTTTGAGCTTATCATAAATCCAACGGGCACTCGGATGAGAATCCGTTGAACATAAAGCCTCGTAAATAGCCTTGCGTTTTGAACTGAAATTTCGTTTAGCCATAATTTCCTCTGTCAAAATCAGTAATGATTATCATCTTTGACTACATATTAACACATGATAATTGATTTATTTTTCTTTATTGGAATAATATTAATTTTTTTTTAATTTTTTGAGGTGAGATTTTGGTAAGAAAATTAAAATTCAAATTATTTTACTCGATTTTAATTATCATTTCCATGTTGTTTCTGTCGTTTGTCCTGTTTGCGGGAGTCAAAAACGATGAATCAGCCGAAAAGGAAGATTCGGTTTGTCTTACCGTTTTGATGTACCACTGCGTTTTAAAGGACAGCAATATGCAAAACGAGTATACGGTTTCTCCAAATCTTCTGGAAAACGATTTAAAATATTTAAAAGAAAACGGATATACATCTGTTGTCGTTGAGGACTTGATAAATTATGTATTTTACGGAAAAAACCTGCCCGAAAAATGCGTAATGCTTACCTTTGACGACGGCTATTACAACAACTATTATTACGCATATCCTCTTTTAAAACAATACGGCTTTAAAGGAGTGCTGTCCCCTATTGCAAGCGAAAGCGAAAAATACACCGAGTCGGGCGAGGTTTCGGTAACATACGGAATTGCCGGCAAAAACGAACTGGAAGAGATGTATAAAAGCGGTGTATTTGAAATACAAAATCACTCTTACTCAATGCATTCTCTTGCACCGAGAAAGGGCGTAAATATTAAGCCAAACGAAAACGAGGAGGAGTATAAAAAAGAAATTACGCAGGATATCAGCAAAGCTCAAAGCTATATCGAAGGCGTTACGGGCAAAGAACCGACTTGCTTTGTTTATCCGTTCGGGGCAAAAAGCGAAATAACCGAGCAGACGGTGCGAAAACTCGGATTTGTCTGCACTCTCACCTGCACTGAAAAGACGAATTTTATAACGCGTGATGAGGAGTGTTTGTTTGAGCTTGGCAGATACCGCCGAGATAACGGCGAAAGCATATCTCAGCTTTTTAACCGTGCTGAAAATTACAAAGGAAAATAAATTACTGCATATTGTCATTTGCATAATTTTATTATGATTACAGTATAAATTAAAATATATTTAAAATATTGCAACGGAGGAAAAATAATGAGCGAAATGCAAAAGCCCAAAAAACACACACTCATGCTTGACAACAGGGGCAAGCTTATTATGACGGGAATTGAAGATGTCAACGGCTTTAACGAAGAAACGGTTTCAACAAAAACCTCGTGCGGAACACTGATAATAAAGGGTGAAAAACTGCACATTGACAAACTCAATCTCGAAACGGGCGATGTATCCATTGACGGAAAAATTAACGCAATGCAGTATATCGGAAGCGACATTTCACAGTCAAAGCTTTCAAGATTATTCAGATAATAGGGTGTTTTTGTGGAACTGACATTTGCACAGCAATCAACTGCTTTTCTGTATTCATTATTATTAGGGCTGTGTTTCGGGGCTTTTTATGAGGTTCTGAGATTTATCAGGCTTTGTATCGACGCGGGAAAAATTGCGACAATCATTACGGACATTCTATACATGATAATTGTGTCAATTTCTCTGTTTCTGTTTTCTGTCGCTTTCCTGCTCGGATTTGTAAGAATCTATGTAATAATCGGGAGCGTTATCGGATTTTTGGCTTTTAAATTAACCGTCGGACGCCTTGCCGCAAAAATCTACTGTCCCGTAATCGTTTTTTTCAGAAAATTATCACTTAATTTTCGCAATAAATTAAAAAAATTTACAAAAAAGCTATTGAAAAAACCACACAATATATTGTATAATATTAGCAAACGAAGTACATATACAAGCAAGTCTTGCGATAAAGCAAACGACAAAAAGGTTACTGATAGCAATGAAAGACAAAAATATGCAGTCAAAAAGTTCTCAGACCGCTCAAAGGCCGCAGGACGCGGTAATAAAAGAGATAAAACCTGAGAAAAAAAGAAAAGGTCGCTATATTCTGTTGTATCTTGCAATTATCGGCTTTGCGTTTTACGCGGTTATTACAATCATTAACCAAAGCGTTCAGATTTCCGACAAGAAATCCGAGTTGCTTGAATTGCAGCAGCAGATTAATGTTATTGAAATTCAAACTCAATACCTTGAAAAGGTACAGAGCTATGAAGGCGATGAGCTTTCTGAATATATAGAAAAAATCGCCAAAGAAGAACTCGGCTACATCAGCGAGGGCGAAAGAATTTTTATCAATGTAGCAGGAGATTGATTTAACCGGTTTTAAAGGGTAGAATATTATTAAGGGGTAATAAAATTTTATGGGTATCGAAGTCGGAATGATTTTGGAAGGCAAGGTTTCAGGAATAACAAAGTTCGGTGCATTTGTGGATTTGCCCGATTCTAAAACGGGTATGGTACACATATCAGAGGTTGCACCTACTTTTATCAATGAAATCGGTGATTATGTCAAGCTGGGACAAACTGTTAAGGTTAAGGTTCTTGCTTTAAACGACGGCAAAATCAGCCTGTCAATCAAACAAGCTTTACCCAAAGAACAGCAGCAGGCTAAATCTCAAAAGCCGCACAGACAGCGTCAGCCGTATAAGCCTGCTCCGCCCGTAACCTCTCCGGGGGCATACGAGTGGCAAAGCTCTCAAAAGAGCTCTCCTGCATCGTTTGAGGATATGATGTCGAGATTTAAGCAGACAAGCGAGGATAAAATATCCGACCTTAAGCGTGGCAGTGAAAGCCGCGGCTACAGCCGCAGAGGCAACGGAAACGGCAGAAGATAAATTTGTTATTACGGGCGTGTTTTATACGCTTAAAATTTAATACAGGGAGGCATAAGTATGAAAATTACCTATACAGCAAGAAAGGTTAATCTGAGAGATAACTTCAAAGAAAGAGCAGAAAAGAAGCTTAAAAAATTTGAGAGGCTTTTTTCGGAAGACGCAGCTGTAAATGTAGTTGTCACCCTTGAAAAAAATCGTCAGACAGTCGAAATTACCGTAAGGGACAACGGTATGGTGTTCCGTGCTGAAAGCACTATGGACGAAATGAACGACGCTCTTGACAAGGTTGTCGATATTCTTATGCGTCAGATTCGCAAGAACAAGACAAGACTTGAAAAGAAGATAAAATCCGAAAGCATTTCCGATTTTGTTATGGCTAATTTCGGCGGAAGCGATGCTGAAGACGAAAGCGACGCAGAAGACGACGAGTATCAGGTTGTACGCAAAAAGCATGTTATGATAAAGCCGATAAGCGTTGACGAGGCAATTCTTGAAATGAATATGATAAATCATAATTTCTTTATGTTCATCAACGCCGAAACAGATGATGTCAATGTTGTGTACAGGCGTGCCGACGGAAATTACGGTTTACTTGAGCCGTATGCCGACTGATATTTATACAGAGTTTAATTTTAAGGGTATCGGTTTTCCGGTACCCTTTTGCAATTATAATCTTTACTTTTACTTTAGCAAGGACAGGCTCCTTGCGTCGGAGGTCATATGAAGCTTAATTTTTCTGCCCCCTGCATTTTCGGGCTTGAAGGAATTTGTGCAAACGAGCTTAAATATTTAGGAATCGAAAATGTAAGAGCCGAAAACGGGCGGGTATTATTCAGCGGAGATTTTTCCGCTTTAGCCAAAGCAAACATACACTCACGGTACGCTGAACGAATCCAAATTCTGCTTGCTGAATTTGAAGCCCGCACCTTTGAAGAATTATTTGAAAATGTTAAAAACATTGAATGGGAGGCGTTTATCGGAGCGTCCGATGCGTTCCCCGTAAAAGGCAGATGCCTTAATTCAAAGCTTGCGAGTATTCCCGACTGCCAAAAAATCATCAAAAAAGCGGCAGTTACAAGACTTTCGCAAAAATATATGCTGTCGTGGTTTGAGGAAACGGGACCCGTTCATCAAATCCAGTTTTTAATATTAAACGACCGAGTAAGCATTATGCTTGACACTTCGGGAGCAGGACTTCACAAACGCGGCTACAGGGCGGAAGCAAATGAAGCCCCGATAAAAGAAACGCTTGCCGCCGCCATGGCTGAGCTTGCACGGGTAAGGCCGAATCACTTTGTAACAGACCCGATGTGCGGAAGCGGCACAATACTGATTGAAGCGGCAATGAAAGCGATGAATATCGCTCCGGGGCTTAAAAGGTATTTTGCCTGCGAAAAATGGAGCAGTATTCCGAAAAAACACTTTGACGAGGAAAGAAGCCTTGCACAGTCGCAGATAAGAACGGATATTGATTTTCGTGCGGAAGGCTCGGATATTGACAATTCGGCTCTCGAAGTTGCAAAGCACAACGCAGAGCTTGCGGGCGTAGGCGACAAAATTAAATTTTTCAGGCGTGATTTAAGAGATTTCGAGTTATCGGACGAATATCAAACGGTTATAACCAATCCCCCGTACGGCGAAAGACTGCTCGATATTAAAGCCGCCGAGGAATTGTACAGAATTATGGGAGAAAAGTTTGAGCGCTCAAAAGGCAAAAGCTACACAATAATAACGCCCGATGATGATTTTGAAAAAATATTCGGCCGCAAGGCAGACAAAAGGCGAAAGCTGTACAACGGCACGCTTAAATGCCAGCTTTATATGTATTTTAAGTAGAAAGGGTACTATCATGAATATTATTATTAGCTTCTTTCAAGACAACTTAATTAACGCAATAAATGCAGGGATTTATATTATAAGCATAGAAAAAAACGGTAAGACAAAACCGTTATATATTGGCGAATCGTTTTGTGTTTTGATTAGATGCTCTCAGCATTTGTATGAATTTAAGAAAAATCCGGAATATTTTGGATTTGATAATGAAACTATTCAAGACAATAATATCACATTAAAATTTCAATTAATGGAAAGTATAGAAGACCAAAAAGATAGAAAGAGCGAAGAGAAGAAGAAAATCAAAAAGCATAAGCCTTTGTGTCAAAATGGAAACAGAGACAACATGAAGTCTATTCCTGATAAAATCAAAGCAATAAAAGATTTTTTAAATGAAAAGATTTAAAAAAACTAACAGGCATTGCCGACTGTAAAAGCCGTCAATGCCTGTTTTTAGGTAAAATACTTAATAAGAGTTCATCTTACTCCATCTCGTTATGTTATTAGTAACACAGCTTATTTTTTATTATACCTTGATTTCACGGCACTTTCTCCTGTCAATATAAATCAAAAAAATAGAATACGCATTTTAATTTATATCAAATTGCATCAAATGGCTGCCGACTTTAAAATCAAGCTTAACAGTATTATCAGGAATCATATACTTTATCTTATAGCAATACAAATAATTATCAGTTGCAATTATGTCTGTAAAATTACAAATATCCGAAAGTTTATCTGTTTCCCCTGTTTTCATATTTAATTTATACAAGCCGTTATCCTTATTTCTTTTGGTTATATCGTATAAAACGGTTTCAGCGTGTTCTCTTCGGGTAAAATACAAATAATCGCCTTTATAACAGCACAGTTCTATGTCGGAATATTTATTAAACAGCTCCGATATATACTCGTTTGTTGTACGACTGCCCGAAAAATCAAATGTAATCACATGGTACGCATTATCATAAATACAGGTTATAATAACTTCATTTTCATTTGCAATTAAGGCGGATTCGCAAAGTTCAGACGAATCAGCGTTATCTTCATTAACTTTAAACTCAGCCTCGATAGCTTTGTCCGACAAATCGAAAACCGTTACTATATAATCATAGCCCTTGTTTGCATAGTAATATAGATAATCATTCTGCACGCATAAGCTGATTAGCTTTCCGTCCGCGTTATCATATATAAGTTCCTTTTCATCGGTGTGTAAATCGTACTTATATATATTGCCGTCATCAATATATACCAAGAAATTTTCAGCCTGAATATACTTGTCATAGCTTTTTGATATTATTTTTTCGGTTTTATAATTTATATCGTAAGAATATAAAACATTATCTTCGTCGCAGTATACGATCATATCATCTATTAAAATTTTTTTGTACACATCGTCAGAGAGAAACTCGGTATCAACTGTATGTTTTTCATTTGCCGATATGTCGTAAACATTGGTTTTATTATGATCATAGTGTTCATATATTTTGCCGTCGCAGTATGTAAGATAGGTGCTTGTATAATAGCCGCTGTCGCTGTCAGGCAGAAATTTATTTGAACCTGTTAAATTTAAAATTACTAAGGTAATAAGCGTCACCGCTAGTACTGCCGCAACAGTGATTATCATATACTTTTTAGTTTTTTTCATGCAATCACTTCCCAAAATGTTGCCCAAGGTAAATAATCACACCTGGGGAGTCAAACGATTAATAAGCTAATCACACGAGATATAAGTACCATTTCATTTACTGTATCGATTATTTAACATATATCAAATTTCAAACTAACAGGCGCTTGTTTCATATCATTAATGAATATGTAGAACTAAAAGATATGTGGAACAAGTAATTGACAGTAAACAATGTTAAAATTATTGCCAAAATCACCTTTTTCGTAAGCGTTACTTCAATATTTTTATAAATAAAAATATAATCCAAAACAAATAATATCAATCCTGATATGCATAATCCCAACATCATAAAAAAGCAGTTATTTTGAATTAAAAAAGTATTTAAAATAATTACATTTAGTGAAACAGCAATAACATCTGCTATAATCCCGTACAGGCTGTTTTTTAAGTTTATTTTTAAAATATCGTTACAATTTTTTTGATTTAAAACATATTTTTTAAGAAAGAACAGAACAATTAAGCCACTGATAAATCTAATAAATAAACACAGCAAAATAAACATAATAATTACAAAATAAATTTCTGCATACATTACCGACATAATATCTATTCTTCCTTTACTTTATAATTTCTAAATTTGATTATAAAGCTTTTAACTTTATACCCGACAAAACAAAAAGCCTTTTTAATCTATCTATTTAAATCTCCTAAGTATCGAGAACATTTTTACTTGAATCAAGCGTATATTTATATAAGGTGTTTTACAAACATAAGTACCGTCTTAAATATGATCTGCGAAAATATAACTTGACAAAAGAAAAATCGTCATATTTTAACGATATAATTACCAAATCATCATAACAGTATGTAAAGGACCTATCGTAATTATTGTTTTTTCTATCAGATCTTCCATACCGAATAAATACTCATAAAAATGTTTCTCAGTTTCTTCAACGGGAATCCTCTTTGCGTTGTCCTCAAAAAAGCACGAAGAAAATATTAAACTCAAAAGTAACATCGCTGCGTTTTCATAAAATCGGTTTATCTTCTGTACCAGTTAAAGGATTCGTAATCGGGATAGAGTTTTTCCATTTCTTCTTCGCTGTATTCTTTCAGCTCATAGACAGGCTCCGTATTATCGTCCGCAGGGAGCTCATAGGCATTTATGTCAAACATATAGTAGGTGTCATCCATAAGTATAAATAACTTGTAATCATTCCAAGCCACTTTTGTAAAAGAGCCTTGCAGTATTTCGCTGCTAAAATAATCATCGGTATAACACTTTATAAACAGGGAGTCTTCGTTTTCGCCGGGAGCCCCGAGAAAAACCTTAACTTTATCCGAATAGATATAAGTATCACCGTCTATTCCCCATATATACTCTAACTGCTCTTCGGGCTTTTCGTATCTTGTCATAGAATCTAAAATCGCAGTACAGCCGTAAAGAGAAAATATAACCGTTACCGTAATAAACAAAGCAAAAATTCTTTTTAATTTCATATTTGTCATCTCCTTAATATTTGTATTTATTGATAATAATTTAATTAATAACCTTAATTTTAATGTCCGTACCAATCAAATGAAGCACTGTCGGGATAAGCCTTTGCAAATTCTTCTTCGCTGTATTCTTTCAGCTCATAGACAGGCTCCGTATTATCGTCCTCAGGGAGCTCATAGGCGTTTATGTCAAACATATAGCAGGTGTCATCCATAAGAATTAACAGGTTATCATCATACCATCCGATTTTTTCAAACTTGCCGTCAAGTATCGAGTATGAACCTTCACCGCTCATTCAACCGTCACTTGTTTCACTTACTCTTAATACTAATGAATCATTTCTTTCGGAAGAGTATCTAATTTGAACTGCAACTTTTTCCTGATACTCATAATATATAGCATTTCTCATATAGTAAACCGTCAAGTCTTCTTCGGGATAATAATCAGGACTGTAGGGCATACATCCCGAAAGGAAAACAACTGTTAAAAGTGACAAAACTAACTTTTTCATATTTTCCCTTCTAAATATTTTGCAAGGTTAAAAGTAAATACAACTCTTTATAATCGGACAAATCCGCAAAGCTTAAATTAAAGAGTATATTTTGACTTTGTATGAAACACCTTAAAATTTGATACTTTTATGTTTTCTTACACACAGATTTACGGTGAAATCAAGCGTAAGTAATATATACCATTGTACTAATACTAATATAACATTTTTTCTTTAGTATGTAAATAGATTTTGCAAAATTGTGTAAAAACTATGCAAAATGTCATATCTTTATAATAAAAGTCGAGTGCCTTGACACTGGGTTCGAGCAGACAGGTTGATATTATCAAACCTTCTTTGCCCGACAGTTTTCAAGCCGTTTCCCATAAAGTAAAAACAGCGGCTTTGCAAAACTCAAAGCCGCTTTAATTCTTCAGCAGATTTAAACTGATGTATAGTTAATACTTATTAACCTAATATTATTTCGGGTTTTCTTCTTGTTGGTTTATCCGATACAGAGAGTTACAGTATTATAAAACAGGCAATTATTAATATTTAGTAATCTCCTCAAATTTTGCATATTGTTCTTTTGCCCACTTCTCAGCCGCAGAGCCTTTTTCACCACGAACAACAATCCAAGGTTTTGCATAAGGATTAGGCTCTGTTCCGTCTTCGCCCTTGTCAATGAATGTATTTATCTTTTTTACATTTTCTCCGATTGTAATTGTTGCTCCGCAATCGGCAACTCCGTTGCTCGGCTCAAAAACCTCTACAAAATTCGGTACATTATATGATTTGCTCAAGTTTATCCACAACAGATTTGAATCATACAAAAGAGCTTTTTTATCCTTTGAGTACAAAACTCCGTCAACCGCAGTATAGTAAGGGTTGTCCTCGCTGACTTTTACCGAATTAACCAATGTAAAATCATCTCTTTCATCCTCGGACACTATGCCAGAATAAAATAAAAATGTCCTATTCCCTATATATTTTACGGTAGAAGGCAATATCAAAGTAAAATCATTGCAACCTGAAAACGCACCGTAAAAACGCTCGCCGTTGTCAACGGGATACGCTCCTATCTTGACAACAGGCTTTCCGTCAAGTGTTTCGGGCACACTTATTTCTCCCCATTTCCAAAAGCCCACATAACGGTTAATGCACACACCGTCCTCATAATCGGTGATTATGTAGTCACCGCATCTGCGGCTGTTGTTCTCATAATATCTTAATGCGGCTTTGCTTTTTTCTATTGATTCTTCGCAGTTGTAATAAGGTAAATCATCGTATCCTGCGTCAGTATCGCTTATGCATTCCTCATATCCTTCTTCATTTTTATAATTTGTATAGTCCTTTTCAGAGCAGGACGACAGCAAAACTGCCGATATGGTTATAGCGAAAGATAAAACTAAGGACAATGCTTTTTTCATAAATTCACCCCTTTATTTTGTAGTATGTATCGAAAACAATACAATCACCGTTAATTTAAGCGATATATCATTTTATTCTAATAGTTACATCATCATTTCAATTCTGCTGATTATATCGTATGAAGAAATTAAAAATATATATGGAGCACAAGTAATTGCAGCAATGATTGACACGATAATCTTTTGCATTTTTTCCATGTCATTATAATCATTTCTAAGCCCGTAAAAATATGAGATGAAAAAGTCTGCTATTGCTGAAATTATAAATAAAATATAAATTGACTCCTAAATCAATCAAGTGCAATAAACTCAATTTCGTTTTCAGCCGCCCATTTTTCCGCCGCTGTCCCTTTATAGCCTTTGACAGTAAAGGGACAGGCTGTATACGCTTCTGAGTCCTCGTAATAATATGTGCTGTCAATTACCCTGATGTTTTTTCCAAGTGTAATAGTTTCAGCCCAAACTCCGTTAACCCCGTTTGAAGGTGCAAATATTTCAGCCTTTTCCGAAACGCTGATATTCGGTCTGGTTTTTTCGGATAAAAAGAGCAGTGTTTTCATATCTTTTGTATATAAGCTTCCGTTCTCACTTGAATAGTAAGGGTTATTTTCATCGACAACAATGCTATTAGCGTAAAGAGAAGTTATGTATTTGATTGTAGCAGGCATAATTATATCTTCACCATAAAATGCAGGCCAATATTCTTCTTCCCATCCCCAATAATTCTGTTCCTCATTGGGGACGGGCGATAGTGACGGATCATCAATTATTACCGAACCGATAGCAATCACAGGTTTACCGTCAAGAGTTTCGGGGATGACGATTCCTGTTGAATCATCATCTATTTCACCAACATAATCATTTACGCAAATTCCGTCCAGATAATCAGTTACCATAAAATCTCCGCATTGTCTGATATTGTTTTCATAGTATTGCCTTGCTTTTTCATTTTCATCAATAGCCATGGGGACGGCATAATAAGACGCATATTTACTTCCCTTATCGGCATAACTTATGTATTCAGCGTAGCCCTCCTCATTTTTGTAATTGGTATAGTCTTTTTCTCCGCATGATGTAAACATAATACTAATTGATAGGGTTAATGTGGTTATAATAATTAAGCATAAAATCTTTTTCATAAATTCCTCCGTTAATAGGTTATTAAAGAATAGAAATATCTGTTTGAAGTCACAACCCAATATCTGTTCTCATACTTCTTTTTATCTTTATTGTACCAGTAGCTTGTTGTCTTATATGTATATACCTCATTGCGTGTTGAAGCAGTAATTGATTTGATTTTTTTATTTTTACTCCAACAATTATAAATTCTTTTTGTCAAAGCATATGCCGTATCATATCTCCAACGAAATACATTGATATTATCTTCAAATTGATCATTCGGAATGCCCATAGTATCATCCATTTTCCATATCATATAGGAAGCATACGCCTTTTTGCCAGCCTTTCCGTAGAATTTATCAGTAGTTGAAATAGCGTTAACATGAACAACATGAGCAAAATAATCTTGTAATGTATGTAATGCCAAACCTAATAGTGTTTTATATTGAGTTGTTTTACTTTTACCGTTCAGTTTTTTTAAAAACTCATTTTGAGCATTTTTTGTTTTGCTGGATTGTCCTCCGCTTTTAGTTGTATATTTAAGAAAACTAATAGATGTGTATCCTTTTTTATTTGACTCAAAGGTAAACTTTACCTCTTTTTTAGATTTTTTGACATCTATGGCCAAGTTATATATTTTTCTTCCTATATCTAATCCATTTTCTCTACCATGGAAAGGCGTACTATAATCTTTTGTACTGTTGCACGGATATGCATCTGTATTATATGTCCAACCCCGAACTGTTATATATCCGGCTCCTTTTAAACCAGCACTATTGGTCATATCAATGTGTCTTGATGTACCCCAAAAGCCTGTTGGATCAGAAGCAAATATCGCATTATTGTCACAATAAGCAAACATATTTGTGCTTAGCGGAGAGCCGGATTGCGTATCACAATAAACATCCGCATTTATAAATCTGCCTGTAAAGGGATCGTAGTAGCGGCTTTGGAGATAGTATAAACCACTTTCAGAATCATAGACATAACCCCTGTAGCGGAACGGGTTAAGCTCTCGAAGTGTTGTATCTCCCGATACATTTTTTATGTTACCCCATGCGTCATATACATAGCTTGCATATATCGTGCCTGCTTGGTTGATGATTTTTACAATATCACCCTGCAAGTTTTTGATATAGTCTTATTGCCGAAGTCCTCGCCGCTTAAGCGGCGAGGACTTTTTCCTTTCAGCATTTTGCCGAAAGGCACAGAAGCTACGCTTCTGCGGCAAGACTGCTTTGTCGCAGCCGATGCTAAGCAAGCTTGCATCGGGCTTAGCTCCAAATAAATAGTACATTGTGCCTCCGTATTTAAACGAGGTGACATTGCCGTCGGAATCGTAAGAGATGTAATAGTATGAGTTGGTATTATCTTTTTCAAGCTAAGTTAATGGTAATTGAAGCAACACCATAATGGGTAAGAAAATCTCACCCATTATGGTTGTTTAAAACATCTTTAAATTAAAAGGTTAATATTAAAGACAGCAGCGTTTGAGATTTTTGATGCTAAATCAGCCGTAAAAATCGCTATTTTCAGTTGTTTTTAACCGACCACGGTCTTATATCATAACAACCATTAAATCGTCAGGAAATGAAAGTTTTGTATTAATTTCTCCTCCAAGATACTCTCCTTCAAAATAGAAATTTATGTATTTTTCCTCATTTGGTAAAACTTTGCCATATTTTCTTTCTCCATTTTCATCCAGTCCATCAAAAAAATTTTCATATTTTAACCAACCATCTAATTCTGCTTTTTTGAATTTTGCACTGATTGCAATTTCTACAGGTTCATCTTCCGGGTTGATAAAATATATAGCATATTCAAATTTAATTTTATTACCATTAATTTTATAATCTACAAAATAACTTTTTTCACGTACCCAACGAAAACCTACTTCAGTATGTTTAGAATTATAACAAGCTGTAAATAAAGTTGCAATTGTTACTAAGCTCAAAAGACAACTTATAATTTTATATTTCATGAAAACCTCCTATTTAATTATCCTTTTAACAATTTTTGCAACATTATTAATATTTTTACTGGTAAAATACCCCGTATGACCATACCAGCCTGTGAAATAGGATTTAAATCCCCACCCCACTGTCCAAGATAATGGATCCCAACCGGCATACAAAACAGATACTTTAGTTTTTGATTTCCATGATCTTACTACTGGTGCACCAATCAAAACCACATTAGTAAATTTATTTGCCATTTTAACCATTACATTTATTGCTATCTGACCACCTCCGCTATAACCAATTAAATTTAATTGCTCTCCTTTTGACAGTGGTTTCTTCTTTAAATCATCTTTAATAATTTTTATAACATAACTTGTATATACATCAAAATTTAGCATTTCTAAAAAAACTTTGGCAACACCTTTAACCGTACCTTTAAACCCTGCTTTCCCTTTGTATAAAGCAATTAATCTAAAATCTTTCACAGATGATAATTTCTTCTTAAAATCATTAGCATATTTAGGAATACCATTTAGTCCATCATTATTTATACCATTCAAAAAATATGTTCTTGTACCATAGGGATCAAACGAGAATATACTATTATTCTCACAATAAGCAAACATATTTGTGCTTAGGAGAGAGCCGGATTGCGTATCGAAATAAACATCCGCATTTATAAATCTGCCTGTAAAGGGATCGTAGTAGCGGCTTTGGAGATAATAAAGACCACTTTCGCTGTCATAGACATATCCACGATAGCGGAACGGGTTAAGCTCTCGAAGTGTTGTATCTCCCGATATATTTTTTATGTTACCCCATGCGTCATATACATAGCTTGCATATACCGTGCCTGCCTGGTTGATTATTTTTACAATATCGCCCTGCAGGTTTTTAATATAGTAGTACATTGTACCGCCGTATTTAAACGAGGTAACATTGCCGTCAGAATCGTAATAAAACAGCAGGGTATTATTGCCTTTGGTCATACCTATAAGGTTATTGCCGCTGTCATAATAATAATAGGTTGTTCCACTGTTGTCGGTCTTTTGCGTACGCATACCGTTGCTGTTGTATTTGTAGCTTACAT
>DXYF01000010.1 GCA_019415945.1 Clostridiales bacterium
CATTGCCGGCAAGGGCGAGGTTGTACAGTCCCTCTTTGTTGTAGGTGTGGTAGGAAAACATGTTCATGGCGTAGTCGAGGACATAGAGGTCGTCGCGTATTGAGGTGGGGTTTTCCACCAGATCGGCGATGCCCGAAAAAAGCCCCGAAATGCTGTCTGCGACATTGGTGATGCTCTTGGATATGGACGGGGTTTCCTCGGTGCCAGAGCCGATCTCCTTGTCGCTTATCTCGTCCTCGCTCAACCCCTCCTCGTCGTTTATCTCGTCGGCTTCTCCTTCATTTTCCTCTTTAAGTTCCTCATACTTATTTGTCCATGCATCATCTGTTTTTTTATAATCATTATACAAAAAATATAAATAATCATAAAGCGGAGGAGATTTCTTCGTTATGTCGGGGTTGTTTTTATCCGTCACCTCGACGCTCACATCGGGGGAGGTGAAGGAGTTGTTGTTCTTCCACGCGTTCTCTGCGTTTGTTTCAAGCTGAGACAAATTGCGGACAATTTCGTATTCATTCACGCTTGCCGTGTTTTTAAAGGTGTTGTAGGTGCTGATATTTTTCACCTTTTTGCCGTTAAACTTTACGCCGTCAATGTACTCAAGCAGGTTGCCGAGCAAGGTTTCAATCTTTTCAAGCCTCGTTTTGAGTTCCTTTATGGTCTCCGCCGTGACCTCCTCTCGAAATTGCTTATTCAACGGATCATCCATAATGTTTTTTGACTCGTTTCGCACGGTGCTGTTTGCGTCCTTCAGAGTTTGGCTCTCAAGCGATTCGCTCCATTTGTCAAACAGCACCTTGGTGCCGTCGGTCGGGTCGGTGTACTCCTCAAGTGCTTCGTCAAGGTCACTTTTAGCATCGCCCACAATTTCCTTGGCACTTTTGATTTTGTCGTACTGAGTTCTAAGGTAATCTGACACCTCAACAAAATATCTGTGTGTATCGTCCGTGGATGTACCCGGCTTAAAGTAGTCGTCATATACGGTGCTTACAAGACTTTTAAAACCGTCAAAGCTCTGAGTAACGCTCATTGCACTGCCCTTTATATTGTTGGGATTTGTAAAAAATCCGCTGTACTGCGAATATATCAGGCTGTAATGCGTTTCGTAATTTGACGATGCGTAGTTATTGTCGTTTACATTGGGGTAATTCTGAAAATAAAACACAAAGAACGAATCGGGCGTTTGGTTGAGCAGCTTTACCCCGTCTTCTTCCTTTTCAAGCAATTCATGTGCCTTGACAAGCTTTGCCATTGCCGTGTTGAGTGCTCCGAGGTCTGTGTAGAAGTCTTTTAAAAGATTTTTGTTGTTCATACTTTGATACACATCCTCATACCACTGTATGGGGTAATCGCCCTGTCTGATGCTCGTGTTGCTCCGACTTACGCAAAACTCGTCAATAATGCTGTCCACCTCGGATTTTGTTGTCAAAAATGCATTCATCTTATTTCTGACTTCCGACAGGTAGGTTTTAAACGAGCTTTTCGCTGTGGCAAATCTCATATTTGAACAGGGGCTTTTGTTGTAGGCGTTGTAAAATGTTTCGTAGCTTGATGTGGGTACTTCTATTTTTTTTATTTTCTGTGTATTATATAGATTTTTGAACATATATATGTACGCGTCTTTGTAGCCGCTTGGCAGTTTGGTTATATAAGTCTTTAGCTTGTTTATATAATCCTCTGTCATTCCGCTGTTTTCGGTATAATTTTTGATATCGAGGTAAGCATCTTTTAAATATTTAAGCACCTCGTTTTCCGACTCGTAATAGTTGTTCATATTGTCGGTTACTTCTGCTTCTTCTTCAACAATTTCGGTCTTGTTTTTTACTTCCTTGATATTGCCGAGCAGATTCTGAGCTATGTCGACAGGTCCCCTGTACTTCATAAAGCTTACAATCTGATTTTTAAGCACCTCGGGGTTATCAAGGTTTGCACCGTCAACTGCTGAAATGCTTGCACCCTCTGAAACATCTATCTGAAGCAGGTCGGAAAAGTTTTCTCCCGTCTCTTCATCTATCAGACCCGACAAAATTTGTCCGTATTGCTCTGCGTCCGTTGTGTTTACACCTGCGGACACCATGCAGGACTCAAAATATTTATCAAGGTTCTCTGCCACATCGTCAACGCTCTGTGCCTTTGCAAACAAGCCGTACATTTCGTTAAGTTCCTTGTCAAACTGAGAAAGCTGTGAATTTAACGCCAAATCTCCTGCGGATTCTGCCACCGACTTGCCTAAAAACATGCGGCTCACATCAACAAATACACTTGTCACTATCAGAGTGGGTACCAAGATTATTACCAAAAACACCGATACCGCACCTCTGTTTGAAGTAAACAGCTTCATATCCCTCTCCTTATTTATCCCTTACCGTCATTCCAAATTCTTTATCTTGTCCTTATTAAACAAACTGCTGATTTTTTCGGTAAATTTATTTACCGTTTCACTTTGCTGCAGATAATCGACTGCCATGTCAATGTTCCTAATAAACTCAGGGGCATCGGAAACAGGCACCTCTGCGTGTGCAGTAAAACTGTACACCTCTATTTCATCCTGAAAAATAAATTTCCACGGCAGTGATATTTTGTACTCCGCCGTTACTGACAGGCTGTAATTTACAAGATTATTGTTAAACTTTACATCAACGCTTTTTATCTGCGGCTCCATTCCCTTAAAAAAGCTGAGAAAACTTGAACCGCCGTCTTTGATGTAGGTTTCGCACGCACTGACTGCGTCTTCTATTGAACCGCTGCTTCCGAAAGCATTAAAAAGATATCTGTACGGTTCATTTTTAAGTCCCGTATCGGGTAATTTATTGTCATCATTTATAAGTGTCAGATTAGGATCTGCACACTGTGCCGCATATCTTATCGCGGCTTCACTCACAAGGTTGTCAGTATATGACTTTGAAACATACATATTCCCCATAAAAAACAAGAAAAATATTACAAAAAACATAATCGGGAATACAAATGTCGCCTCAATAATCGGCATTACACCGCTCTCGTCTGCGAGCCGTGTCTTTAATTCTTTCAACATAATTTTATCTCTCCGTAAAAAAGTCGAGTGTCTCGACACGCAATTCGAGCAGACAGGTTAATATTATCAAACCTTCTTTGCCCGACCATTTTCGAACAGTTTCCAATAAAGCAAAAAACAGGACAGCCCACCCTGCGGCAGATTTTGCCGCAGGGCAGCTTGCAGTTAGCCTTTGTCTGTTACTGCGTCTGTTGCCGTTCCGGTAATAGTCTTAAACAAACTCTCCAGCAAGCCTTGGATTTGCTCTCTGAAGAATATAGCCAACAAAACTGCAATGCCGATAAGCACTACGATAGCAACAATATTAACTTCTCCCTTTTCTTCATTGAACTTTTGGGCTAAGCTTAACTTTGCGGCTAAAGCCTTAATGTACAGCTTAGTAAACATTACCCCACCTCCTCTTAATTTCCTTATCTATTTATGTATCTGAAAAAATCAAATACCTAAATTAGCAAATACAGGCACAATAACCATTATCAGAATGCCGATAAACATTACAACAATAGGAATCATAAGCTTGTTTGCGGCAAGCTCGCCCTGTCTTTTGACATCCTGCTTTTTCAGCATCCATACTTCCTTGCTTTGGTTTTGAAGCTCCATGGCAAGCTCTGCGTTACCCTTTGAAAGTCCCTGGGCAACTACAGAAGTGAATTTTTTGATTTCAGGTATTACACACCTTATGCCAAACTGCCGGAGTGCCTCCGACTCTGAAATGCCGTTGTCCATATCGGTTACGGCATTTCGCATTTCTTCGTAGATTACTCCATCGCCGCTTTCGGCAACCTGACGCCATGCGTCATGCATTATCATACCCGCATTTGTAAGCAATGCAAGTTTTGAAACTACATTGGCAAATTCCGAGAGCAGCTCATTGCTCCTCTTTGTGATTTTTTGCTTTGCCGTTGTGCCGAAATAGTAATAAGCAAGGCCCGAAAACAATGTCATAACAACTACCATTAAAATTTCCCCTCCGGCTAAGCCGTAAAGAATGAAGCCCAGGAGAAACAGCGTAAACGCCAAAGTGACCCTTTGTGCATATATAACTCTGATGTAATAATCAACATATTTTTTACCGCCGTAGAGTATCTCAATGTCATCTTTGAGTTTTTTATCACTCTTGGATTTGTACTTATACTTGATGATATCCATTGCGGCAAAGCCAACTCCGTAAATCTCTTTAAAAGGAAATTCCTTTTCATTCAGCGGTGTGATTAAATCTTTGTATTTTGATCCCATCATAAAAAGCAAAAGCCAAACAACAAGAAGAAAGGCACAAATTATTTCTATCACTATATCAAATAAAGAAAACATTTTATCACCTTACACCTTTATGTCCAAAATTTTTGCTGCAACAAAGTAAGCTATCACAAACATAACAACAGCCGCCGTGGTCGCAAAGATACCTGCAGGAGTAACAAAATTTGCGGCAAAATCGGTACTGAGCATCTTGATAACTCCGACAAGCAAAATCGGCATCGCAATCATCATCTTCTGCTCCATTTTGTTGCCTGCTACCGTTGTTTCGATTTCTTCGTTAATCTCGAGCTTATCGCCCAGTATTTCGTAAGTGTTGCGAATAATCTCCTTAAAGTTTCCGCCCTTGCGGTATGTAATTTTAAACACATCGGCAAAGTCCTTGATATCTTCAATTCCGCTGCGAACTCCAAAGTCATACAGCATTTCTTCTATGCTGATGTTATTTTCCACTCCCGAAATGATAATGTCCATCTCTTTGATAATATATGCGTCTTCTTCATACTGCACACACAAATCAGACCTCACCGAAATAAAGGAATCTATGACATTTGCTCCTGTACCAAACGCCGTTGCAAGCCCCGAAAGCATATCACGAAACTGTGCCACAATATTTTTTCTGCGTTTTTCAAGGATTTGCTTTTGTCTTACCGGCAAAAATACTTTTGCCGCCGCAATTCCCACTGCTGCGGGAATGAGTATGTTAAGTACATATGTCGTTGTGGTAGGGTTGCCGTAATCATCTACGCCTATGCCTCCGTAAAACAAATACCCTATAGCAGCCCCCACCGCAAATGCTAAAAAGGAATACAAGAGCTTTTCTTTAAATGTCATATAATAGACCTTGTAGTTTAACACCGGTATATTAAGCTTTGACATATAATACTGAGGTTCTGCGTTTTTTTCTTTTTTTGTAAACAAGCCCATATTTTCACCTCGCTATATTACTGTCTTTATACCGGCAAGTCTTAGTTTCTGAGTGTTTAGCATAGGATTTTTTGTTCGGTTAAGCGAACCTGATACCTCTTCGATTGTACTGCTTTCGTCTTCCTCAAAAACATACAGGGGATTGAGCTTAATTTCTCCGTCTTTCATTCCAAGCACTTCGGTTATTTCCATGGTTTTTCTGGAATGATCCCTTAATCTGGACAGATGAACAATTATGTCAATGGAAGACGCAATCTGCTGCCTGATTGCATAAAGCGGGAGTCCGTCTGCACCTTGAAGCACCATGGTTTCAAGACGGGACAGCATATCTCTGACCGAATTGGCGTGACCCGTCGAAAGAGAACCGTCATGACCGGTGTTCATTGCCTGAAGCATATCCAATGCTTCGCCTCCTCTGACCTCGCCTACAACAATACGCTCGGGTCTCATTCTCAACGAAGATTTTATCAAATCCCTTATCGTTATACTTCCCTGACCCGATGCATTTGCATTTCTTGTTTCAAGATTGACAAGGTTTTCAATATGGGTAATTTGCAGTTCGGCTGAATCCTCTATCGTAATTATTCGCTCGTCAGGAGGAATATAATTAGACAATGCGTTAAGAAAAGTCGTTTTTCCCGAGCCCGTACCGCCGCTGATGAAAATATTATACTTTGCCTTTACCAGCATCTCCAGTACGCCTGCTATCTCCTTTGTTATTGAGCCGTATCTGATAAGCTGATCTACTGTCATGGGCGTTTTGGAGAATTTTCTTATCGTTACAACCGGACCGACAAGAGATACGGGCGGTAAAACAACATTTACACGGGAACCGTCCGGAAGCCTTGTGTCAACAATGGGATTTGCCTGATTTACTTCTCGACCGGCAAGACCTACAATCCTTTGAATAATATCTTCAAGCCGTCTTTCCGACTCAAAAAATTGATTAAGTTTTTCAAGTTTTCCGTTTTTTTCAATAAAAATATCGTTAGGACCGTTGACCATTACCTCGGTAATATCGTCATTTTTCATTATTGCATCCAATATACCGAATCCTCTTATTGAACTGTAAACCTGCTCTACAATAATGACCTTTTCATCAACCGGTATGTATTTATATGAAAAATAATTTTCTGCAATCCGCTCAATCTCTGCCGCCAACTCCTCATCGGAAAGCTGACTTAACGACAAATTGTTAATAACATACTGCCTTATGCTTTCTACATATGATTTGCGTTCTTCACCCGTCACTGTAACACCCCAAATGCTTAAATATTGTCAAAAACACCGTATTCACTTATTTTTCTTGCAAGCCTTTCTTCGTCAAGTCCTTCAATTTTATTTATTCCGCCGATAACATTGACGCTTATATCCGTTAACTGTTTTCCGCTCTTACTGCTGAATTTGTTATAAAGCAAAACGGATTTTCCGATAATAGTTATGTCCTCTGATTGATTTTCTAATATTTCAAACGATTTTAACACACTTATTGTTTTTGAATTTGATATATCCGATCCATCAGACACGAAAACAATTTTGTCTGATTTATCGAGCAAACACAAGGTTACATCGTCAAAAGAAATGTTCATGTCCAAAATAATTCTGCTGTAATCATCTTTTACTACTAAATTCTTAATTAACTTATTGATATCTTCCACAGAGACAGACTGCTTGTCCAAGCTTATTTTGCAGTCGTCAAAAAAATCAACACCTTCTTCGCTGTGCTTTACTTCACTTTCAAGCTTCAGCGACAAATTACTGTTCTTGCTTTTTATAGAATACAAAATATTATCAAAGCTTCCGTTACCCTCAGCTTTAAAAAAGATATTAGTTGAGCCTATTTTTTCAAAGTTTAAATACAAAGTTTTATTTCCGCTTTTGCAGCATCTGATTGCATAGGAAGCCGCAGCGGTCGAAGCTCCCACGCCGCCGGCCGCAGAAACAAAAGAAATTATCTTACAGTCAGAATCTATATTCCCCTTAAAAATCAAAGTGCTGTTTGCATTATCGGAATATATTCCTAAAATTTCTTTATATATTCTGTCAATCCTTTGATATTTTCCCACCGCTCTGTATCCGTTGTAGGATTCTACATCACTTGAATCACAAAAATATGCAAAAGATGAATTTTTTGCTATCAATTTGGGTTCTATATTTATATCGACACCGCAAAGTACAACATCCGCAAAATTACGCTTACTGTTTATTTTATTAACTGCAACTTGCGGATCGGTAAAAAGATAAACCTCAAGCTTGTCTGCATACAAACTTCCGAAAGATGAGGAAATTCGTTCGAGATAATTACTATCATTATCTATAATTGCTATTTTAATTTTCATTATATTGTTCTCCTAATTAAATTTTACTATAGTATGCCAAATTTAAACACTTACGGATAATTTTACCATAATATAAATCTTGCGTCAATTATATTAATACTTGCTATAGATAATTTTGGTAAAATATAAAAAACTTTTGAAAAAGATGCTTTTTTTTAATGCATTTAGACTTAAAGTTCTTTGTTTCGACATTATTCGATGATTTTCTCACTATTGATTTCATAAAAACACATTTTAAAAATTACAGGTTATAATAAACGATTTGTACTTAATAAGTCTAAAAAAAGTACTATCTGTAAGCAAAATTTTTTATTTTTAAGGGCCTCTTAATTTAATAATTTTTTTGATATTAACACTGTTCTTTACAAAGCATAATGTTATTGCAAAAAAGCCGAGTGCCTCGACACGCAATTCGAGCATACAGGTTAATATTATCAAACCTTCTTTGCCCGACCATTTTCGAGCAGTTTCCTATAAAGTAAAAAAAGATGAACATAAAAATCCAACATTTTTATGTTCATCTCTTTAAAATTTATTATTATCCTGTTATGAGTGCACAAATCAGCTCTTAATTTTTGCCGCAAAGCACGCCCAGCCGTTTTCGATATGCTCCTCGATAATGTCAAAGTGCCTGCTCACCGACTGTTTTACCTCGTCGGCTCTTGTGTCAATTATTCCGCTCATTATATACACGGCGTCGCTTTTCATAAAGTCGCGAATCCCCTCTGACAAAAACATAATTGCGTCTGCCACAATATTTGCAAGCACAATATCGTATTTGCCCTCCACCTTATCGGTAAAGCTTCCGCAAATGGCGGTATATCGGTTGCCGACTCCGTTTATTTCTGCGTTTTCCGCCGCCGTACGCACGGCGGTTTCGTCGATATCAACGCCTACCGCATTATCGGCTCCGAGTAAAAGCGTTGCAATGGAAAGTATTCCGCTGCCGCATCCCACATCAAGCACGCTGTCGCCCTTTTTCAGGTATTTTTCGCACATTTCAAGACAAAGCCTTGTTGTTTCATGACCGCCCGTACCAAACGCAAGTCCCGGGTCGATATTGAGCACAATCCTGCCGTTTGCATCGTAATCGTCACGCCAGCTCGGGCGAATGAGCAGACTTTTGCCCACCTCGATGGGATTAAAATACTTTTTCCAGTTGTTTCGCCAGTCCTCCTCGGCACAGTCAAGAAGCTCAATAGAATGTTCAATACCCTGTGCGTTGTAGCGTTCTGACAGAAACGCCACCGCCTCCGACGGGGAAACATCAGACTCAAGGTATATGTGCACGAAAGCCTTTTGCCTGTCCTTGCTCAACAGCTCCTCGTCAATCAGGTCAATATGAGCAATATCCTCAACCTCCTGCTCAAGGTTTGCGTAATCCTCAATGTATATGCCGTAAGGCACAACAACATTTGCAATATCACTTGCCTCGTCAATGCGTTGTGCGTCTACTGCAATTTTAATTTCCGTCCACTTTTCCATATATCCTCCGAAATACATACTTTAATAATTTATGAATATTCTATCACAAAAAAATTTAAGATTCAACAAAAAGTCGAGTGCCTCGACACGCAATTTGAGCAGACAGGCTGATATTATCAAGCCTTCTTTGCCCGACCGTTTTAGAGCAGTTTCCTATAAAGCAAAAAAGCCTTGTGACACTGTGTTCACAAGGCCGTAAAATTATAAAAGGTAAAAATAAAACTACTCGTTAAATAAATTCTTCAGCTTTTCAAAAAAGCTCTTTCTCTGGGCATAATTCTTATCCGTTGTGCTTTTGTCAAGCTGTTTTATAAGCTCCTTTTGCTTTGCATTGAGATTTTTCGGGACTTCAATCGTCATTCTGACATACTGGTCGCCTCTGCCTCTGCCGCCCAGGTGCGGGATACCCTTGCCCTTTAGCTTAAACACATCGCCCGGCTGTGTGCCCTCGTGAATAGTGTACGAAACCTTGCCGTCAAGCGTCGGAACAACAAGCTCTGCTCCGAGAGCCGCCTGTGCAAATGTTATCGGCGTGTCGCACCACACATCGTCGCCCCTGCGTTCAAAAATGGGGTGAGGACGCACATTTACATATACATGCAAGTCGCCCGCAGGTCCGTTGTTGTAGCCTGCATTGCCCCTGCCGCCTACATTTAAAATCTGCTGGTCCTTAATTCCTGCCGGAACCGTGACATCAACCGTCTTGTTTTTACGCTGCCTGCCCGAACCGCCGCACTTACGGCAGGGATTGTCAATAATTTTACCCTTGCCGTGGCAGGCGTCGCAGGTACGCTGGGTCTGAACAACACCGAACGGCGTTCTCTGATTTAATGTAACTCTGCCCGAACCGCCGCAGGCTGAACAGGTCTTCGGCGACGAACCTGCCTGAGCACCTGTTCCGTGACACTCGCCGCAGGTTGTAACGCAGTTGTAGCTTATATTCTTTTTACATCCCTTTGCCGCCTCTTCAAAGGTAATATAAATGCTCGCCTCAACATCGCTGCCTCTCATCGGGGCGTTTGCGTTGGTTGAGCGTCTGCCTCCAAATCCTCCGAAAAAGCTTGAGAATATATCGTCGAGGTCGATTCCCTGTCCGAACGGACTTGAACCGCCTGCACCGCCTGCTCCGAAATTCGGGTCAACTCCTGCGTGACCGAACTGGTCATAGCGAGCTCTTTTGTCCTTGTCGGACAAAACCTCGTAAGCTTCGTTTACCTCTTTAAATTTTTCTTCACATTGTTTGTCACCCGGATGAAGGTCAGGGTGATATTTTTTGGCACTTTGTCTGTATGCCTTTTTTATTTCGTCGTCGCTTGCACCCTTTTGAACGCCAAGCACCTCGTAATAATCTCTTTTTTCAGCCATAAATACACTCCCTGATAATCCGCAGCAATGCGATACTCAACAAAGGAGCTGCTATGACAAACAGCTCCTTTGACAAACCATTATACATTAATTATTTGTTATCGTCAACATCCTTGAAATCGGCGTCATAAACATTCGGGTCGCCGCCGTTTTGCTGTGCATTTCCCATATCGGGTGCACCCTGCTGCGGGTTGCCCTGAGGAGCAGCCTGCTGATAAAGCTTTGCGGAAACATCATAAAGAGCCTTCTGCAAATCTTCCTTAGCCGCTTTCATCATGTCGGCGTCGTCCTTTGAGATTGCCTCTTTAAGAGCAGAAATCTTTGTGTTAAGAGTGTTCTTGTCATCGTCTGCAAGCTTATCGCCGCTGTCTGTTATGAGCTTTTCAGCCTGATAAACCATGTTTTCAGCCTCGTTCTTTGCGTCAACTGCCTCACGACGCTTTTTGTCCTCGGCAGCAAACTGCTCAGCTTCCTTGACAGCCTTGTCAATATCATCCTTGCTCATATTTGTTGAAGATGAAATTGTAATCTTCTGTTCCTTACCTGTTCCGAGATCCTTTGCAGATACATTTACAATACCGTTTGCGTCGATATCAAATGTAACCTCAATCTGCGGAATACCACGCATTGCAGGAGCAATTCCGGTAAGAGCAAACAGACCGAGCTGCTTGTTGTCGCGTGCAAACTCACGCTCACCCTGAAGTACATTGATTTCAACCTGCGTCTGATTGTCAGCGGCAGTTGAGAAAATCTGGCTCTTCTTTGTAGGAATAGTTGTGTTTCTGTCAATAATCTTTGTCATTACGCCGCCCATTGTTTCAACGCCGAGTGAAAGCGGAGTAACATCAAGAAGCAAAAGTCCGTCAACCTCGCCGCCGAGTACGCCTGCCTGAATTGCAGCACCGATTGCTACGCACTCATCGGGGTTAATGCCCTTAAACGGCTCCTTGCCGATAAGCTTCTTAACAGCCTCCTGAACAGCAGGAATTCTTGAAGAACCGCCAACCATAAGAACCTTGTCGATCTGACCGATCTGAAGACCCGAGTCTGAGAGAGCAGAACGAACAGGGCCCATTGTAGCCTCAACAAGGTCTGATGTAAGCTCATCAAACTTTGCTCTTGTAAGTGTAAGATCAAGGTGCTTAGGACCTGTCTGGTCGGCTGTGATAAACGGAAGATTGATAGACGATGTTGTTACGCCCGAAAGCTCAATCTTAGCCTTTTCAGCTGCTTCCTTTAATCTCTGCATAGCCATTTTATCGGATGAAAGGTCGATGCCTGTTTCTGTTTTGAATGAAGAAACCATCCAGTCGATGATTCTCTTGTCGAAGTCGTCGCCGCCGAGACGGTTGTTGCCTGCGGTTGCCAAAACCTCCTGAACGCCGTCGCCCATCTCGATGATAGATACATCGAATGTGCCGCCGCCGAGGTCATATACCATAACCTTTTGGTCATTTTCCTTGTCAACGCCGTAAGAAAGAGCTGCGGCAGTAGGCTCGTTAATGATTCTCTTTACATCAAGACCTGCGATTTTACCTGCGTCCTTAGTAGCCTGACGCTGTGCGTCGGTAAAGTATGCGGGAACGGTGATAACTGCCTGTGTAACGGTTTCGCCGAGATAAGCTTCTGCGTCAGCCTTGAGTTTCTGAAGAATCATTGCGGAAATTTCCTGTGGAGTATAATTCTTGCCGTCGATTGAAACCTTGTGAGCGGTACCCATTTCTCTCTTGATTGAAGATACTGTTCTGTCGGGATTTGTGATAGCCTGACGCTTTGCGACCTGACCTACCATTCTTTCGCCGTCCTTTGAAAATGCAACTACGGACGGGGTTGTTCTTGCACCCTCTGCATTTGCGATAACTACAGGCTCGCCGCCTTCGATTACTGCTACGCAGGAGTTTGTTGTACCTAAATCTATACCTATTGTCTTTGCCATAATAAATTCCTCCAGTAAATTTAATTTTATATTTTAATATCAGTAATATGCATTAATTAAAAATTGCTTAACAGTTAGCCACCTGCACCATTGCGTGACGAATAATTTTATCTCCGATTTTGTATCCGGTCTGAAAAACCTGTGCAATGGTGTTTTCCCCAAGTTCTTCGTTTTCAACCTTTGAAATTGCGTTGTGCAGATTGGGGTCAAATTCATCGCCCACTTTGCCGAACGCCTCGATTTTGAGCTTTTCAAAGGATTTATCAAGCTGATTTGAAATAAGCTCAACGCCCTTTATAATTTCGGGGTCTGCGTTTGCAAGATTTTCAAGTGCCATTCTCACGCTGTCAGCCACGGGCAAAAGCTCCGTAACCGCCTTAGCCGTTGCGTCGTCGTAAATCGACAGCTTTTCGTTTGCAGTACGCTTGCGGTAGTTGTCATATTCTGCGGCAAGCCTTATATATTTATCCTTTTGCGTCTTTAGCTCCTCTTCAAGCTTTGACACCTTATCGTCGCTTCCAGCCTGTACATCGGGAGTTTCCTCCTCTGCCCCGGCTGTCTGCTCTTCTTCGTCTTTCGTCTGTTTTGTTTCTTTTATTTCTTCGTCGTATTCCTTTTTCTTCTTTGCCATTTTTATCCTCCTTAGGGGACTATTGTTGTATTTCTATAAGCTCGCTTATCAGCGTTCCCACCGTTTGAGAAACACTGTCAAGAATTGAAATTACTCTTGCGTAATCCATTCTCAGCGGTCCCACAACCGCAATCACACCCGACGGCTTTGAATCCACCGTATAGCGTGCTGCGACTACCGAGCTTTGAGAAAGCTCCGTTCTGCTGTTCTCTCTGCCTATAACAACGCAGGTGCTTTTCGGCATATTTAAAAGCATTGACGAGAGGTCATGCTCGTTGTTTAAGAACTCAAACATACCTCTTGCCGCCGCAAAGTCAATCTCGGACAAAAGCATAAGCTTTGAATATCCGCTGTGACATATGCTGATCTCACGGGCGTTTTTTGCACACTCCTGAATTGCCGTAAGCACTGACGGCATAAACAGCGACAGCTCGCCGAATCTTGCCGCCGCAGTCTGAATAAACGGCCGATTTATTGACGACAGCTTAACGCCCGAAAAAATTTCGTTGAGAGCCTTGTCAAAAATCTCAAGAATTTCAGGGGTTATTATAAACTCACACCTGAAAAGCCTTGTTTTTATAATTCCGTTCGATACAATCAAAACTGCCATCGCCGTGTGAGAGCCGGTCTGAACAAAACTGATTTTGCGTACCCTGCTCTCCTCGCCGTCGGGAGTTGTCGCAACCGATATGAGGTCGGTAAGCTGCGACACAAGGCTTGCGGCACCTTCGAGTATGCTTTCGGGGGAATCCGAACATTGTAAAAGCGTTGATTCAATGTAGTCTTTTCCGCTTTGCGACAGCGGAGTAACTTTCATTATATTGTCTACATAATACCTGTAGCCAAGCGTTGTAGGAACACGCCCTGCCGAGGTGTGCGGCTGTATCAAAAATCCTCTGTTTGTAAGGTCAGCCATTTCGTTTCGCACCGTAGCGGAAGAAACATCAAGCCCTGCCTCGTTTATCAGAGTCTTTGAACCGACAGGCTCACCCGTGCGGATAAAGCTCTCTACAATCGCCGAAAGTATTTTTTGTTTTCTTGAAGCCAGCTCCACACCGTTCACCTCTCTGTTATGAAGTCGGTTTTTGCTGTTTTAGCACTCTCGATGTACGAGTGCTAACTGCTTTATCCTTACTATAATACCAAAGTCAGTAAAAGTCAATAGATTTTTTAAAAAATTTTAATATAATACCAAAAATAATTAAAAAGATTTTAAAAAATTTCAAAAGTTTTTGGAGTTTGCTTTAGTTGACACAAGCCGCGGCAAAGCTTATAATAGCTATACAACCGATTTGGAAAGGATTATTTTATGACTGAATTTATGCAAAACATATATGTGTTTTTGTGGGCGGTTCTTGCCCTGCTGACCTTTGCCGTGGGCATAAAACAAAAAGCACCGTACGCTTTTGTTGTTTCCTTGTGTTTCGTTTTTATGACCGTTTGGTATGCACTTGAAGCCTTTGCGGGATATCAAATGTTTTCAGACACCGCCGGAATCATATACAAAATCGTGCTTGCCGTATTTTTGGCGGCATTTGTAATAATCTATTTAGTTTCAAAAAAGAAACACTGAAACGCAAAAATTTGACTTTATTTTTAATCGCTATATTGAAGCACAAACACTTGCATATACAATATATAGTTATATAAAAAGTTTTTGCTTAAATTCTGCGAAAATTCGCAGTTTTTTTTGAAAAACACTTGCGTTTTATATGTTTTTGTGGTATTATAATACCCATATGACCGATATTTTAAGGAGGTGGGACAATGCCAAACATTAAATCTGCAAAAAAGCGTGTAAAGGTTATCGCTACTAAAACAGCTCGCAACAAGGCTACAAAATCAGCTTTGAGAACAGCAATTAAGAAGGCTTATATCGCAGTTGACACTAACGCTGACAACAAAACAGAGGCAGTTCGTCTTGCTATCAAGAAAATTGACCAGGCAACAGCTAAGGGTATTCTTCACAAGAATAAAGCAGCAAGAAGCAAGTCTTCTCTTGCTAAAAGGCTCAACGCTTCGGCTTGATGTCAGATCGGCTGAATATTCTATTGCACTTAAAGCAGAGATTTTCTCTGCTTTTTTTGTTTTTATGTTGACATTTTTATAAAAAATGTTTAGAATATATTTATACAATCAGCAGATAATAAATTACTACTATAAATTCGGCGTCAGCCTTGTCAACGCCTTGTCGAACTGGAGGATTCAATATGAAAAACAAAAAATTCGCTTTGATTATCGGTATCATATCAGCAGTGGCTGCTCTTTCCGCTGCACTGACCGCTTTCCTTATTGTTAAGGATAAGCAAAAAAAGGACGACGAGGAACTTATGGAATACCTCGACAGTGCAATCGAATAAAATCCCAAAACTTTAGGGCTGTTCAAAAGAACAGCCCTTTTTGTTTGATATTTTACTGTTTTTCGACACTTAAAACAGCAACAAAAAATCCCGAAGAACAAATCTTCGGGATAAATCTGCGATAAAATGAAATTATCTCTTTGAGAACTGCGGAGCGCGACGGGCAGCCTTGAGGCCGTACTTCAATCGTCTGAGCGATGATTTTCCTTGATATTCCGGGCTTTTTTGAGCCTCGGCCCCTCGGTTGTCCTATTCCTTAACCAAAAAACAGGCCACTTTTACGAGGGGACAGCTTGATGAAATGCAGAATTTACTACATCGAATAGCTGTTCTGGTTTATTATACTTTACTCTTGCATAGATGTCCATAGTTGTCTTGCTGTTCTCATGTCCGGCAAGGTACTGGACCGTCTTGGGGTCAACACCTGCATACAGAAGATTGGTGATGTAGGTATGCCGCAGCAGGTGCGGTGTCACATCGAAGTCCAGGCTATACACAATGTTGGGATTGTTTTTCTGATGTCCTCCCAGACTCGGCTGAACAGTGTACTTGATGCTCTGTCCGTTCACATACTTATAATAGGTACGCTCCTTGGTAGACCGAACAACGATGTACTGCCAGACACGTTTGAACTGCGAATATGACAAGGGCTGTCCCTCACTATCGGCAATCACATATTCCGATTTGGAGGCAGCCTTGGCTTCCCGCAGACAATTCACAAGGCATTTGGGAATGGGAATATCCCTTCTTGCTGCTTTCGTCTTAAGCGTTGTAGAGATAACCGGTCTGTTATGCTCTGATCGCCATGCGCGCCGCACAGAGATATATGGAGTGGGTGCATCGAGGAACACACAATCCCATTGCAAGGCGAGAGCTTCTTCTCGGCGCAGACCGGCATATAAGCCGATCATGGTAAACAGATACGGCGGAAGTCCTTTGACGGTTTCCAGCAGCACTTCCACCTGCTGGTCTGTCAGCGAATCTTTCTTTTGGGTCGGTTTCCCTCCTTTTGCCGAAATCCCCTCACACGGATTGTATTCCAGCAACTGGCTCCGCTCTGCCGAGTAAAAAATGCACTTGAGGAGCATATTCACCGTATTGTGCAGGCTCTCGGACTTATTGGACAATGGGATCAGCGCCAGACGAATATCATCCGCTGTTACTTCCTCCATATACATATCTCCCAAAGGCTTGATAATGTAGTTCTTCATATTGGAGGCGTAGCCCTTCAGTGTAGCCGGCGACACTTTTGCGGATTGCATCAACAGCCACTTCTCACAATACTCGGCCACAGTAGGATGCTCCCGGTGGAAGATGATCTCCGCTACCTGGCGTCTCGCCTCCTGCTCTTTATCGTACAGTTCCTCGCAGGTAGTCCCATACAAGCTCACCTGCTTGCCGTCTGCGTCCAGAATCCGGGTTCTGTAATACAGGACACCCTTTCGTGTGACGGTTCCATATTGAGGTATGTTTTTTTTCTTCTTTGCCATAATTAATTTCCTTTCTCGCGTGGTGATGTATCTACACCTCCTTTTTATCAGAGATTTCAAATTGAATCAAAGATACGGCCAAGGAAAAACTAAGAGCGAGACATCCTTGTCTCGCTCTTACTTCATTTTCTGAATTGTTCGGAACTTACACAGCGTCCCATAAGTCAAAGGCACAGCCCATTGCTTTGACAAGATCATCCGGCCTGTTGTATTTGACCTTTGCGTAAATGTCCATCGTGATTTTGCTGCTTTCATGGCCCGCCAAATATTGTACCGTTTTGGGGTCCACCGAAGAATGAATCAGATTGGTGATGTAGGTGTGCCGCAGCTGATGCGGTGTCACTTCAAAATCCAGGCTATATACCACATGGCCGTTATTCCTGGCTTTTTCTCCAAGTTTCGGGTAAAGCATATATTTTACATACTTTCCGTCCACAAGTTTTCTGGCCATTCTCGGCTTTGCAGTCCGCGTCACAATATACTGCCACAGCCGCTTAAACTGTGTATAGGATAGCGGATCACCGTCCCGATTGGCAATCACATAATCCGAAGTGGATTTTTTCTTTGCATCTTTCAGACATTCAACCAGACAGACCGGGAGAGGAATGTTTCTTTGTGCCGCTTTGGTCTTTAGCTCGGTAAGAATGACCGGCCTGTTATGTTCTGTGTGCCATGCCCGCCGTACCGTTAAGTACGGAGCCTCTGCATCCAGATACACAGAATCCCATTGCAGCGCCAGGATTTCTTCCCGGCGCAGACCGGCATATAAACCGATCATCACAAATACATAGGGCGGCAAATCCCGGATCGTGTCCAAAAGCCGCTCAACCTGTTCATCCGTCAATGCCTGTCTTTCTTCCTGGGGAACTCCTCCCTTTGCATCCAGGTATATGGTCGGGTCCTCGTCAATCACATGGCTCTCCTTGGCCGCCCGGAAAATGGACTTGCAGAGAATCACCACAGACTTATAAACCGAAGCCGACTTCTTGGAAACAGGTACGAGGGCAAGTTGGATGTCATCCAGGGATACATCAGCCATTCTCTTGTCTCCCAGCCCTCCAATAATGTGCCGCCGCACCTTAGAGGTATAATCTGTCAAGGTGGTGGCCCGAACATGGACGGACTGCATCAGCAGCCACTTCTCACAGTACTCAGCAACCGTAGGCGATCTTCGACGAAACGTAGTACTGTCAATCTGCTCTAACGCCTCCAGTTCCTTGTCATAAAGCTTTTCGGGCGTCTTTGCATAAAGCGCCACTCTGTTTCCATCCGAATCTTCGACTCTGGTTCTATAATATTCAATGCCGTTAAGCACGACCGTACCATATTGAGGAATTGCCCTTTTTCTTTTTGCCAATTCCGTCACCTCCTAAGAATAATGTCCAGCGCTGTACCTTTGTTTTATCAGACATATTAGGTTCCAGCAAGGATACGGAACAGCTCAAGCTCGGACACTTCGCAGCTTGCGGTATGTAGCGCTTTTTTCCACTGGCTTTGCACGATGGGTGCATTTTGCGATATACTCCTGAAGGCCAGCATCTGTAAAGTACACGCAACCATTTTGCACATACTGAACATAGGAAATTAGCCCACTGTTTCGAGCTGCATCCAAAGTGGCAATGCTAATCCCCAGTAATTTGGCAGCCTCTTTCCGCGAAATCAATTTTTCCATAGGTGGTCCCCCTTTCTGTCAAAGATGTGGTTGTTGCTTTCAAAATCACATGAATGCGCTGGCAACCGAAGCTGCCAGCGCATGGTATCTGACTTTGAAAAATTTACTCGCCACATTTGCCACGCACCCCTGGCGATGGGGACATTCCGGTCTCCGCTGGCGCGGCTGTCATAACTCCACAGCGTCGTTTTACTCGTGCGCCGCAGAGTTCCCCCCAAGTCTTTAGGAGGCCGTGAGGAAGTATCTTTAACCCCTATGCAGTCATCGCGCCCTGAAATGCCACTTTCGGGTATCAGGCTGACGTGGATCGCTCGGAACAGTCCTATTCATCACCTCCTGGGGCTGTCCATCTTCGCGGCGTGCCTGATTCGCTCGTACATAGGTTATGTACCGGAAATGCCGTCTATGAAATTGTCAAGCTCCACATTGGGAGAATGTTCTTCCCTCAATGGGTAGGCACTGATACGCTTCATTTGTTAAGTGTTATTCAAAAATTTTTTTATTTTTTTAAATCTTTGTGCAACAGCACTTCTGGAACAATGCCAAAGACGTGCTACATCAATTTGACGATAACCATCCACAAAAAGTAATGTCAATAGCTCCAAATCTTTCTTCGACAGCTTCTTCAATCTCAACAGTAGTTGTTCGTTTTCCACCGAAGCCAACCATCCATATCGCGTTTGATCAATCTTATCAACATCCCATTGATAAGATAACGATGCAAACTTTCGGAACAGCTGTGATTGACCACATACTTCATCATATTGTTCACAAGGTATTGGTTGCGTATGGTTTTGAAAAACCCTTTGACTGCAAAACCATGCCCAGTCATATTCTTTCATGGCAGCAATCTGTTCTTCGCTCATCCCTGCATCACAATACTCAACTTCTAAACGCTTCCATCTACTATCAAACTTCTTTTTCTCATATCCATAATTAAATCCCATTATTAACCTCCTGTAGATTCAATTTGCAAAATTCACCATGCAAACTAAAATCAGGAGGAGATCGACAACGAGAATCTCTGGGTTGTTTTCCATCCCCAGAAACAAAAATGCCAGCTGATCTTAAGGACCAACTGGCATTTTTATTCGCGCACAAAGAAAACGCATTATTAAGATTTTATAAGTACAACAAGTATACCAAGCACAATTCGATACCAACCAAACACCTTAAAATCATGTTTTTTGATAAAGTTCATTAGGAATTTAATTACTAAGACAGATACCGCAAATGCCACAGCCATACCGAGAACAAGAGCGAGCAGTTCTGCACTTGTAAATTCAAACCCGAATTTTAACAGCTTAAAAGCACTTGCTCCAAGCATAGTAGGTACTGCGAGGAAAAAAGTAAACTCTGCTGCTGCCACTCGTGAAACTCCTATGAGTAAAGCACCTATAATCGTTGCTCCCGACCGTGATGTGCCGGGTATAAGTGATAACACTTGAAATGCCCCTATCAAGATTGCTGTTTTATAGCTGATGTCAGAAAGTGCCATAGTAGTAGGAGTACGCTTTTTATTCCAATTTTCTATGAGAATGAATAACAAACCATAAAAGATTAACATGATTGAAATCACAATGGGGGTTTGGAGGTAAGCATCCAAATAATCATCAAATAGAATCCCCATAATAGCTGACGGTACACAAGCTACCGCAACCTTGAACCACAACGAGAAAGTATCCTTTTTAACAATTGACTGTGCTTTGTTCTTAAATTGAAAGGGAAACATCTTGTTCCAAAACATTACAACCACTGCGAGTATAGCTCCAAGTTGAATAACAACAAAAAACATTTCTTTAAATGCTTCGCTCATATTAAGTGTGATAAATTCGTCCACAAGAATCATATGTCCTGTGCTGCTGATAGGTAGCCACTCAGTAATACCCTCAACAATTCCAAGAAAAATAACTTTTAAAATTTCTATAAAATCAAGTACCATTATTTCAAATCCTCCTTTTTAAAATGATGAAAGGTCATAAGAAAACCAACTGCTGATACAAGAATAATAATAGATACAGACAGCAGTGTAGGATAGCCGGTACTCTGAAGTTTACCCTGCACCAAGAAATAGGTGGCTGTCCACGGATACAACGCTCCCCATTCTTGATTTGAAAGTGCGGCACTTCCCATGACAATCACGGCAGAGCCAATCATCGGGGCGACAAATCCTTTTGTTTTCATAGCAACAAACACAAAAGGAGAAACTGTTAAAAACATCAGGATACTGCCAAACAAAAACTTGGGGAGCCATACTATTGCCACTAGTAAGCTATATCCCTCCAATGTAAAGACAGCGTCATATAGCCCACAAACGATAAATATACCTGCCCATGTTACAAGGGTTAGCATAACAATCCAAAGAAGCAGGGTGCAAAATTTTCCAATTAATAGTTTTGTCCTTGAAATGGGTATGGGCAATATGGTTTTGAGGGTGCTTTCTGTGTACTCTCTGCTAAACAAGTAAGCTGCAATTGCCACATATATCATAATGTTTACCAGCAGCATGATATACAGTACACTGTCGCTGTATATGTCAGACAAGGTAAAGATAATCTCCGGCTTATCAAAATGTGTTTGCAAGGCTTCTATTAACATCAAAAGTGGGGTAGATAATACCCCTGCCACACTAATTAGCACCATTTTTGAACGCTTTAGTTTTAATAATTCACAAGAAATAAGATTAAGCAATACCGCCACCTCCAATCAGTTTAGAAAAGTAGTCCTCTAAGTTTTCCTCACTATCATTTATCCTTGTCACGAGCAGTCCATTTCGTGCAAATTCTCGATTGATTTCTCCAACACTTTGGCTAAAGTCATAAATTCTCACCGTACCGTCCTGCACTGTAAAATCCGTCATGTGGTAGTGGTTTTCTAAAATCTTTCCGGCTATCTCACTGTCAGATAAATCAAATTGAATGTATTTTCGATTCCTTTTGTGAAGCTCGGATATATTCACTTCCTCTACTAAATGCCCCTCGTGCATAACGCCGATAATATCTGCTATCTGTTCAATCTCGCTTAAAACATGGCTTGAGATAAAAATGGTAATGCCATGATTGTGACTAAGTTCAGATAAAAATGAGCGTATTTCAACTATTCCAATGGGGTCAAGTCCGTTAATCGGTTCGTCAAGTATTAAAAGCTCCGGCTCGTGCATAATGGCGGCGGCAATACCAAGCCGTTGCTTCATTCCGAGGGAATAATCGGAAAAGACTTTTCTTTTCTCCTTATGCAGCCCCACAACTTCAAGAGCTTTTTCTACTCCACTTTTAGATACTCCCCCTCGCAGTTTAGCGAGAATTTGCAAATTCTCATACCCTGTTAAATTACTGTAAAATCCCGGTGTTTCGATAATAGAGCCTACTTTGCTATAAAGGGTATGGATATTTTCCTTATAGTTTGTGCCAAACAAGCGTACCGTTCCCTCCGTTGGGAAAGCAAGCTGCAACATCATTTTCATTGCTGTGGTTTTGCCTGCTCCGTTTCTGCCGAGCAAACCATAAATTTTGCCCTTTGGCACATGAAGATTTACCTTATCGACAACGGTGGCTGTTCCGTATCGCTTCGTAAGATTTTCTGTTTCAATGATATAATCCATATTTGATTCTCCTTTCCGTGGGTTGCTGTTCTTGTTTTCGCTGACCACAATCTTATTATCCACGAGTATTGCATAGAAGCCAAGAAATCTACCGTCACAATGCCGACACAATAGATGTCAGCACGAAAAAAGCTCCGACACTTATCGTGTCAGAGCCTATTTTAAAGGGTTTATGGCATTTTACTTTGTTTGGGTTTGCTTTATCCAGACAAATATTTTAGCAACAAATAGCAGAAACATAAGGGCGGTTACATAGGGTTGTCTTGCCGCAGCGAAGAAGCAGATAAAAAGCGTACTCAGCACGAGAGAGCATTTTGTGATTATGTTGCTCCATGATTCCTTTTCAAAACAAACACACATCAGTTTCGCTATCCCAAGTGCAATCAAAACAATAAAAACAATCCAATAGATTGCAAGATATATTGGGGTAGTGTCTGTAAATGAAAGTAGATTGACAGAATAAATATATCCGTCAACAAGGTTACCATACAACGGCAAAAGTATAAAAGTAACCGCCATCATATCTAATATTCCATAAATGAAACTGTAAATTTTTTTCAAGTTGGAACGATTTTCAGTTTCGGCAAGTGTAATCAGTTCTTCGCCCGATAGCAGTTCATCTATGGTCACAGAAAAGAATTTAGAAATACACTTGAGCGACTCAATGTTAGGGTAACCCTTGCCGCTTTCCCATTTTGAAATGGCTGTTCTTGATACATATAATTGCTCCGCAAGTTGTTCCTGCGTTAAGTTCTTTCCAGTCCTAAGCTGTTGTAGCTTTTCATTAAATTCCATGATTCTCCTCCTGTTTGTTCCTTGTTTTCATACGTCCATCAACGGGTTTTTCTGCATCTTTTGGTATCATCCATGCACGACCAAATTTTTCAGTTCCGTCAATGCGATTTTCCTCACATAATTTTTGTATCCGTCTTTCCGATATGCCCCATTTTTCAGAAGCGGCTTTCACAGAAATGTAATTCATAATATCAACTTCCTTTCGCAAAGAGTATATAATTATTATATACGGAATGACGAATAATAGCAAGTTTCTCTCCACTAATACGAAATTATACACTACTAAACATAAAATCATACTTCGTTCAAATATCATCACCCGAAATGTACAATGATATAGGATGATATTAAAATGTACCAAGATGAAAGAAAACTTGATTTTAAGCCGTTAGGTATAGCGATAAAAAAAGCTCGGGAAGCAAAAGGGTGGACACAGGAATATCTTGCCCAACTGGTAGACCTTACGCCACGCTCTATTATGTATATAGAGAACAGGGGGCAGCACCCAAGGCTTAACAAATTTTATCTCATTACTACCTTGCTTGACATCTCTGTAGACCAGTTCTTTTTTCCATGCAATGAAGATGGCGACAACAATCGCCGCAAACAAGTTGATGTACTGTTGAATGATATGGAAGAAAAGGAGCTTATCGTGATGGAAGCTACGGCTCAAGGCTTGAAAAAGGCAAGAGAAACTGCGGAATAATTAACGCTGTTTTCGTAAGCCAAGCCAACTGAAAAAAGTGCGACACCTACACAGGCTATCGCACTTTTTAGGTTATTTTTTTATTCTCCACACAAATCATAAAGCTGTTCACATCGGTTTTGAATATCTAAGATTTCTGTTTCGGTTAAACTCCTGCGGTTATGAGTAAGTTGTTGCTCTAAAAAATCACGATAGCCATCAAGTAAGGCATCCCGTAAAAGCTCGGGGGCTTTGCAATGTTCCACACCAAACCATTGCTCATCTTTTTCATCCCAAATCATAACGGTGTATCCTCGCTTAGTGTTCACCACCTCCAAAACACTATCTTTATTTAGGTAATCGTTGAATACTTCTAAAACCTTTTCAAAGGTCATCATTTTATCAGCCCTTTCATATTTTAGGTGCTTATATGTAAGTAGTTTATATACTTATTACGACTATGATAATAAAAGTAAATCATCGTGTAAAGGATACGGATATTGTTTGCGAACAAAAGTGGCAAGCAATGCCGGTGTTAATACACTCGGCCCACAGAGGGAAAAATCCTGACGTGATTTCCCCCTCTGCTTTGCTTGTTGAGGGCAGCGCCCCCAAGCCCCTTTGAACGCAGAATTTCATTCTGCGGCTACGCGTCCGATGGACGCTTATGACCATGACCGGCTTACCGCTGGCCGTGGTCTTTTTCTTGTTCTTTTTTCTGTTCCTCATCCATTTTCAGCAGCCGATCCACATTGGCCTTTGCCGTCAAAAGTTCCCGCATTTCCTCACGGGAACGCCGGTACTCGGCGTAGGTTTTCTTCTTTTCCT
>DXYF01000011.1 GCA_019415945.1 Clostridiales bacterium
TGCTCGAAAACGGTCGGGCAAAGAAGGTTTGATAATATCAATCTGTCTGCTCGAACCCAGTGTCGAGCCACTCGGCTTTTTGTCTTAACAATGTTAATTGTTATTGACTTGTAAAATCATTGTAATGCCGTTTTGTATGGGATAAAATATATTGACAAGGCTTGTAAATTAGAATAAAATATAATTTAGTGAGCCTTGCAAAAGGCAATTTTTAAAACGAGGTGAGAACTTAATGGACGCAGACGGTAATAAAGGCGTTGTACCCGGGCGAAGTATTATAAAAATGCACGCTTTTGCGTTCATTTTGTTTTAAATCTCCGTGCCTTTTAGGGTGCGGTACGCCCTCGGATACTCGTCTTTACTCCGAAAAACAAAAAAGGAGGAAGGATGATGGAACAGGTTACCGTAACACTTACGGAAACTATCAGGGTTTTGCTTGAAGAAAAAAAGTTTAATACCCTGCGTGACATTCTTGCTACGATGAAGCCGTATGATATTGCTGCGGTTTTTGAGGAGCTTCAGGATGAAAAAACGCCTATTCTTTTTCGTATATTGCCAAAAGAGCTTGCGGCAGAAACCTTTGTAGAAATGGATGATGAAACACAGGAGTATCTCATCCACGGATTAAGCGACAGCGAGCTTAAAGAGGTTGTCGACGAGCTGTTTGTCGATGACGCCGTTGACCTTATTGAAGAGATGCCGGCAAATGTCGTAAAGCGTATTTTGCGGCAGGCTGACAAGGATATGAGAAAGCAGATAAACGAGCTTTTGAAGTATCCCGAGGACAGTGCGGGCTCTATTATGACGACGGAGTTCATTGTGCTTCGTCCTACGATGACGGCGGAAATGGCAATCAAAAGAATAAGAAGAACGGGCGTTGACAAGGAAACTATCTATACCTGCTATGTTACCGACGAAAACAACAGGCTGATAGGTATTACAACGGTAAAGGATTTGCTTTTGGCGGAGGATGACGACCTTGTAAGGGAGCTTATGGAGGAAAATGTTATTTCCGTAAACACTCTTGACGACCAGGAGCATGTTGCAAAGAAGTTTTCCAACTATAACTTTTTGGCACTTCCCGTTGTTGACAACGAAAACAGACTCGTCGGAATTGTAACTATCGACGACGCTATCGATGTTATCCAGGAGGAGGCAACCGAAGATATCGAAAAAATGGCTGCCGTTTTGCCCTCCGACAGACCGTATATGAAAACAAGCGTGCTCGGAATTTACCGCAAGCGTATTCCGTGGCTTTTGGTGCTTATGCTTTCGGCTACATTTACAAGTGCAATTATTTCTTCGTTTGAGGGAGCACTTGCGAGTGTAATCGTGCTTTCGTCGTTTATCCCGATGATTACTGGTTCGGGCGGTAACGCAGGTTCTCAGGCGTCGGTGTCGGTTATCCGTGCCGTATCGCTCGGTGAAATTGAATTTAAAAACATTTTTATGGTTTTGTGGAAAGAGCTGAGAGTATCTATCCTTTGCGGATTGACGCTTGCAGCGGCAAATTTTGTAAAACTTATGATTTTCGATTTGCACAGCAATCCCAATGCGTTTATGATAGCCCTTGTGGTGTCGCTCACGCTTTTGGGTACTATTATGATGTCAAAACTTGTGGGAGCGACGCTTCCGCTTTTGGCAAGCAAAATAGGCTTTGACCCTGCCGTAATGGCAAACCCGCTGATTTCAACGGTCTGCGACTCCCTGTCGCTTTTGATTTACTTTGCAATTTCCACTTCAATATTAAATATTTGATTAAAAAATCAAGGACGCACGGTGTTTTTCTCGTGCGTCCTGTTTTTGATAACGGAATTTTTGTGATTTTCGGCTTTGCCGCCTGTTTTTTGTACTGTACGCTGCGTGATTTTACACTGCCGCCTTTTGAAGCTGTGCGTTGAGGGCGTTTTTTTGAACTGCCGAAAAGTATTATCTTTGCAGAGTGCCCCACTGCGTAAAATATAAAAATAAATAAACATAAATTAAACATATACCTACCGTCCTTTATTGTGATAATCTTTACATAATTGCTTTCCCTTTAATTTGCTTAAATGAAAAAGTGAAGTTAGGGTAAATAGCTTAAGTATACTTCAAAAA
>DXYF01000012.1 GCA_019415945.1 Clostridiales bacterium
TCGGACAGGTTGATACCGAGCAGGAGCCGACGCAAGTTGTCAACCATGACCGCCGTAACATGGTAGATGTAAAAAGTATCGCTATCTAACCCCAGCAAAAATCCGCCCCGATATTTAATGATTATTCTGTTTTGTCATCTTCCGTTTGCTCCGACTGTGAATTTGCAACGGTACGCACAGCACTGTCCTTTTTGCGTTTTCTGTAAATGTATGTGTAAACACACAGCAGTGCAAAGGTAGCAATGCACACACAGGTGAGTGCAAAGCCGGGCCAAAATCCCTTGGGATAGTAAACAAGCTTAATATCGTGCTCGCCCTTTGTCAGGTTAAAGGCTATAAGTGAGCCGCCTACAGGTGTGATTTCAACAGCCTTGCCGTCAACCTCGGCTGTCCAGCCCTCTTCGTATGGGATTGAGGTGTAGAACAAGCCTTCCTCGCTTACATTGATTGTTCCTTCCATCGAGCTGCCCGTAAGCTTTGTGGTAGTCATAACATCCTTGCTGACTATTTCGTAGCCCTGTTCAAAAACCTCCTGATTAAGCAGGTTTACATAAACCTGTGCCGAACCCGATTGTCCCTGTTCAAGCTGTGAATAAACCGATATTTTGTCACCCTTGTTAAAGTAACCTATGCAGGCGATATAGGGGCGTGACATACCGTAGGTTGATGTCTGTGCCGTATCATTCTGCATTACGGTTATGTTGTCACCGCCCGAAATTTTTGCATACATGCAGTAATATCCGTCTTTCGGAGCCTCATAGTTCCACTTTACATGCGGTGTTACCGATGCGTCTGTGCAGTTAAATGTATAGATGCCGTACGACGACTTGTTTACGGTGAATTTTGTGTTGTCATAATGTCCCTGTGAAACAACCTCAAGCGGAGTGTATACAGATTCCTCAATACCGGTTGCAAGTTTGAAAAATTCGCTTTGCGTGTCAAAGGGATTGAACTGATCCTCGTTGTCGTTTTCTACCCACTGCAAGAGGTCGCTGTTCACCATAAAGCCCATAGGAATATAATGCTCATTTTCCAAAAGCTTTACATTGCCTGCCCTGTAAACCTCTTCCAAATCATATCCGTTACGATATGTTCCGTCACGGGCAATGATGTATTTTAGGTTCATAAACATATTTGTAACAGGAGAACCCTCGGCATATGTGTACCTGTTGCCGCTCTTCCAGCCCATCATACCGAAGTTTTCAAAAAAGCGTGTCATATCAACATTTGCCATTGAGTTAAACATTGAAAGTCCGTTGTAGCCGTTGAGTGAGCCGTCGTTGAGGGTTTGCGTGGTAGTTGTTTCGGCACGCCAAAGCTCCGTTGTGTCTTCTTCAAGGCTGTTCATATAGTCAATTACCTGTGCGGTAGTTTCTCCGCCTCTCGGATAATCGTATGTTGTGGTAACGCTTGTTGTCTTGACGCCGATATACGCCGTTGCAACGCTTTCGCCGATTATGACTACCGACAGTACGATGAGTGCTACCTGCTTCGGTACGATTCTTCTGGTGTACAGGAAAAGAACCGTGCACAAAACAACTGCGGCGACAGATGTTCCGATGATTGTGTAAGCTTCCTGGGTGCCGACGGCAAGCAGGATAACGAGAGCTGTTCCGAGAGCTGCGAGCAGAATGTCCCAGCAGGAGCTGAAATCAATAAGCATAAACGCTCTGAATGCCATTACGACAAGTACAAAGCTAATAAGGTAGCTGAAACGGTATGGTATCATATTTGTAAAGTGGAAACCGTGCCATATGTAGTCGAGCTGTCTGATTATACAGCTTATTATCATGAAGAAAATAAGGCACAAATCAACGATTTTTTCCTTTACCGTAATTTTCTTAGAAGTAAGGAAAAGTATTCCGAGTACAATCGACGCCGTACCGCAGGCGATATTCGGCAGTGCGTCAGCCTCTTTTGTTGCAGGCGGAATGAATGTGATAAAGTTAGATATAATTTCTTTTACAGCGGAAAGAACGCCGAGTAAATCGTCAGTTTCGCCTATGTTTATGTCAAATGTAGAGGGGAATGTGCTTCCTGTTGCGTTGGTGTTTTGCAGTCCGAAAAAGGCGGGCAGCAGGAAAAATGCTGTGATTCCTATTGCTATTAGTGAAAATACGCCTGTTGTCAAAAGCTTTGTAAAAAATGCCTTGAAGCCTTGCCATTTTACAATGTTGTAGGCAATGAAAATGAGAAGCACAAATATACAGCTGAAAAGTCCGATATAGTAGTTTGCAAGCAGTGAAAGTGCAAGCGACACAACATAAAGACGGAACTTGTTTTCGGTCAAAAGCTTTACTGCTCCGAGTGCAACAAGCGGAGTTATGCACACGGTGTCAAGCCAGATTGTGTTCCAGTAGTAGCCCATGAAGAACGCACAAAACGAGAAACAGCAGCCGAATACAACGAGTGAAAAATCGTTCTTTTTAAACACGCTGCGAAGAAAGATTGCCATAAACATACCTGCACAGGCAACCTTGATTACTACGGAGAACATAAGAAATTCCCTGAGCCAATCGCTCGGTATAAATACCGAAACAAAGTTTAGCGGACTCGCAAGGTAGTAGGACATGAGTGCAAAGTAGTTTACGCCGCCGCCCTGAGTCCATGACCAAAACAGTGATTCACCGTTCTTCAGCTTGTCCTGAAAGTCAACAAGAAACGGATAGTATTGATGCCACAGGTCGGTTACGAGTATTTGCTGGTCGCCTGCGTCTACAGTACGGGCAGGGTTGCCTGTGAACAGCGAGGCGATGTTATTGACAATATCACCGATAAAGCCCACGGGAGAAACTCCCATTAAACCGAAAGCAATCGTCATGATGACAAAAGGTATGGCAAATGACAAAATTATGAAACGGTTGTTTGAGAAAAACGCCTTGAGCTTTCCCTGCTCTCTTAAAGAGCGTGACTGAGGCAAGCTTTTGGCTTTGGTGTTTGGCATATTAAAGTAAACCTCCTAATTAAATCCATAATATTACCACGACGGCAGCAGTCCAATAGTTTGCTTGCCGACATATTTACTTAATTGTATCACAACTTTTTCATAAGGTAAACAGAAATTGTTAAAATATAAGGTTTAATTTATAAAATTTTTGCAAGATAATTTTGTTTTTTAATTATGAAGTACCTTGACAGGCGAGGTGCTTTGTGATATGTTGTAAAAACATAGTATATGGTGTGTTGACAGCGGAGAAAGTTTTGTTTGCGGCAGCGGCGAGTCGGATTTCGATTTTTGGACAATAAGCGGAGATGTCAAAATACAAAAGCTTGACGGAGAGTAATATAAAAATAATTGTTTAATATTCCGAAAATTAAAACTCAAACAAAAAACACTTACACAAAATTAAAATATATGTTATAATGTAATGCGGTTAAAACAGCATATTAGGGTATAAATTGGAAACGCACATTCTTTGAATGATAACGAACAACACTTAAATTGTTGTTCGTTATTTTATTTTTTAAGGGGTGCGGTTATGCCGAAAACAAAATTTCAAGATGTCGTATTTACAGTGATTATGGTTATAGTTATGGTTTACGCAATGGTTTGCTATAACATAGCTGTCGAAAGCGGACAAATGAGCAACAGCATATTTTTATATGCCCTTGCGGAAATGCCGATTATGTGCGTTATTGCATTTTTGCTTGAGTTCTTCTTCGTCGGAAAGGTGACAAAGAAGATAGCGTTTAAAATATTAAATCCTGAGCAAACTCAGCCGATTTTTATTATTCTTGCAATATCATCTCTTACGGTTTGCTTTATGTGCCCGTTTATGAGCTTTTTTGCAACAATTTTGTTTAACTATTCGGGGGTGTCAAATGTTATTCCGACCTGGCTCGGAATAACCGTCAGAAACTTTCCCATGGCACTGTTCTGGCAAATATTTTATGCAGGACCGTTTGTACGCTTTGTTTTTAAAAAGATATTTGCAAAGCAGCTTTCGGAAAACTAATTTGCTGTATGTGGTAAAAGTCACTGCATAAACATAAAATTTTTGAAAAATTAAACGATTACAAAGGCGTGGTATTTTAACGCAGAGCGGTTTGTCAAATGTCGTCAAGCCGCTTTTTGTTCTGTGCGGTAAAACAGTTTTCAGGCGGTTTTATAAGTCTTAGTCCTGCGGTAAACGGATAAATCGTAAATAAGACGGTTTTTAAACAAAAAACAGGACGGGCTTTGTAATATAAGTCGGATTTTTGCTCTAAACTTTACATTTACCATTTGTTGTTGTATAATATACGAATACATTTGATTTAATGCTGATAAAAGCGTAATTATCCGATAAGTCATTATGACGCAAGGGAGAATTTTAATGAGAAATATTCCTTTTTCACCGCCTGATATTTCACAGACGGAAATAGATGAGGTAATTAAAGTAGTAAAATCAGGCTGGATTACCACGGGCCCCGAAACAAAGCTTTTTGAAAGCAGAATTGCGAAGTTTTGCAATGTAAACAGGGCGGTTTGTCTGTCATCCCAGACCTCATGTGCAGAGCTTACACTGCGTATTTTGGGAATCGGACCGGGCGACGAGGTTATTGTGCCTGCATACACATATACGGCAACTGCTTCAATTATCTATCATGTCGGTGCAAAGCCCGTGATGATTGACTGCAAGAGCGGCAGCTTTGAGATGGACTATGACAAGATGGAGGAAGCAATCAATCATAATACAAAGGCTGTTATTCCTGTTGATATTGCAGGCGTGTTGTGCGATTATGACAGGATTTTTGAGGCGGTTGAACGCAAAAAGAGCGTTTTTCGTCCTAAAAACGAAATTCAGGAAAAATTCGGCAGGGTATTTGTAATGGCTGACAGTGCCCACGCTTTCGGTGCTATGAGGCACGGCAAAATGTGCGGTGAAATAGCTGACTTTACAAATTTCAGTTTCCACGCAGTAAAAAATATGACCACCGCTGAGGGCGGTGCGGCTGTGCACAGACCTCACGACGGAATTGACGAAGACGAAATGTACAGACAGTACATGCTCCTCTCGCTTCACGGACAGACAAAGGACGCATATCAAAAGAATAAGGTTGCGGCGTGGGAGTATGATGTTGTTGATACTCAGTATAAGTGCAATATGCCCGATGTTCTTGCGGCGTTGGGAGTGGCCCAGCTTTCAAGATATGATAAAATTCTCGAAAGAAGACACGAGCTTATAAAGCTTTACAACGAGGAATTTAAGGATTTGCCGATTCAGGTGCTTAACCACTGCGATGAAAGTCACCGCAGCAGCGGACATCTTTATTTTGTACGCTTTATCGGCAAGGACGCGGAGTACAGAAATAAATTTTACAATATGATGGCAGAAAACGGAATTATGTGTAATGTTCATTTTAAGCCGCTGCCGATGCTCTCGGCATACAGCAAGAGAGGCTTTAAGATTTCCGATTATCCGAACGCATACAATATGCACAAAAATCAGCTTACTCTGCCGATGAATACTACGCTGTCGGACGATGACGCATGGTATATTATTGAAACCTTTAAACAGTGTTTGGACACGCTTAAATAATCAAACCGAAAAATAATAACTCTGTGGGGCGGAAACGGTATCCGCCCCTTTGTTGTGTGTTTTAAATTTATCGCCAAAAAGATTTTTGGGATTTAATCAGGTATTAGTATTAGTTCTGTCCTTTAAAAAATCACGAAACAAAAACCGCTCAAGACAGTTAGCTGTAAGACACTGCCTTGGGCGGTTTGTATATTAGTATTCGATATCAGTAAATTCCCTGTACTGTTACTTCCCCCGAATTGACAACGCAAATTGTGCCGTCGGAGAGCATTACCTCAAGTTCCCCTTTGTCGGAAATGCCTACAGCAGTACCGCTTATCCTGCGGGTGCCCCTTTTAAAGGTTACTTCTCTGCCGATCGTGGCACACATCTTTGTATATTCCTCTTTGACAGAGGGGGTAAGCTCAAGATTGGTTTTTAAAAATTCATTCTCAAGGTGAAGCAAAACACACGCCAAAAGCTCGTTTTGGTCGATATGTCTGCCGGTTTCAAGCAAAATCGATGTGGCTTTGTAGGCAATTTCATCGGGAAATGAGGTGTGGCTGACATTTATGCCTATGCCCGGTATTACATACTCAACGGCGTCAAACTCGGCACTCATTTCCGTTAAAATTCCCACAAGCTTTTTGTTCCCGACTATAACATCGTTGGGCCACTTTATAAAGCAGTCAAGCCCTGTAAATTCCCGCAACGCCTTGCATACGGCAAGTCCTGCCAGAGGCGTTACAGAGGACACCTCCGACGGTGAGATGTTAGGTTTTAAAAGCACAGAAAACGCGATTCCGTCGTCCTTTTTTGTCTGCCATTGCCTTCCGAGTCTGCCCTTGCCTTTTGTTTGTTCCCGTGCGGCTGCAACGGTGCCGTTTTCACAGCCCTCGCTTCCGAGCCGTTTTAGATAATCGTTTGTAGAGCCTACGGAATCGAGCACGATTAAATTTTTGCCGATTATCTTGGTTTTTAAAAGACTTTTCAGCCTTTTTTCGTTAAGATGAGCGGGAGAAGATACAAGCCGATAACCCTTGCTTGTAACGGACTCGATTTCATAGCCCTCTTCCCTTAATGAGTTTACGGCTTTCCACACCGCCTGACGGGACACACCGAGCATATCGGATATTTCCTGACCTGAGATAAAGTGATTTGAATTAAGTAATATATCAAGTATTTTTTTCTGCATAAGACATCCCGATTCCGAAAAAAGAATTATATATCGTTTAACTGCAATTTCTTTTGTAAATATAGTTTAGTCCGTCAAGAATTACATTTTCGTCAAAGATGATTTCGTGAGCACAGTTTTCGGCAACAAGGGGAGCAAAGCCACCCGTTGCAATTACCTTGCACTGCCTGCCCGTCTGTGTAAAAAAGCGGTCAATCATTCCGTCAACCATGGAGGCGGTGCCGAACATAATTCCCGAACGGATACAGTCTTTTGTGTTTGTTGAAATCACCTTTGGCGGAGCTTTCAGGTCAACGGATGAGAGCAAAGCTCCCTTTGATGTCAGTGCGTCAAGCGAAATGCCGACACCGGGTGCAATCGCACCGCCGAAATAGGTCTTGTTTTCATCGACATAAACTATTACAGTCGCCGTACCCATAAAAATCATGACAAACGGTCCGCCGTACTTTTCGTATGCCCCCACGCAGCCTGCAACAATATCCGCACCGAGCTTTTCGGGGTTGTCGATTTTTATGTTAAGACCTGTTTTTATTCCTGCCCCGATTACCATGCTTTTGCTGCCTGTAACGGTCTGAGCTGCCGATGCAAGCGGCGAGGTGATCTTCGGCACAACGGAACTTATTATTGTTGCGTCAATTTGCTTTGCGTCAATTTTGTAAATCTGAAAAAAAGTATACAGCTCAACGGCAAAATCATCGCTTGTTTTTGAGGTGTCGGTAGAAACTCTGAGTTTAAATTTAAGCTTGTCGCCGTCATAAACCCCGAATTTAATATTTGTATTTCCAACATCGGCTGTCAGCAGCATAGTTATCCTCCAAAAGTGCAGTGTTTTTTACGGTAAATAAGGTTTTTACTATAAAATTATATCACAAATCTCTATTGTTTCAAGCTTGATATTCATTTATTTTGCTGTTATTTTTACGATTCGGAAAAAATTGTTGAAATTTGTTTGAGAATGTGTATAATTAAAATTAGTTGTGTGCTTCTGCTGTTGAAGCACGGCAAACGGTCTAACGATATTTTTCTGAAAGGAATGTATTTAATGGATAGTTCAGAAATCAAGCAGCTTAAAATTCTTGCCGCTAAGTCAAGAATGGGTGCAATTCTCGGTACTTACCACGCAAAATCGGGTCATCCCGGCGGTTCGCTTTCGGCGGCTGACATTTTCACTTATCTTTATTTTAAGGAAATGAATGTTAAGCCCGAAGAACCCGACTGGCAGGACAGAGATCGCTTTGTTCTTTCAAAGGGTCACTGCTGTCCGAGTCTTTATGCAACTCTTGCACTGAAGGGATACTTCGACTTCAGTGAGCTTACTGTTCTCCGCCATGTAGGTGCGATGCTTCAGGGGCATCCCGATATGAAAGGAACACCCGGCATTGATATGAGCACAGGCTCTCTCGGTCAGGGTATTTCCGCTGCCTGCGGTATGGCACTCGCAGCAAAGCTTGACAACAAGGACTATCGTACATATGCGGTTTTGGGCGACGGCGAGGTTGAAGAAGGTCAGGTTTGGGAGGCAGCAATGTTTGCCGCTCACAATAATCTTGATAACCTTGTTGTAATCGTTGACCAAAACGGATTACAGATTGACGGCACCGTCGAAGATGTTGCCGGAATTGAACCTCTCGACAAAAAGTTTGAGTCGTTCGGTTTTGAGGTGTTAAAAATTGACGGTCACGACTTTGAGCAGATTGCACAGGCACTTGACAAGGCAAAGACGGTAAAGGGCAAGCCTACGGCAATCCTTGCAAAAACCGTAAAGGGCAAGGGCGTTTCGTTTATGGAAAATCAGGTTGGCTGGCACGGCACTGCTCCCAACAAGGAACAGTACGAACAGGCAACAGCCGAGCTTCAGGCTGAGATTGACAGATTGGAGGGCGATTGCTGATGTCGGAAACTAAAAAAATTGCTACAAGAGAGAGCTTCGGTATGGCTCTTTGCGAGCTTGCAAAGACAAATAAGGATATAGTTGTGTTTGACGCAGACCTTGCGGCTGCTACAAAAACAAGCATTTTTAAAAAGGAATTTCCCGAAAGATTTTTCGACTGCGGTATTGCAGAGGGCAATATGGTAGGCGTTGCGGCAGGTATGGCGGCGGCAGGCAAGATTCCCGTTGCGGCTTCGTTTGCGATGTTTGCTACAGGCAGAGCTTTTGAGCAGATAAGAAACTCTGTTGCTTATCCTCACCTTAATGTTAAAATTGTGGGAAGCCACGCAGGTATTTCAACCGGCGAGGACGGTGCAACTCACCAGTGTATTGAGGATATCGGCATTATGAGAACGATTCCGGGCATGGTTGTTTTAAACCCTGCCGACCACTACGAGATGATGGCTGCTACTAAGGCGGCTATTGAGTATAACGGTCCCGTTTATATCAGGCTCGGCAGACTTGCTATTGATACCTTTAACGACCCCGACAACTATGAGTTTGAGCTTGGCAAGGGTATTACTCTTCACGAGGGTAACGATGTTGCTGTTATCGCAACAGGTCTTGTGGTAAACGAGGCTTTAAAAGCTGTTAAGGAGCTTGAGGCTGAGGGTATAAACGCCCGCCTTATTAATATTCATACAATTAAGCCTATTGACAGAGAGATTATTGTTAAGGCGGCTAAGGAAACCGGAAGAATTATCACGGTTGAAGAGCATAATGTAATCGGCGGACTCGGCGATGCGGTTTGCGATGTAACAAGTGCGGAATGTCCGGTAAAGGTTACAAAGATCGGTGTAAACGACACATTCGGCTACAGCGGCCCCGCTCTTGAACTTCTTGATAAATTTGGACTCACACAGCCCCATATCGCAAAGGTAATCAGAGCTGTTGTTAAGGAAGGCTAATTTCATAGCGATTTTCGGTTAAACGGTGACATATTTTAAATATCGGCAAGCGTCTAACTGCGGATTAGTATTGGTTTAACAATCAGACAACATAAGGGCTGACTCGTTTTGAGTCAGCCTTGTTTCGTTTGTTTTATTAAGTTCGGGTATTTGGGGCATATTATTACTTGAAATATACAGGCAGGGAGCGTTAATATGGAAAAGCTTTATGATTTGGTTATTTGCGGCGGAGGTGCGGCAGGACTTTCGGCGGCAGTTTATGCGTCAAGAAGCGGCCTTGATTTTGTGCTGGTCGATACGGCGTCGTCAATGGGCAGTCAGATTACGCAGACATCAGAGATTGAAAACTACTTGGGTTTTGAAAATATTAACGGCATGGATCTTATTATGAAATTTTATGAGCACGCAAAAGCTCTCAACGCTCCGATGATAAACGACGAGGTGCAAAAGATTTCAAAACAGGACGGAATTTTTACCGTAAGCTGTGCCCAAAACGAATTAAAAGCCAAAACGGTTGTTTACTGTTTCGGTGCGACTCACAGAACACTCGGAGTAAAGGGCGAACACGAGCTTTTGGGCAAGGGTGTCGGCTATTGTGCAGTATGTGACGGATTTTTCTATAAAAATAAAACGGCTGTAGTAATCGGCGGAGGAAATACCGCCGTGACAGACGCTGTTTATCTTACTAAAATTTGCAAAAAAGTATATCTTATTCACCGCCGCGACACTTTGCGTGCGGACAAGGTGCTTGCAGACAAGCTGAAAAATGCCGAAAATGCCGAGATTTTGTACAACACCGAGGTGTCGCAGATAATCGGGGAACAAAGGGTAGAGGGCGTTGAGCTTAAAAACGGGGAGAAGCTTTTGTGTGACGGAGTTTTTGTTGCCGTCGGAATTTCTCCGAGAAGCGAACTTGTAAAGGACTTTGTAAAGCTTGACAAGGCAGGCTATATTGTTGCGGACGAAAGCGGAAAAACTTCCGTTGACGGGTTCTTCGCCGCAGGAGATGTGCGTACAAAGCCTTTAAGACAGGTTATAACTGCTTGCTCTGACGGTGCGGGCTGTATTGACAGCGTAAACAAATATTTGAATTGATAATGGTTATGAAGAACGGTTCAATACTCAAAAACTCTGCGTTTGCCTGCGTTGCCGCCGTGTTTTGTGCGGCTTTGTGGGGGACGGCGTTTCCGTTTATAAAGCTTGGATATTCTGTTTTCGCTATTGCCGAGAGCGATATAGGCTCAAAGCTGCTTTTTGCAGGCATTCGTTTTTTTGCGGCAGGCGTAATGGTGTATGCTTATCTTTGCATATCTCAAAAAAAGCTTGCACTGCCGCACAAAAGCAGTTTTGGGGGAGTGCTTGCACTCGGACTTACGCAAACTGCGTTGCAGTATATTTTTACATATGTCGGCATAGGCTTTACAAGCGGTACAAACACTTCCATAATAACCTCATGCTCATCTTTTTTTACGGTGCTGCTTGCACCGCTGTTCTTTAAGAGCGACAGGCTCACTTTGCTCAAAGTAATCGGATGCGTGATTGGGTTTGCGGGAGTACTTGCAATAAACGGCGTCGGCGGTGTTTCGTTTGACACGCTTTTGGGTGATGTGTTGATATTATGCTCAACGGTGTGTACAACGGCGGGAAATTTTATGGCTAAGGGAATTTCTCAAAGGACAAACCCGACGGAGCTTACCGCGTTTCAGCTTATGCTCGGAGGATTTGTACTGACGGCAATAGGCGTTTTATTGGGCGGAGTGATTGATTTTAAAAATCTTTTCGGTATGCTTATACTTTTATGGCTTGCGTTTGTTTCGGCTGCCGCATTTACTGTGTGGACAGCCTTGCTTAAATATCACCCGGCAAGCAAAATTTCCGTGTTTAATTTGCTCGTGCCGATTTTCGGAACGGTTCTTTCGGGACTTATGCTGGGAGAGAACATCTTTAAGATTCAGACGCTTGCGTCGCTGATTCTTATTTCACTCGGAATTGCGGCGGTTAATTTAAAACTTGATTACGGCAGGAGAAAGCAATGAAGATAAAAGGCGTTATATCCGATATGGACGGAGTTATCCTCGACAGCGAAAAGCTCTATGTTCGGTTTTGGTGCGAGGCGGCCCGCTTTTACGGTCACCCCATGCAGCTGCACCACGCCCTCGGTATTCGTTCAATGAACAAAAAATTTGCATCTCAAAAGCTAAAGGGCTGGTTCGGCGAAGATTTTGATTATGACGCAGTCAGATGTAAGCGTATTGAGCTTATGGATAAATACATAGAAGAAAACGGAATAGAGGCAAAAAGCGGAGCAAAACATTTTTTGTCCTGTGTAAAGCAGAAAGGACTAAAGCTTGCTTTGGCTACGGCGACGCCCCCCGAAAGGGCTGAAAGGTATCTTAAAAAGCTTGATTTGTACAAGTATTTTGACGAGATTGTCTGCTCGTCTATGGTTGCAAACGGCAAGCCTGAGCCGGATATTTATCTGCTTGCGGCAGAAAAGCTGGGGCTTAAGCCCTGTGAGTGCCTTGCACTTGAGGATTCGCACAACGGTATAAAATCAGCAAGCAGTGCAGGGTGCAAAACAGTTATGGTGCCCGATCTTGACGGTGCAAGCGATGAGGAGAAGCCTCTTTTGTATGCCGTTGCAGACGGTTTGGCAGAGGTTGAGAAGTTACTGTAGGAATAAAGGCTATTATAAACCTGAAATAAAGATTAAAAGACAAGGAGAGAGAATATGGATTTGATTAACAAGCTCGCTGAGAGCTTTGACGAGTTCCTTTGGGGAGTGCCTATGATTGTCATTTTGCTGGGCACCCACATTTTTATGACAGTCCGCACAAAGTTTATTCAGCGTAAAACCCTAAAGGCAATCAAACTTTCCGTAACGAAAGACCCCGATGTTGACGGTGATATAAGTCCTTTTCAGGCACTTACAACCGCACTTGCTTCCACAATAGGAACAGGAAACATCATCGGCGTCGGAACGGCTATTGCACTCGGCGGTGCAGGTGCGGTGCTTTGGTGCTGGCTTACGGGTGTTTTCGGAATTGCGACAAAGTATGCCGAGTCCCTTATTGCCGTTAAGTACAGAGTAAAAACAAAGGACGGTAAAATGCAGGGTGGTGCGATGTACGCTATTGAGCGTGGCTTAAACCCCGTAATCGGAGGCAAAAAACGCAGTATGAAATGGCTTGCGGTGCTTTTTGCCGTGTTTGCGATTTTGGCGTCTTTCGGCATTGGATGCGGCGTTCAGACAAACGCAATTTCAAGCATTATGGACAACACCTTTAATGCAGACAAAAGTTTAAAAATCAGTCTTTTCGGAGGCGATGTTTCAACAGTTTCTCTCGTTTCGGGAATTATTGTTGCCGTGTGCGTTGCACTGGTGATTTTCGGCGGCATAAAGTCGATTGCAAAAGTTTGCGAAAAACTCGTGCCTTTTATGGCTGCAATGTATGTTTTGGGCTGTATTGCGATTCTTATAATGAACGGCGATGTTTTGTGGGAAACCGTAAAAACAATCGTGACATCGGCGTTTTCTCCTGCCGCTGTCGGAGGCGGACTTGCCGGTTCGGGAATTATGCTTGCCGCTCGCTACGGCGTTGCAAGAGGACTGTTCAGCAACGAATCCGGTATGGGTTCAGCCCCCATTGTCGCTTCTGCCGCTCAGTCGAGAAATGCAGTAAGACAGGCTATGATTTCTTCTACGGGAACATTTTGGGATACCGTAGTTGTGTGCCTTATGACAGGTCTTGTTATCGTAAGCTCCTGCATTAAAAATCCGCAAATTGACACCGTTCAGGTTGAGGGCGGAGCACTTACATCGGCGGCGTTTGACCAAATTCCCGTTATCGGTACGCCTATTCTCGTTGTGGGAATTGTTTTGTTTGCTTTTTCAACAATTCTCGGCTGGTCTTATTACGGTGAAAGATGTATTGAATATCTTTTCGGCAGAAAGGGCGTTATCCCGTACAAGGTGATATTTATAGTAGTTTTGCTTATTGCTCCCGTTACGGCACTTGATCTGGTATGGACATTGTCGGATATATTCAACGCACTTATGGCTCTGCCGAACATTGTTGCAATAATTGCTCTCTCTCCCGTTATTGTTAAGGAAACAAACTACTTTTTGTACGGCAACCGTCTTGACGAGTATGACAAAACACAGATTCCCGTTATTGACAAATAAGCCGTAAACTTAATTGTACATAAATCAACGCCCAAACGGTGACTTAGACGCCGTTTGGGCGTATTGTCGGCTGTAGAGCAATGTTGCATTTGCAAAAATAAGTGGTATAATTAAAGCTGTACTACGGTTTTTGCAGAGGTAAATTATGAAAAGATTTATTGAAAATTTCAGCGATGAACATTTAAGACTTTTGAGCCGTCATCTTTTGTTTTCGGGACTGAGCGAGCATGAAATATTTATGTTTATTCAATTTTCGCAGCCGTATTATGATGTTTTGCATCAGGGAAGATCAATGCAGATTTCGGGTGCCTACAGCCATATGATTTGTCTTGCGGTGACGGGCAGCATATATTTGTATTCGGTTGACTATGAGGGCAACAAGACACTGCTTAAATCACTCGGAGCAATCGGGGACGGCGGTGCAGTTTACTCGATGTTTGACTATTACAACTCGATGCTTGAGCTTCAGGCACACGAGGACAGCGAGATTATTCTTATTCCGCCCGAAAAGCTGTTTATTGCCGATGAAAAGCTTGCGATAATACAGCAAAAAATCGTTGTAAATCTTATTGCTTCTCAAAGGCAGATGCTTCTTGACATTACGGAGCATCTCTCCTGCCTTACACAGCGAAGCATCAAGGACAAGATACTAAAGTTTTTAAAGATAAACTGCGAAAAGGAACATTCTTACAGCTTTACCGTTCCCTATTCAAGGGAGGAGCTTGCAAACTATCTTGCTGTTGACAGGGCGTCGCTTTCACGGTCACTGAGCGAGCTGAAAAAGGACGGGATAATTGATTATTATAAAAACAGATTTAAAATACTTGCGGTAAATGCGTTTAAATTTTAAAACGGCGGTGATAAAATGGAGTTTAATGACAAAAAGGCGGCACTTGTTCTTGAGGGCGGAGCATTGAGGAGCTTTTTTACATGCGGCGTGCTTGATTTTTTTATGGAGCAGGATATTTATTTTCCGTGTGTGTGCGGAGTGTCGGCAGGTTCGCTGTGTGCAATCAGCTATCTTTCAAGGCAGATAGGCAGAACGGCAAAGGTGAATCTGAGTTTTGTGAATGACAAACGCTACCTGAGCCTTAAAAGCCTTATTAAAGACAAGATGATTTTTAATTTTGACTTTTTGTTCGGCGAAGTAAGCCACAACCTCGTGCCTCTTGATTACGACGCATTTTATGACAGCAACGAGAGGTTTGCCGCATTTGTTACCGACTGTGAAACAGGCAGGAGCGTCGCGTTTGAAAAGGGCAAATGCTCAAATATTATGAGAGCCTGTGCCGCGTCAAGCAGTATGCCGTTGCTGTCGAAAATGTTTGAGCTTGACGGCAAAAAATATCTTGACGGCGGCATTTCAAATCCCATTCCGTTTGAATGGGCGTTTGACAACGGATACGAAAAAGTTGTGCTTGTTCTGACAAGGGATATAAACTACCGAAAAAAGCCGATTTCAAAGCTTTTACAAAAGGCTTATGAGCATACCTACAGAGAGTATCCCGAGCTTTTAAAAACCGTTTATAACATTACAGACCACTACAACAGCCTTGCGGAGCAGATAGTACAGCTTGAAAAGCAGGGCAGAGTTTTTGTTATTCGTCCCGAAAAGCCTGTTAAGGTGAAGCGGACGGAGAAAGACACAAAAAAGCTTGAAGAGCTTTATCAAGAGGGCAGACAGACTGCCGTGAGAAGAATTGTTGATATGAAAAAATACCTCGGCATAAGCTGATATTGTGCCGAAGATATTAAAGGGGAATTACGCAATGTTAAAACAAACGCTAAAAAAGGCGTTTAAGGACAGCCTGCCGATACTTGCAGGCTATCTTGCATTGGGCATAGGCTTCGGCGTGCTGCTTCACAGCAAGGGGTACAGCTTTTTGTGGGCACTTCTTATGAGCTGTACCATATATGCAGGTGCGGGTCAGTATGCGGCGGTTGATCTGCTCAGCAGCGGAGCTTCGCTTGTGACAACGGCTGTGATGACGGTTATCATAAATGCCCGTCACTTTTTTTACGGATTTTCGCTTTTGGAGAGGTACAGGGGAACGGGAAAGGCAAAGCCTTATTTGATTTTCGGACTTACCGATGAAACATATTCTCTTGTATGCACGGCAAAAATCCCCCAGGGTATAGATGAGAAAAAATACTATCTTTTTCTTACGCTTCTTGACCAGCTTTACTGGATTACGGGCTGTACGCTCGGAGCACTTTTGGGCACGTTTATTGAGTTTGACAGCACGGGAATTGACTTTGCAATGACGGCGTTGTTTGTTGTAATATTTATTGAGCAGTGGCTCAGCACAAAATCTCACCTGCCTGCGATTTTGGGTGCAGGCACTACTCTTGTTTGCCTTTTTGTTTTCGGTGCAGACTATTTTATAATTCCGTCAATGGCGTTTATCGCAATAGAACTTGTGCTTTTCAGAAGCAGACTTGAAAACACGGACATTGAAAGCGATACAATGCTCGGTGAGGAGGACAAAAATGGATAGTTACAGCGTTCACTCACTGCTCATTGTGGCTGTAATGGCGGTGTTTACGGCTTTGGTAAGATTTCTGCCGTTTTTTGCTTTTCCCGAGGGGAGAAAGCGACCGAAGGTTATTATATATCTCGGAAAAGTACTTCCGTATGCACTCATCGGAATGCTTGTTGTGTACTGCTTTAAGGGCGTTTCGGTGTTCGAGGCTCCGTTCGGCGTCCCCGAGCTTTTGGCGTGTGTGCTTGTGGCTGTGCTTCATATTTGGAAAAGAAACACGCTGATAAGCGTATTCGGCGGAGTGATATTTTACATGGTGCTTGTTCAGCTTGTTTTTGTCTGATATATTTATTTGTATGTTTATTGAGTTTTGTATTGACATATTATAAATATTATGATATAATCTCGTCGGATTAAGGGAGTAGTCGGCGTATATTGCGTGATTAATCCAACATGCTTGGGCGTTGCCCATGGTTTAATTTTAAATGACAAGACTTATCTGTTTTGGCAACAGGTAGGTCTTTTTTTGTCCTCTGTTGCTTATTATTGCAATGGAGGAATTTTTTATGGGATTTGTTGAGCTTTTTATTCTTGCCGTGGGTCTTTCGATGGACGCCTTTGCCGTTTCAATATGCAAGGGTCTGTCGGTGATAACGCTTAAAAAAAGGCACAGTCTTATTACGGGATTGTATTTCGGAGGGTTTCAGGCAGGTATGCCGCTTGTGGGCTATTTGCTCGGAAAGCAGTTTGAGTCGCTTATTACAAGCGTTGACCACTGGATTGCGTTTGTTTTGCTCGGCATTATAGGTGCCAATATGATTAAGGAGTCGTTTCAGAAGCCCGACGAGCTTGATGACTCGTTTGCACCCAAGGCGATGCTTTTGCTGGCTGTGGCTACAAGCATTGACGCTCTTGCGGTTGGGGTTACATTTGCGTGTCTTGATGTTGAGATTTTTTCGGCAATCACACTGATAGGCATAACAACATTTGTTTTCTCCGCTGCCGGAGTAAAGATAGGCAATGTTTTCGGCGTAAGATTTAAGTCGAAGGCGGAGCTTGTCGGAGGCGTTGTGCTTGTGTTGATGGGCGTTAAAATACTTCTTGAGCATTTGGGTGTAATCAATTTTTAACTACTCTGAATATAACGGTTACAAAAAACGGTTGCATTTAATTAAAAATGTAACCGTTTTGTTTATTTTTGTTCGCATAAAGAAAATTATTTTGATAAATCTGCATTAAAAATTCCTATAAATCAAAAAAATCTCCTTATAGGGTTGATTTATTACGAGAAAGGTGTTATAATAGTTACAAATTTGTTAACAAGTGTTGCCGAGATTGTAATATTTCGGCATTAACCTTGATAAGTTTTATTGCTTGTTTTCAAAAATTGGAGGTAATAAAAATGCAGAGGATTAAAAAGCTTACTGCAATTATTTTGAGTATTCTTACGCTGTCAAGCGTATGCGTGTTTGGAAGTACCTTTTCGGCAGGTGCAAGCGGAACAGGAGCAGGACTTGCCGAATGGGCACTTAACGCCTACTACGAGGGCTGGTCTTATGTTTACGGAGGTTCGACTCCCGGTGCTGTTGACTGTTCGGGACTTATTTATTCCTACTGTGGCGGCGAACGCTGCGGCGATCCCCAGCTTAACACTGCGACCGAGAGAGGCTCTGTAAGCAGCGGTATTCCGAATGTACACGGTCTCGGTCTTTGGCGTCCGGGTCATGTCGGCGTCTATGTAGGCGACGGTATGGAGGTTGACGCAAGAGGCGACGCATATGATATGTGTTACGAAAGCGTTTACGGTTCATACAGCGGCTGGACATACTGGTTTAAGCTTGCTGCCGTAACCTATCCGACAAACGGTTGGGAAAAGTTTAACGGCGATTACTATTATTACGAGAACGGCGAATATATTACCGATACATCGAGAACTATCGGCGGTACTACATATTACTTTGATTCAAAGGGTCGTTCAAGTCAGACTCCGTCTGATATGTCAAGTACAGCGTCTGACTCTTCAAGCTCATCGGGCTCATCAAATTCTTCATCGAACTCTTCGTCCGAAAGCAAGCCGACTTCATGGAGAAACGGTTCATCGGGTGAAGAAGTTGAAAAGATTCAGGCTCGCCTTGCAGAGCTCGGCTACTACACGGGTGCTGTTGACGGCTATTTCGGAGACGCAACGGAAGCCGCATACAGAGCTTTTCAGGAGGCGGCAGGACTTACCGTTGACGGTATAGCAGGCTCTGACAGAGAAGTGCTCTATTCAGATGACGCTCCGTATGCTCCTAAGGAGGAAGAAACCACAGCTTCCGTCGAAAATACGGAGGAAGAAACCGAGCCGACAGAGCAGAGCGTTGAGTACAAGAGCGGCGATGAAAGCGACGAGGTAACGAAAATTCAGCAGAGGCTTTCCGAACTTAAATATTTGTACGTTGACGCAACGGGATATTACGGTGACTTTACGGTGCAGGCGGTAATGAATTTCCAGCTTGCAAACGGACTTGAGGCAACCGGCGTTGTTGATGAAGAAACCTACGGCGTGCTTTTCGGTGAAAATGCAGTCGTAAATCCCGATCCGCAGGAGGACACACAGGCTGATACGGATACGGCTTCTACAGGACCTGTAGAAATGCCGTTTACAACAAGCCCGTCGGCACTGATTGTTGCAAATGAGCAAAATCAGACATATGCGGATACTGCAACAGAGGTTGTAAAAAAGACAAACAAGGTTACAAAAAAGGCTCTTTCAAATTCGTCTTCCGTAATCCCCTCAGCCACAACGGCGGCTGTTAAGAGAACGGCAAATGTTTGGCTTTGGTTTGTGCTTGTGGCTGTGATACTCGGAGCACTTTCCGTAGTGTTTATGATTCGTGACAAAAAATCAAACAGATACACAAGATACTGTGCCAAGAAGAAAAAGACTTCTTTTAAGTCGGAAGTCAACACAAGATGGTAAGCTAACGGCTTAAAGAAAAGGGAAAATAATAAACGGTCGATCATCGCACATTGCGGTGACCGACCGTTGCTTTTTGAGCAATATAAAAAGGCTGATAAATAATGAATTTTTATAGGCCGTAAATAAAATATACAGAGTAGCAAAAATTCTGTTTTGCGGGATAAATGAAATAATACATAAAAGCGGCAGGAGTTTTGTTCTCCTGCCGCAATGCTTACTAAATTTCTGCAAAATATCCTGCCGCTTCATCAAGGATTTTTAACGCTACCTCGTGCTTTGTCATCATAGGCAGGCTTACGCTCTTGTCTTTTTTAATAAGAGTTACGACATTTGTGTCCGTTCCAAAGCCCGCACCCTCTGTTTTTAAGCTGTTTGCAACTATCATATCGACATTTTTTGAAATGAGCTTTTCTTTTGCGTTTTCAATAAGGTTTTGCGTTTCCATTGCAAAACCGCAGATAAACTGATCCTTTGTTCGTGAATGTCCCAGTTCATTTAAAATATCCCTTGTGCGTTTCAGCTCAATTTGCATATTGCCGCCCTGTTTTTTTATTTTTTCAGGACTTTGAAGTATCGGGGTGTAGTCGGCTACTGCCGCAGATTTTATTATTATGTCTGCTTCGTCCTTATACTTCATAACCGCATTGTACATTTCCTGTGCACTCAAAACAGATACAAACTCTGCAAAACATGGTGCCTCCATGCTGACGGGTCCCGAAACGAGAATTACCCTCGCACCACGCATGGCGGCACATCTTGCCACAGCGTAGCCCATTTTGCCTGTGGAATGGTTGCTTATAAAACGCACGGGATCGATTGACTCCCTTGTGGGACCTGCCGTTACAAGTACGGTTTTGCCCGATAAGTCCTTTTTGTAGGCTGTTTTGTGCAGGATATGCTCAAGCAAAATACTTTCGCTTACAAGTTTTCCTGTGCCTGTTGCTCCGCAGGCAAGATAACCTGTTGCAGGTTCAATAATTTCCATTCCGTAGGCTTTTAGCTTTTTTATGTTATCCTGAACAATCGGATTTTCATACATATTTGTGTTCATTGCGGGGGCGACAAGCTTAGGTTTTTTGCACGCCATAAATGTGGTTGTAAGCATATCGTCCGCTATTCCGTTTGCGATTTTGCCGATGACATTTGCACTTGCAGGGGCGATCATAAACACATCGGCGAGCTCTGCAAGGGCGATATGCTCAACCTTAAACTTAAAGTTGCGGTCAAAGGTGTCAACGATACACTTGTTGCCCGTCAGGCTTTCAAAGGTTATGGGGTTTATAAAATTGGTTGCGTTTTGAGTCATCAGAACATGTACATCGGCATGAAGCTTTACAAGCATACTTGTAAGGTTTGCAATTTTGTACGCCGCAATTCCTCCTGTAACTCCGAGCAGTACGGTTTTTCCTTTTAACATAACAATCTCCCCAATTTATTTGTGTTTATCCGATAAAATCTTCCGTCAGCAAGCCGTGCTTTTCGTAGCGTGAGAGCTTTGCGATGCGGTTGTTTTCGTCCGTAAACACTACAAACGGCTTGTGCTCTTTTGCCTCCTTCTCGCTCATTTGAGCGTAGCACATAATAATTACATGGTCGCCGACCGCAACTTTTCTTGCCGCGGCACCGTTCAGGCAAATCATTCCCGAACCCTTTTCTCCTGCGATTGTGTAGGTTTCGAAACGGTTGCCGTTTTCAACATCAACAATCTGCACCATTTCGTATTCGAGAATACCTGCGGCTTCCATAAGCTCGCTGTCAATCGTTATGCTTCCTACATAATTGAGATCCGCCTGCTTTACTACGGCACGGTGGATTTTTCCCTTTAGCATTGTCAATGTCATACCGTTTCTCCTTTATTGAGTAATAAAGTTATCAATAAGTCTTGTTTTTCCGATGTAAACAGCCACTGCCACAAGCACCGATTTTCCGATTTTGTCGGTGGGGGTAATGGTGCTGAAATCAACTATGTCAACATAATCAATCTTTGCAAGCGGTTCTGTGTTAATGCTGTCCGTTATCGCCTTGATAACCTTTTTTGAGTCGGTTTCGCCGCTGTCAATAAGCTCTTTGCCGAGCTTTAAGCTGCGGCTCAGTATCAGAGCGGCTTTTCTTTCATCGGGGTTTAAATAGGTGTTTCGTGAGCTTTTGGCAAGCCCGTCGGGTTCACGAATAATGGGACAGCCCACAATTTCGGTATCAACATTGAGGTCTTTTACCATTCGCTTTATTACCGCAAGCTGCTGGGCGTCTTTCTGACCGAAGTACGCCTTGTCGGGCTTTACGATGTTAAAAAGCTTGAGTACGACAGTTTGTACTCCTCTGAAATGAATCGGTCTTGATTTACCGCAAAGCTCGGTTGTAAGGCCGTTCATATCAACATATGAGCAAAAGCCGTCTGTGTACATTTCTTCGGGCTGCGGGTGAAAAATTAAGTCAACTCCGGCGTCTTTGCAAAGCTGTGAGTCCTTTTGCAAGTCCCTCGGATAGCTCTCCAGATCTTCTGTCGGGGCAAACTGCATAGGGTTTACAAAAATGCTGACAACTACCTTGTCGTTGTCCTTTCTTGCCGCGTCAATAAGGCTTTTGTGACCCTCGTGCAGATAACCCATTGTGGGGACAAAGCCGATTGTCATGCCCTCTTTCTTCCATGCGTTTACACGCTTTCTTACATCAATTATTTTATCGCATATATCCATAACACTTAACCTCCCAAAGCATCAGTACAGACTGTCTATAATTTCATCGTCAATTCCGAAGGTGTGTTCCTCCGACGGAAACGCACCGCTTTTTACATCGGAAATATACTGTGAGAATGCGTCTTTCATTGTGCTTCCGATTTGTGCGTACTGTTTTACAAATTTTGGCTTGAAATTCGGGTACATTGCAAGCATATCCTGATACACAAGCACCTGACCGTCACAGCCCGCACCCGCTCCTATTCCTATTGTCGGGATTGAAATGCTCTGCGAAATCTTTTCCGCAAGCTTTGCAGGCACACATTCCAAAACTACGGCGAATGCCCCCGCTTGTTCAACGGCTCTTGCTTCATCAAGCAGTTTTTGAGCCGCCTGCCTGCCCTTGCCCTGTACCTTAAAGCCGCCGAAGGCGTTTATTGACTGAGGCGTAAGACCGATGTGGGCACATACGGGAATAGAAGCGTTTACTATAGCTTTTATATGCTCGCAAAACTCTGCTCCGCCTTCAAGCTTTACAGTTTGTGCCTTGCCCTCCTTTACAAGCCGTCCTGCGTTTACAACAGCGTCATAGACGGAGGTTTGGTACGACATAAACGGCATATCGGTGATGACAAGTGCGTTTTTAGCTCCTCTTGTTACCGCTCTGCTGTGGTGTATCATATCTTCCATCGTGACAGACAGAGTGTCGTCGTAGCCGAGCACTACCATTCCCAGTGAATCGCCGACAAGAATAGAGTTTACTCCTGCCTCGTCAATAAGGCGTGCCGTTGTGTAATCATAGGCGGTAAGCATTGTAAGCTTTTCGCCGTTTTTCTTTGCGTCTTTAAATGTAACTGAAGTGTTTTTCATCTGAATCCTCCCCAATCAACACAAGCCGTGACTTAAAAATTCTTCAAGTTCGGAATAGTCCCTGCTTTTGTTTTTATCCTTTGCAAGCAAAACAAGTATTTTTGACAGCAAAATATGAATGAGTTTTTCTTCTCCCTCAAGACTGTCCAAGTGATTTTTTACCGTTTGACAGTCGCATCTCTCAACGGGACCCGTAAGGGCATTTGTGCATCCGTTTTCCACGACACTCTGCACATTGCCGAGTACGAGATTTTTTGTCGCCCTTAATGCTTCTTCTCTTGAAAAACCGCATTTTTCAAGCAGGCCGTAGCCCAAATCAAGCAAAGCGATCACATCGTTGCTCAAAACGCTTGCGGCGGCGTGATAAAGGCTTTTTTTGCTTTTATCAATTCGGCAAACGGTATTGCCGAGATTTTCAAAAAGAGTTTTGAGGGTGCTGACCGCGTCTGTATTTCCCTCTATAACAAAAAAAGTATTTCCGATACTCTTGTAGGACGATAACTTGTCGCTGAAAGCAAGCATGGGGTGAAGAGAACAAACACTTACGCCCAAGTCTTGTGAATCGGTAAATACATCAGATGATAATGCACCACTAAAATGGCATACTATTTTATTTTTTACTTTGCAGTCAAATGCTTCTAAACGGTTGGGACAAGACGGCTTTGTGTTGTCAGCCTGTCCGCTCGAAATGTGTGTCGAACCATTCGGCTTTTTTACGGACATATTTTTAATGCAATCCCACACGCTCCCGATTGCTCCGTCGGGCGTTGTGACAAAAAGGGTATCGCTCACATTCACAAGCTCTTCCAAATCGGAAAAGCAGTCCGTTTGTGTAAATTGTGCCGCAAAAGCGGCGTCGTCGGAGTTTATATCATAAAACCCCGAAATTTGAATATTGTTGTCTTTGAGGTATTTGCCGAGCGAAACGCCGACTTTACCTGCACCGATAATTCCAATATTCATGCTATCACCTCGATTCATTACACAGTGATAACACATCATCTGATACAGTTTCAAATATGAATACCGTTCACGATTAATATAACACAATTATAAGAATATTTCAATATTTACGGGCATTAATCCTGCAAACTTTGCATTTACAATCTGCTGCATAGGTGATAAAATGTCAGTGATGAGAAAAGAGGCAGGATATTTTATGGAAAAACAACGAATTGATAAGCAGTTTGAATTTTTGCTTGAAGCTGACAAAGAGAAGTTTATCGAGCGAAAAACTCTGAAAAGCGACGGCAAAACCTTTGAAAATGATGCCGAACACGCATGGCATATGGTTCTTATGTGTATTTTGCTCGGTGAATACTCAAACGAGGACATAGATATGCTTAAAACTATTTCGATGATAGTAATTCACGACATTGTCGAGATAGATGCGGGCGACACCTACGCTTATGACAGTGAGGCTAAAAAGTCACAGCGTGAACGCGAACTCAAAGCGGCAAAACGCATTTTCGGACTTCTTCCCGACGACCAATGCAAAAAATTTAAGAAATTGTGGGAGGAATTTGAGGAGGGCAAAACCAAAGAGGCAAAGTTTGCTCATGCAATGGACAATATACAGCCCGCAATGCTCAACAACTCAACCGACGGCAAGATGTGGGCAAAAAATAAGGTGAGTCTGAAACAGATTCTTGAAAGAAACAAGAATACCTCAGACGGGTCTATTACGCTTTGGAATTATTCATACAATAATTTCATTTTACCCAATATTGAAAAAGGCAGAATAGAAAATGATTAAATATCAGAGGTTTGACGAATTTTCATTTTCTGCCAGCTTAAAAAGCCGTAGATATCGTTTACAAAAAATATTGCAAAGCAAATAACGACGGGTATAAATGACGGTGCGGAAAATGATGCAAGAACCCACAGGGAAACAAGAACCAAGTCGTTTGCCGCATAGGCAACGGCATAAACGGGACTTCGGAAAAGCGTCAAATATGCCGCACAAAAGCTTGTAGCTATTGAAAGAGTGCTGAGCATTAGATTGGGAGTATCAAACGCTTTTAATATAAAATGAAATACAAGAGTTGCGGCGGCGGTAAGCACCACAAGAAAAAATTTGTGTTTGCCTGAAAGACTGCTTACTGCAACCTCCCGTGTGCCCTTGTAGGGGTGCTTATACCAGCTTACCGCTGTCATAACGGCAATGGGGGCAGTCATACCGAGGTATGTTATCATTTCGCCGTAGTAGCGGTACTCCAGAGAAATAACTGCATACAGCAGACTGAATATCACCATAAGCACCTGCCCTGCAACATAGCCCTTTGCGACCAAAATCAGAGAAGTAACTCCTATAAGAGAAGCTGCCAGAGTGAGAGGGTTAAACCCGTCTGCAAGAAGAAATGAGGCTGTTACGCAAAAAACTGAAAACAGCCAGAGAAAAAGCTCGAATTTTGAAAGGCTTAAAAACAAATTTTTTATGTATTTCATAGACGGCAATACCTCCAAATATTTGCAAATATAAAAATCGGTGTTTTGATTTTGTCAGAGCAAAAAAATAAGCGTTCAATATACATATCTTCAAAGACCTAACGATATGTACACGAACGCAAAGCGTTTCCTACCCGGTGGCAGTAATAATTTTGTTCTTGATATTTTAACACAGGATAAATTTAATGTCAAGCTATTGAATATACTTTTATTTTTGCTATAATACTAATAAAATAAAAAAGGAGGCGAAGTTATGAAGTATGTATGCAATGTATGCGGCTGGGAATACGACGAAGCTGTAGGCGATCCCGATAACGGTATTGCTCCGGGCACAAAGTTTGAGGATTTGCCGGACGATTTTGTATGCCCTCTCTGCGGTGTAGGCAAGGATGATTTTTCACCCGCTGAATAATATTTCAAACAAAAATCAGGCACGCAAAAACTTCGGCGTGCCTGATTTTGTTTATCTGTGAAAGTCAAGTTCAATCTTATCTTTGTCCGATTTAAACACCCTGCAAACAATTCCTGCCGCTTCAAGCATACGCTTTGACGCGATTGTTTCTTCAGAGTCTGCGTATTTGTCATAAAGATAAACAAGCTCGCTTATTCCCGACTGAATAATAGCCTTTGCACATTCGTTGCAGGGGAAGAGGTCAACATACAGCTTTGCACCCTTTAGATTTTTGCCCCTTGCGTTAAGGATAGCGTTAAGCTCCGCGTGAACAACATATTTATACTTAGTGTCTTCGCCCTCACGGTCCCAAGGAAAAACATCGTCTGAACAGCCGTACGGAAAACCGTTGTAGCCTGTTGACAGGATAATGTTGTTTGAGTCAACTATGCAGGCTCCTACCTGAGTGTTTGGGTCTTTGCTTCGTTTTGACGCAAGCAGTGCCACTCCCATAAAATACTCATCCCATGTGATATAATCGTTTCGTTTCATAGCCGCCTCCTGATTTTCCGTATTCTAAAAAAATTATAACTTAAATATTTTAAATAGGCAAGAATTTTATTGAAAATATCGGCTTTATTCGTTAAATTAACCTGCATTTGACCCTAATAAACGCAAAAAAGCAGGACGCCGTACATGGCACCCTGCTTTGTGCAGCAAAAGTTTTGCTTATATCCAATATTTTAATTAAGCCTTGCCTACTGAGCCGAAAAGCTCCATTTTTTCTTTTACAGTTGCCTTGATAGCTTCTGCACCGGGAGCGAGGAGCTTTCTGGGGTCAAATCCCTTGCCCTGAAGGTCTTTGCCCTCTTCAATGTACTTTCTTGTAGCTGCGGCAAATGCAAGCTGACACTCTGTGTTTACATTAATCTTTGAAACGCCGAGAGAAATAGCCTTCTTAATCATATCGGCAGGAATACCTGTACCGCCGTGGAGTACGAGCGGCATATCGCCTGTGAGCTGCTGAATAGCGTCGAGAGTATCAAAGCTCAGACCCTGCCAGTTTTCGGGATACTTGCCGTGAATGTTGCCGATACCTGCTGCGAGCATTGTAACGCCGAGGTCTGCAATCATTTTGCACTCCTGCGGATCTGCACATTCGCCTGCACCTACAACGCCGTCTTCTTCGCCGCCGATTGAGCCAACCTCAGCCTCAAGTGAAAGACCGAGCTTTTCACAGGTTGCAACAAGTTCCTTTGTTTTTGCAATGTTTTCTTCAATCGGATAGTGTGAACCGTCGAACATTACTGAGCTGAAACCTGCTTCGATGCAAGCCTTCGCACCTTCGTATGAACCGTGGTCAAGGTGAAGTGCAACGGGAACAGTGATGTTGAGCTCTTCGAGCATACCGTTTACCATACCTACTACGGTTTTGTAGCCACACATATATTTGCCTGCACCCTCGGATACGCCGAGAATTACGGGAGAATTAAGCTCCTGTGCTGTCAAAAGAATTGATTTTGTCCATTCAAGGTTGTTGATGTTGAACTGACCTACTGCATAGTGGCCTGCCTTTGCTTTTGTAAGCATTTCCTTAGCGTTTACTAATGGCATTTTAATCTTCCTTTTCGTAAAAATATTTCAGCAGAAAAACACTTTCCCTGTTGAGTTAATTTTATTATACAATAAAAATTTTCAAATATAAAGCCTTTTCACAAACTTTTTGATAATTTTTTAACAAATTATCAATTTGAATTGATTATCTGTTTATTTTGATGAATAATCACAAAATATTCAGAATTTGCTCACACGCTTGTTTGATAAGCTTATTGCTTTTAAAGGCATTAGGCTGTATAATTAAGTTTGGATAAATGTTAAAATATTGTCGGCTGCTTATTGTTTAACGGCATTTTTTAAAATTAAGCAGTCCGATGTTTGCTCAATTTGATATAAGGAGAAATTATATGGAAAATAATAATTTTGATAACGGTTTTAATTCTGCCGAGGTGCAAAAGCCTTTTACCGATAAAACTGCCGATGAGCCTGCTTATTGTCAGAATAAAGAACAGCACGCAGGTGCGAGTGAGCCTGTATTTTCTCAGAATACAGAACAGAACACGGGTGCCGCTGAACCTGTATTTTCTCAGAATACGGAACAGCACACAGGTGCAGGCGAACCTGTGTTTTCACAGAATACAGAACAGAACACGGGTGCAGGTGAGACTGTATTTTGGCACAACACGGAACAGCACATGGGTGAAAGTGAACCGTCAAATCAGTTTGCTCCCCAAAATAATACCGTACAGCACAGCAATTATTCACAAACATATTATACAAATGCTTCTGCTCCTTTTAATAAAGGACAGCAGTTTAATAACAACGGTTATTTAGGCGGTAACCCTTACCCGCAGTATAATCAGGGCTTTAACGGTCGGGATTACAACAATGCGGGGTATAACGGTCAGCCTCCGTACATACCGTATGCACCTTATCCGAATTTTCAGCAAAAGCCTCCCAAGAAGAAGGTTAGTGCAGGAATAGTAGTTATTATTTCGGTACTTTGCGTTTTACTTGCTGTGGGCTTTGTCGGTACAATGGCGTTTGTTGTGTCAAGCGTAAACAAGGATAAACCCCAAAATGATTCGGACAACGGCTTTTCGTTTACCATTCCGGATTACGGCAGTGAAATACCGAGTATTCCGGAAAGTACCGACCCTGTTGTACAGCATGAGGAGTCGGATTACAGCGACAAGATTAATAAGGATTACAAGGGACTTGTGCTTGAGAGCAAGCCGAAAGACGCTTCGACAAACAGTGCCTATAATTCGGAATATGCGTACAATAAGGTGTCAAGCTCTGTTGTGGGAATTGTCGGATATACCGATGAGGTGACAACGGTAGAGGACTGTGCAACACAGGGAAGCGGAATTATTATAAGCTCCGACGGTTATGTTGTTACAAACTCTCATGTTATTGACAACAGCAAAACAAGCTATATTTTGCAGGTGGTGACATCGGACGGCAAGACATATAACGCGGGCGTTGTCGGATATGATTCGAGAACAGACATTGCAGTCCTCAAAATGGACGGTGCCGAGAATCTTAAAGCGGCAGTGTTCGGCGACTCAAACGAGCTTGAGCTGGGAGAAGACATTATTGCTGTCGGAAACCCCGGAGGACTTGACTATCAAAATTCAATTACAAAGGGTGTTGTTTCCGCACTCGACAGAGAGATGTCATCGACAAGCCTTGTAAAGTACATTCAAACCGACGCCGCTATTAACCCCGGCAACTCAGGCGGCCCCATTGTCAACCTTTACGGTCAGGTTGTAGGAATTGCAACTTCAAAAATTGTATCTGAACAATATGAGGGGATGGGATTTGCCATTCCGTCCGACACGGCAAAAGAAATAATTGACGCTCTGATGAGAAACGGATATGTTGAAGGCAGAGTAAAAATAGGAATTATGGGCACTAATATTACATCGGAAATGTCGCAGATGTATGATATACCTATGGGCATTATGATAAGCGAAATTACACAGGGCGGTCCGTGCGACGGTACCGAACTTGAAAAGGGAGATATTATAACAGGAATTGACGGCAATACCGTTGAATCTTTCAGCGATGTGTACGAGATTTTGGAAACCTATAAGCCGGGAGATAAGGTTGTAATAAACTACTTCAAATCATCCGACGGCTCAAACGGCGAAGCGGAAATTGTGCTTGCCGAGGATAAGTAAAGCCTAAATTAAGACGGTAAAAAAAGACGGTATTAAATTATTAAGTGAGGGAGTTATTATGAAAAAGCTTCTTGCCGCATTGCTGTCTGTTGTTGTTGCAGGCTCGGTTTTGCTCGGCGGCTGTACGCAGCAAAACTCAGGAACAAACAGTGCCGCAACAACACAGCAGCAAACAGATCAAGCTGTTTTGGAGGATTCAAAATACGCCGATGAGTCAAACTGGGCGTATTTTGAGGATGAACAATCCGATAAAAAAGCCGATGTATTCTTTATTTGTCCGACTGTTTACGGCGGATCGGACGGAGAGTACAATATGTCGCTGTCCGATGAGGAAACCAAAGAGAGCTTTGTCGGGGCTACGAATATGGAAAAGGGAATTTATGATGACGAATGTCGCTTTTTTGCCCCTTTCTACAGACAGATCGGTCTTTCGGTTTATACGATGAGCGAGGAATTTCGTGCAGAGCAGTTACAGACGGCGTTTGAAGATGTAAAAGAAGCTTTTGAGTATTATATGGAAACCTGCAATGACGGCAGACCGATAATTATTGCGGGCTTTTCGCAGGGGGCGGATATGAGTATAAGGCTCATAAAGGAGTGCTTTGCGGACGAAAAACGACAAGAACAGCTTGTTGCCTGCTATGCTATAGGCTGGAGACTTACTAAACAAGAGGTTGAGAAATATCCTTACCTCAAGGCGGCACAGGGCGAAAGCGACACGGGAGTTGTTATTTCGTTTAACACAGAGGCAGAGGGAGTGGAAAGCTCTCTTATGGTGCCTGAGGGCATAAAAACGCTTTCTATAAATCCGCTTAACTGGAAAACAGACTCTACTCCTGCCGACAAAAGCGAAAATATCGGTGCGTGCTTTACAGATTACAGCGGCGGTATAACAAAGGAGATTAAAGCTCTCACGGGGGCATATATCGACAGTGAGCGTGGAACGCTCAAGGTGACCGACATATCAAGTGACGATTACCCATCGGGTCTTGATATAATGGGCGAGGGTGTGTATCACATATACGACTATCAGTTTTTTTACCGAAATCTTGAGAAAAATGTTCAAACACGCCTAAACGCTTACCTCAACGCAGCATAAATTTAACAGTAAACACAAAAACCGCCCGATTAAGGGCGGTTTTAATTTGCACAAATAATACTGATACAGCAATAATATAATATCATTTTTATGACACTGTAACCTTTTGAGCGGATTTTATATATTTTAGAAAGTGCCTGAGTTTTTAAATTGATTATATACTGTATATTTTGACTGACTTAAGATTTAATAAAATAAGGCGTTATTCCATATTTCGCACAAGGTATATAACCTTTCCGAGCAAAACTACCTCGTCAACAATAATAGGTTCAAAGCTGTCATTTTCGGGTTGAAGTCTAAAGTGACCGTTTTCTTTGTAAAATCTCTTTACAGTTGCTTCATCTCCGACAAGTGCGACGACAATTTCGCCGTTTTCGGCAACAGGCGTGCGGTGAACAATGACAATATCGTTGTCGAGAATTCCTGCGTCAATCATACTTTCACCCTGAACTCGCAGAGCAAAAAGCTCTCTGCCGCGTCTTAGGCTTTCGGGTACGGGAACATACTGTTCTATATTCTCAACAGCAAGAATAGGGTAACCTGCGGCAACTCGTCCGAGAACAGGCACCGAGGAGGATTTTTCTTCCCCGGTTATTTTAATGCATCTGTTTACGCCGTGCTCACGGGAGATAAGCCCCTTTTCTTCAAGTGCTTTAAGATGGTGATGAACGGTAGATGTTGAACTTAATCCGGTTACATTTCCGATTTCTCTGACAGACGGCACTCTGCCCTCGCAGGAACATTCCTTTAGGTAATCCAAAATTTTCTGTTGGCTCTCGCTTAAAGGCTTCATAAAATCACGCTCCCTTTTACGAAAGTATATCATATACTCAACAAAAAATCAAACATTTGTTTTATATTTCTCAAAATTCGACAAATAACAACAAGAAAAGTAGATACACGACAATTATCTGCAATATATGTGTTTTATTTTAAAAACTTTTCAAATTAATTTCATTCTAAATTCACACAGTTTTCAAATAAATGTTGTTTAATAACAGTGTACTCAAAAGACGGAACCGCAACCGTCAGAGTATAATTGTTCTACCCTCCTCAATGCGAACCGACTCAGAGGTTCGTGATTGTACCCCTCATTTTTTAAAGAACAGAAAACGCCAAACCTTCCGCAAGGGTTTGGCGTTTTCATTTGCCGAGTACCTCTGCTCGCATTTCTGAAAGAAAACAGTCATTAAGTTGGGAATATAATTGCCCGACCGAAAGCGTTAGCTTAGCAGAAATACGGCAAACGAGTACCTCTGCTCGTAATTCGTGAAGATAACAGTCATTAAATTCTAAACATAGCCGCCTTATCGAAAGCATAAGTTTTGGGTAAACCACTGTACGGGTGATTTTAGATAAAACTTAAATTTATCGGTTCTTTAATTCTTTTTCAAGCAGATATTTATTCTTTGTTGCCATTCCGCCTCTTATGTGACGCTCGCTTTTATTTGTATCAAGAATTTGACGGACCTCTCTGTACAGGGCGGGATTAAGTGTTTTGAGGCGTTGGCTGACATCCTTATGTACGGTGCTTTTGCTTATTCCGAATTTTTTGGCGGTGCTTCTGACTGTTGCACCGTTTTTTACAATGTATTCGCCCAGCATTGCTGCACGCTCCTCCACTATTCCTTTCACAATAAACCCTCCAATCGTCTTGATAATCTATATGCCGGGAGTTTAAGGTGTATTCATTCAGTGAGAACAGTGTGGACGAAGTATTTTGAATTTTTTTGTGATATCGTATTTATCTTAACATTGAACTGTCAAAATTCACAAAATTTCAGCATGCAATATATGGATCTATTATAATTGATTAACAAGTTGTTAAATGATATAATAGGTTTGATAAGGGGTGGTACGATGAAAACGGCAGAAAAAGTAATAAAAAAGCTTGTCGCTTTTTTGCTTTGTTTTGTTATGACTTTTTTGACTGCGGGACTTTTAACCTGTAACAGGACGCAGGCGGCTTTTGATGAAGATTATATCACCTACAACAAAGAGCTGTTTGACAGCAGCAAAGAACTTTGCGACAGGCTTAGGGCGGGTATGAAAAATTTTCAAAGTGAGATTAACATAAAGGATTTTAAAGTATCAATATCGGACAAGGAGTATATGAGATACATTATGAAAACGGTTTTGAGAAAAAATCCTGAGCTGTTTTATGTTGATTCCACAAAATATATGCTTGGTTCCGACGGGACATATATTGCGGCAATTTGTCCGATTTATGTTACAGACGCTCAAACCGCTAAAATTCAAATAAACGCCTTTAATGAAAAATGTAAGCAGTATACTGCAAAAATAGATGAAAATATGACGGATTTTCAAAAGGCTGCAATAATTCATGATGAGTTGATACTTAACTGCAAGTACCTTGATGAGGGCGAAACAGGTCATATAACAGCTTATGATGCGATTGTAAAAGGCGAGGCGAACTGTCAGGGTTATGCTTGTGCATACTCTTATTTGCTTTCGCTTGCAGGTGTGTACAGTGAGATAGTGGAGTCGTCCGCTATGTATCACATATGGAACAAAGTGCGCATTGACGGAAGTTATTACAATGTGGATCTTACATGGGATGACCCCATGCCGAATAAAACGGGGCTTGCCGCTCATCGGTATTTTCTCTTGAGTGACAGTGCAATATCAAGCGGGGACAATGATATTACAGCTCATTACGGTTTTGAATATGCTTATTATAAATCAAGCAGCACAAAATATGATAATGCACTTTATCACTCAATAAACACAAGGCTGTGCTTTGTGGGCGATAACTGTTATGCGATTGACAATGATTATCAGAGTAAATATTATAAAAGCCTGCTCAAATACGATGTAAAAAACGATTCGGTTTCGGTAATTAAGCAGTTTGATTTTCAGTGGCAGGCAGGGCAGACAAGCTATTGGAAAAGCGGTTACATGAGCCTTGATGCGTATGAAAATCTGCTCTACTACAATTCACCCGACAGCATATTTGTCTATGATATACAAAGCGGGGAAGAGAAGCTTTTTGCCTCGATTGATACATCAAAAGGCGAGTGTTACGGAATGCTAATTTCGGACGGTGTTGTGTATGCGGGAATTTCCGAAAGTCCGAATGTCGAAAGTACAATAGTAAATATCGGCGAATGTATCGGCACAGAACTTTACGGAGATGTAAACGGCGACGGAGCAGTAACTGTTACGGACGCTACCGCGGTACAGAAATACTGTGCAGGCTTAATAAGCCTTTCAAATGAACAGCTTGAGCTTGCCGACTTTAATGGGGACGGCAGGGTAAATGTGACAGATGCAACGCTTATTCAAAAGTATATTGTATCTCCATAGATTAAAAATTGTAAAAATGATTCAACGCTTGTGAGCAAAACGATGTCGTTTCAGTTGTTCACAAGCGTTTATTTATTGTCAGATTTATGCGTTGTTGCAGGGAAATACGGTGTTTTAAAAAATTTTTTAAATTATTTTTTGGGAAATTGCATAGTTTTATGCAATTTTTTTAAATTTTCTGCCTGTAATTGGAGGTGGAAATATGATTATATATCAAATGAAAAAACCGATTGAGTGTATCGGCACCGACTGCGTGGGAGTTACAGGTGATAATATCGCATATACACAGGACTTCTACATAAAGGGAGTGTCCGATGAATCAATCACCTACACTATTCATCTGCGTTTTGCAGACGGAAGCGTAAACTCAGTTACTCCGAGCACAGTCAGAACAGACGGTGAGGGCACGGGCATAAGCTGGATTGTAAAGAAAAACGATATATTTGCACACGGATATTTTGAAGTCCAGATTGAGGGACGAAACAGCACGGGACTTGTTTTTCAGACGGAAATCGTAAAGCTGTATGCCGATGAGAGCCTGCCTGTTGAAGATAAGGAGTATGAAAATCCGAATTCAGAAACTCTGCGTTTGCGTGATGAGGCGTATAACGCACTTGAAGAGATAAAAGCTCAGCAAAAGCAGATTGAGCAAAATCTTGAGCTTATAGAACAGTCTGACCTTAGTGCCAAAGCCGACAAGGCAACGACTCTTGCAGGATACGGTATAACAGACGGAGAAAATATAAGCAATAAGGTTTTTGAAAAAAATGAAATTACCGATGAAGAAAACAATTACCCCTCAATAGGGTATTTAAAGAATTTCTATTATGAATATTCAGAAGTTGATGAACTTCTGCTTAAAAAAGCCGACAAAGGGGCGACGCTTTCGGGTTACGGCATAACAGACGCATACACAAAGGAGCAGGCAAAAAACCTTTTTGGGCTGAATATATCTGTGGTTTTTGACGAGAATTTTAATCCCTTAAATTACACCGAATCAAACAGTGTTTCAGCGGGTTCGTTTGCAACGGGCAACACAAAAATTAAAACTGCGTTCATAGCAAAAAACCTCCGATATATCGGCAGCGGAGCATTTGCAAATTGCAGTAACCTCACTGATGTGTACATTGATAATCCGTCAGAGTTAGTAACGATTGATTCCGGAGCAATTCCGTCAACGGCAGTGATTCATTACAATTCGGATTTTAATGATAATAAAAATCTGATAGTTTCGCTGATAAACTTAAATTCACTGCTTTCAAAAAAGTATGACTCGTCAAACATCGAAGCGGGAAGTGGTTCTCTTACGGTTTACACGCCTGCGGCTGTTGAATCAAATCTTGTAAAGTCATCCACATTCAGATACCAAAAAACAGGCAACACCGCAAATATATTTTTCAGCATCGTTTTTAATGAAGGATCAATCAGTTATTTGCAGTTTACGGGACTTCCGTTTATAGCCAAGAATGAAAGCGACCAAAACCGTCACATTGCGGCGACAAATAAGCAAACGCAGGTTATTCTTTATCCCGTAGGAAGCTGGCTAACGCTTAATTTCGGCGGTACAAAAACATTTTCGCAGGACGAAACGCTAAACGGCGTTATAACAATGCTTGTAAGCTAAGGAGGTTACATTATGGAAATCAAAGAAAAAATTACGCTTGATATGCTGACATCCGACAGCGTCTCAATCTTAAAGCAGCAGTACATAACGATAGACGGAGCGGATATAAAGGTTGGCGACAACATTCGCAACGCCTATATGAATACGCACACAGACAGAAACATCTTAAAAGAAGTTTTACCCGAAGATTATTACAACGCCGTCCTTGCGGTATGGGGCAGTGTGCCGTCTGGAACTGAAATTTCGGAGGTATAAAAATATGGAATTATCAAAAGATTTAACAAGTGTTATAGTAAATCAAAAGAACAAAAGTACAAATGAAAAATCACAAGAACCTAATGTTGATAATTCTTTATTATCTTCTAAGCAAGAAATAATAAGTAGTTTTAAGGAAGCAAACAATATCAGAGAAACAGACATTAATGAGGAAATAGGATCTGTTGGAGTTATTTATGTTTCGGATTTCGGTGCAATTGGCGATGGGGTAACAGATGATACAAATAACATACAACAGGCGATCAACACTGCAATTAGCGAAAATAAAAGATTGGTTTTTGACCATGATGCAACTTATGCCGTATCGTCTCCGATTAATGTGAATAACACAGGGAATACGACAAAATCTTTGGATGTCGATTTTAACGGGGCTGTATTAAAAGCGGTTGCTCCGATAAACTCAATATTATATTTAACACTTGGAAGCAATAACGGAAAAGTTGTACACAACATAAAGAATTTGAATTTGGATGCAACTCTTTGTGATTATGGAATTTATGCATACAAGTCAATTCGATTGAGGTGCAATAATATTAATATTACTAACGGAAAATATGCAGCATTTTATATTAAGACTCTCACAGGCAATGTTGAGAATTATTTGAACAATTTTAGTTTTTGGAGAACAGAATCAGCTAACGGTGAAAACCAGGAAAGTTATGGTATATATTGCGGTGCAACAGACAGCTGTTTCAGTAACGGCGTTATTGTAAACTATAAAACAGCTTGTAGGGGCGGAGGGGCTAATTATTTTAGTTTCATACACCCTTGGTACTATTACAGTGAAAATGAACCGTATAATAAAGAAGTTTTAAAAAACAGCAGAGCTTTTCTTATATGCGGTCAAAGTGTTATTAATGCTTGCGAATTTGATTCGTGTAATGTATGCGTAGAACAAGCGTCTGTAAGCGGAGAAAATAATCCGTTAAATGATGCAAGTTCAGTAAAAACTCCTATAAGTATAGTAGGGTGTTCTCTTGTTATTTCTCAATTATACGAATCGGCGGAAGGAATAACACCAGTAACTGTTGTTAAATTGAGAAGTGGAATTGGAAGCAATATTTCAGTCGGAAATTTCAACATGTATCAAACATACTCTATGGATACTTGTTTTTGTAACGAATCAAAAAATGAAATTTCATATGATTTCAGCGGAGGAGCAATGTTGAATTTACCTAAACCTAATGAGATTTGCAATAAGCCTTCAGCAACCGTTATAGGGGATGATTTTACTGTAAACGCAACTGAAATCGCAGTGTTAAATACTCCGTCGTTAATTTTTGCAAGTAAAGAAAACATTATGCCATTTGATAAAATTCAAAATATAGAAAATAAAAATGGAATAAATGTTACTGTTGATACAAACAGTATGGAAATGCATTTTAGCCATCCCGAAGGTGTATCCGAAGTGACCGCAGCAACATCAATATATATTTCTGGAACCTATTTAAGCGGTGCCCCTGGAAGATTAATACTCAAAAAAGGCAGAACATATTGTTTTTTAAGACCTTTGCTTCCGAGCGGTGTAGGATTAAAATTGTTTGACGGTCAACATGACAGTAGTGTAGCAATAAGTATAGAATCTGCAGAGAATAATCCTTATCAACTTTATGTTCCCGAAACAGATATGGTTATAACAGGTATTGCTTTATATATTCCAAGTGGGACTAACATTAGTGGATATGTTTATCGTCCTGCAATATATTGTGGTGGAAGACCAAGACCATATTCACCACCATCAGGATTAGCATATACCGATTACAGCGAGGGAATTCAATGTGACGGAATGATTCATTTGGTATCATTACAAGAAATGAAGATAAGATATAAATACGGAGATATTGTTACATTTCAAGAATATTCTGATCTTGTTCAAAGAGTAACTGAATTAGAGAATTTGCTTGAGTTATAATTATCTTTTAACAAACAGCAAATAAAAGTTAATATAGGTCTATAGGACACAAAAAGCTGACCGAACAAAGATAGATTCGGTCAGCTTTTGTTGTAGTTACGGCTTTTCGCCGGTTAAAATTTTACATTTTGTTAAATCAGTTAGTTACTATGTTTTGTTTTAACAAATTTGGGCTTTTACATATTTTGACATCTTTAAATTTGTCAGAGTAATAAATTACAGAACTATCCAGCTTCCTGTGTAAGAGATACC
>DXYF01000013.1 GCA_019415945.1 Clostridiales bacterium
AAAACCATTGATTTTATTAGCTTTTTGCCGCTATCGCTATCACACCTCATTATTTATCCGCCCTGTATTTTTGCAAAGCTTAGCTCCGTTTTTATCTCGGCTTTTGCCCCGCCGTTGAAAACCTCGGCACTCTCAATGTAATAATGTTTTAATTAAACTCAAACAGGGAACGGTTTTTACCGTCCCCTGTCACTATTTTATAAAAGCTTATCCTACCAAACCAAAATCCTTGCCATACGGATAATAATAAAGGTATTACATAAGCAGTATATACGCAAAAAGAGGGCGGAGTTGTATCCGCCCTCTAATTTAACATCATATTATTTGTTATTCAGCTGTTTGTTCCTCGCTGTCAGACGCGTCTTTTTCAGCCTCAAGGTCAGCAATGACCGTATACTCGTCAGCTTCCGATTCCTCGTTTTCCGACTTTTCGTCCTGCTGTGAGTCCGATTTTTCATTATCGCCGTTGTCCTCAAGAACATCTGCCTCTACGCCGCCCTCAAGCACTGAATTTTCCGGTTGGGCAGAAACGCTTTCATTCTCAAGCTCAAATCCGCTGAGGAATGTATAGGGAATACCGTATCCGAGAGCAACGCTTGCAAGCGTTACGATAACATTAACACCGCCGCCCTGTGCAGCAAAAACATCGTTTAAGGGAAGACCGGGAGCTATTGAAGCGATGATTATGTACAGCGACGGCAAAACAAGCACAATGAGCGTTACAACCGAAAAACGCTTTATCGCCTTTCCGTCGCCTACTCTTGTAGCATAGAAAACAAGAAGACCGAATACAACATACAGCACAATAGATACTACCTCACCGACAAGCGTATCGAGCGTGCTTGTAAATTGAGTAAAGAAATGTGCACATACAATATAAGCAATAATAAGGAATGCAGAGAAAAACAAATTCGCAGTTTCTCTTTTATCAGGTTTTTTCAAAATAATAACCTCCGTACATTAATTTTTCAATAATTCTATCATTGAATTGTGACAGTTTTGTGAAATCTCTGCGATTTATAATATAACTACTGTTTCACATAAAAAAGCACAATAAATATGCACCCTCAACGCATACGCATGGAGAGTGCATATTTATTTTAACAAGACAAACTATGTCCTGCATTTAATCTGCATTTTTACTGCACGCTTAATTTTAACTACTGTGCCTTATTGTTTGATCGTTTTTTTATTACTATAAATACCGTTGCCGCAACAAGGAGCAATATTACAGATATTGAAATAATTAATGCAACAGTATTATTTACAAACTGAATCCAAAAGTTTGTCGTAATAAGAAAATTACTGAAATGTACTCTGCTGTCTTCTGAATCATCAGTGGAGTTGTTTGCAGCATCAACAGCTATTATATCCATTGTCTGCAATGACTGTGAGCTTTCAATATCTATCAAAATCTCACCTTTGTTTTCAGCAAGCTCATCAGCATTATATTCTCTGTATGTTTCGCCGTTTAGCACAATTTTGAGAGAATCAAGGACATTTTCATCCTTTGCGATAATCTTTACCGACTGTTTCTCTGTATTGTAACGACCGTTGCTTTCAAGGTTAGTTACAACAACCTCCGGTGATGTTCTGTCAATTACAAAATCAACCTTAGCAAGCGGTTCATCAGAATATTCGGGATTACTCGTCGTGCTGTATGACTTATTATTCGCTCTGTCCTGTGTAGTAAGGCTAAGAGAATATGCAGCCTCTTCAGCAAAGCAACTTGCCTTAATAGTATAGGTGTATGTACTCCACGAATTCTCATTTGTGCTGCTTTCTCTTGTATAATTGTCACCGTTGGACAACACCATCGGTTTTTGAGAACCCTTATTCAGGGTCAATACATAATCATTAACAGTATCAGGATTGATTTCAATTATTTTGATATCATTTTTTATTTCCTTGATGTATCCTGTTTCAACAATTTCTTTTGTATCATCATCAAGCATAAATGTTGACCCGTGTCGGTTTACAGAGAACAACACCAGCTCTTCTTCGACCTGTTTATTCTGCTCATTATTGATTTTAATTTCAGAGGTGGTGTTACCTGCCTTATCAGTCACAGAGCATTTAATTGAATATACTCCGTCATCAGAAATATTTTCAACCGTGTACTCCATACCGTTTGTTATCAGTCTGCTCTTTCCGATATTATCAACATTTGTATCCTGCCCATTAATACTAACCTGCAAAAACTCTCTTTTAAACGCGGAACTATCGAAGTTAGTATCTGTTGCCGTTATTGTAAATCCGATATTTCCGTCATCTCCGTTGTTTGCCGACTTATAGTTAATACCTTTAATGACTATTTCAGGAGCAGTCGTATCAACATAGAATTCCTCATCGCGAATTATATTTGAATTATTACCCGCAAGATCAGTATAGTCAAAGGAGAAATGATAGTGTGCATCTTCTGAATATGTGATTGTGGCAGTATGAATATCGCCCGAATTTGACCATGCCGAAATTGTCGGAGCAGTAACAGCCTTGCCGTTATCCTCAGCAATGATATTATAATTAACACGCGAAGCATCAAAATTGTGTTCATTTATTGTTATTGTTGCAATTCTCTGCTTGTTGTAATAATTATTGTTTTGTGCCGAATTGTTATCATAAGAAACACTGACAACAGGAGCTGTCCTGTCAACGGTAAAGTCCTTAGGTGACACTGAGTCGCCGTAGCTGATATTGCGGCAAACATTTCCTGCTTCATCAGTATAACTAATGTCAAATGTATAATCCGCATCGTCACTGTAAACAATCGTTGCAGTATGAGTATAAGAGTCTGACGATGAATTTCCCGAGTGAGTCCATCTTAGGTTAGGAAGAAATTTTTGTCCGTCCTTTGTTATATTAATCTTAACCTCTTCACTGTTAAAGTTGCGTTCTCTGACTGTTATAGAAGCAGTCCTGCTCTCTTTAAAATAGTTGCCGCTGTCAGCATTGTTGTTTGAATAAGCAACAGATATTTCCGGAGCGGTGATATCTATTTTCAGACTGTATTCCTCGCTTGACTTATTGTCAGAATTATCCTGTGCATATACGGTTAGCTTTACATTGTTACTGTTATTAAGACTTGAATCTACCCTGATCTGTCCTGTCATTTTGCTCATGTGACCGTCAAAATTCTCGGTTTTACCGTCAAGCACCCCCTGCTGTGTTACGACTCCGTTATTTGTAATTTCATATCTCAGATTGGAAGCGTTTAGACCCGAACAAGTATTATTAATAACGGGATCGGAAACAGTGTAATCTACAACGACATCTCCGTTATATATATCGTTATTGTTTACATCTGTCATAGGCTTGTCGGACGACGCATTAAGCTTGATTTGCGGAGCGATGCCGTCTATCTCAGGATTGGTTGAGTCCAGAATAATACCGTCTGATGAAAAATATGTTGTATTTTCTGATTTATCGCAAGCCTTTGCATATACAACAAATTTTTTGTCGGGAGATATATTGAACTTACCGTTATATCTTGTCCACAAAGAATCAGATACAGCCTCTATCTCGTTTTTACTCAATTCCTTGCTGCTGATATAATAGTAGCAGTTTACTCCCGTAAGGTTATCATCTGCCTGCAAACTGATTTCAACGGAAGCATTGCTGTAATTATCAAACACTATTCCTGTTACAATACTGTCTGTTTTTGCATTTCCCAAAACATTTCCGTTTTTATCCTTAACAGTTACCTTTGCGTTATCGGGCTTTGTTTTGTCCACCACAAACTCATGAGGATTCAACGCACTGTCTGAGTAATAACACTCCGCCTTATTTCCTGCAAGATCGACAAAGGTTTCGTTATTAAGATTGAATGTATAATAAGCATCCTCCGAAAAATTAATTTTACCCTTTGTATTGTTTTCCCAATTAATTTCGGGTACTTTATCAATTTGTTTTGAATTTTTATCAACAGCAGTAATACTTACCATATTTTTTGTTCCGACAAAGTTATCGTCAGTAACAGTCAATGTGGCAGTTCTGCCATTAGCGTAATATTTATCGTTTTTAAATGTATCGCTGTTGTAAGATATAATTACTTTTGGAGCAGTTCTGTCGATAATCATATCATCTGCAACAGCTTCGTCAGCCGAATGACCTGAATTATTTGTGTAGTTTACTTTGAGAGTTTCAAGCCCCTCTCCGTTTGCTTTACCTCCGCTTAACGCAAATTCTGCAATATACTTGTTTGTTCCCTCGATATTAGTCCAAGTCAGATTTTCTGCGTCTATTACAGTAGTTTTATTTTCACCGTTATAAAGCGTTTCTTCCGATATTTCGACCTTGCTTGAATCAAAGTTAAAGTCCTCTACCGTAACGCTTATCGGAATATCACCGCTGTAATACGAGATTCCCTCATATGTATTCTGAGGCTCTCCTGCGTCAATGGATATTACAGGCTTTGCACTGCTGACAACTATACCGTTTTCATCACTTTCTATATAGTTATCCGCCTTATCATAAGCTCTTACCTGTATTTTTCCCTTGTACTCGGGATCAATATTAAATGAAACACTGTACATTCCGCTTGATTCATCAAAATGAACATTTCTATCAATAGTTCTTTCTATCTCTGATGAACCTACACCTGCATCGTTTGCAAGCGGTGCACTGTAAACGAATCTGTCGATAGGGGAAGTTGCGTCCTTTACCTCAACTGTAACGGTTACGGTATCTCCGAAATATACATAGCCATTTGTAAGCTTTGATAAAAGCTGTGCAAAAGTTGAGAAGATTGATTCGTTTTCCCTGTAGGTTATCTTCATATCAGACGGTTTTGTATTATCTACCGTGAAGCTGTCATAATTCTTGGTGCCGGATGCATATGTCACATTCGCCCTGTTACCTGCAAGGTCAACTAATTTTTCTTCGTTGCAGCTAAATGTGTAATTTGCATCTTCTGAGAACACCGCTTCGGCATTTTTATCATCTGTCCAAACCACTTCGGTCACAGCACTTTCAAGCTTGTTTCCGCTTCCGTCAACCGCGTTAACTTCAAACATACCGTCTGTGCCTTTAAAGTTTTCGTCATCGACAGTTATTGTGGCTGTTCTGCTGCCCTTGTAATACGATTCTCTTACAGAAAAATTATTGTCAAAACTGATTTTCACATTTGGAGCAGTTCTGTCGATAATCATATTCTCTGCAACAGCTTCATCAGCCGAATGACCTGAATTATTTGTGTAGTTTACTTTGAGAGTTTCAAGCCCCTCTCCGTTTGCTTTACCTCCGCTTAACGCAAATTCTGCAATATACTTGTTTGTTCCCTCGATATTAGTCCAAGTCAGATTTTCTGCGTCTATTACAGTAGTTTTATTTTCACCGTTATAAAGCGTTTCTTCCGATATTTCGACCTTGCTTGAATCAAAGTTAAAGTCCTCTACCGTAACGCTTATCGGAATATCACCGCTGTAATACGAGATTCCCTCATATGTATTCTGAGGCTCTCCTGCGTCAATGGATATTACAGGCTTTGCACTGCTGACAACTATACCGTTTTCATCACTTTCTATATAGTTATCCGCCTTATCATAAGCTCTTACCTGTATTTTTCCCTTGTACTCGGGGGCTATATCAAATGAAATTTTATAGGTATTCTTCTGCTTATTGTAAACGATAAAGTTTGATAAAACCTTTTGATTACTGATTATTTGATCCGAGGTTGCCTCATCAAATGTCGCTTCATCAACAGTTGCCTTAGCTACTGTTGTCTCGTCTATACCCTCAGAACCTACACCTGCATCATCTGCAAGAGGTGCACTGTAAACGAATCTGTCAATCGGAGAAATTGCATCCTTTACCTCAACTGTAACGGTTACTGTATCTCCGAAATGCACATAACCGTTTGTAAGCTTTGATATAAGCTGTGCAAAAGTTGAGAAGATTGATTCGTTTTCCTTGTAGGTTATCTTCATATCAGACGGTTTTGTATTATCCACCGTGAAGCTGTCATAATTCTTTGTACCATCTTTATATGTTAATTCCGCCTTGTTGCCTGCAAGGTCAACTAATTTTTCTTCGTTGCAGCTAAATGTGTAGTTTGCATCTTCCGAGAATACCACCTTTGCGGTTTTGCCGTCTTCTGACCAAACCACTTCGGGCACGGCATTTGCAAGCTCTTCTCCATCTGAGTCAACTGCAGTGATTTCAAATATACCGTCTAACCCCACAAAGTTTTGGTCATCGACAGTTATTGTGGCTGTTCTGCTGCCATTGTAATATGATTCCCTTACCGGGGAATTGTTATCAAAACTGATTTCCACCTCAGGAGCAGTGGTATCGACAATAAAACTTAACAGACTACTATCCTGAACTGCTTTTACTCCGTCAAACTCCAAGTTAGAATTGCTGTAATCATATTTTCCGTCTGCAAATGTAACTTTTTTAACCCAACAGTCGTCTTTGAGGATCCAATCATCTTCAATAGAAATTGATTCTGCAGCGTAAAAATTTTTTATTGCTTTATCATAAATATTATTTTCATCATTAAGAATCGCATCATTGCATTTTTCGTTGTTTGGCAGGCAAATTTCAGCAGTTACTGCGTGATTATGAATTTTATATCCATCTCCGAGATCACAGCAGTTATCCGTACAATATGCCGTGAAAATCACTCTCGCCTCAGGCTTAGCCATTACTCTGAAACTTTCGCTGGTGTAGGTAGCCTCATTTCCGCAATTATCAACCGCAGTGACAGTGTAGTAAACATTATCGTAGTTATTTTCTTTAACCTCAATGATAAAATTTAAATTATTCAGCTCTCCGACGCTTGAATCTTCTTTTTCGTTACTGTAAATACGACCTGAATCTAACTCATTTCCGTCGGCAAATATTTTGTATGCTACACTCTTTATGCCGCTTGACACAGCATCGTTATCTGTATCCGTAACTTTTACATTGACATTTATGTCATTGTAGTAATACCCGAACTGTCCGTCAATTTTAGGATTTTCTGTTTTAATATGCGGAGCAGTATTTTCATACACAATTCCGTTTGTTGATATGTACGAAACATTGCCGAAATTATCTGTCAGTCTTACATAAATTACGGTATATACATCATCGCTTACCTTGATTATTTCGCTTTCGCCTGTGTTATCGTTAAAACTATAAGTTTCCCAATTTTCAACAGAAGAAAGGTCCTCTTCTGTTAAAACCTTTACACTCTCCCTATCTTTACTGCTCATTATGTAGTATTCAATCGACTTTAAGCCTGATTCAAATTCGCTGTTTGATTCATCAATCGCTTTAATTTGAACCTCAGTTTCGTCATCGCCGAACAAACCGAAGCTTAAAACCTTTATTATATCGGTAAATATATTATCATCTTTGATTATTTCACCTGTAGGTGCCGTAACATCAATCTTAATATCCGTTGATATAATATCGGTTACTGCGTTTTTCTTCTCCTCATCCTGCCCCACATACCTAAGTACAAATCTTGGATTTTTTGTATTTTCTTTAAGCTCAAGACTGTCCTCAAAAGCGAGCCTGTCGTCAAAGATAACTTGATCATCATCGGTATTAACAAGTGAAATCTGATAATCCTCTCCGACATTTATTTTTACACTGCTGTTAAAACTATGAGCATTATTTTCAACAGAGCTTCCTGAAAGACAATCATAAATGCTAAAATTAACAGGAAGTTCCAGCAAGCTGACATTTAGTTTATATTCAGCTTCTGCACTGTTGTAACATTCGTCCTCAGCAATAGCTGCAACAATCGTTGCCTCTCCTGTATTTTTTACTGTTATATCTCCGTTTGAATCTATAACCGCACCGCAAGAATTATTGTCCGGCTTAACAGAATAGGTTACATCACCGTCCTCATATCCGTCAGGTCTTAAAGGCGTGTGTGACTGTCCGAGATACATTCCTTTTTCAGAAAAATGATATTTCCAATTTCTGTCGGACTTATTTACGGTAAGCACAAAGCTTGCTTTGCTCTCATTGTACCTGTCACCGGCTTCTTTTTTAGAAGATATTGTAGTTTTGCCTGCTTTTTTTATTGTTATTGTACCGTCTTCACTGATCTCTGCAACATCGGGATCGGAAGATGCATAACTTACATTTGAATTGTCTGTATATTCGCTTGTTGCCGAAACCTTAACAATGTTATTGTTATCACCGTATGTTACAATGTAATTTCCGTCAATATCTTTAAATTTAAAGCTGTTATCATCAGCTTTTTGAACAGTAATAAAAATTACAGTCTTTGCCTCACTATAATTGTTACTCTTTGGGACTGCCGTAATTGTAATTTGAGCATTTCCCGAACGGTTCAATTTTACTTTTCCGGTACTGTCGACGGTTACCACCGCTTCGTCAATATTATTTCCTGACAAATCAGTGTTTGATGATACCTCATACGACAAAGTGTAATCCTCTTTATTAAGTGTCACATCTCCGCATTTTACAAATGGTTTAAGCTCTAACGACTTGTCCTCGGCGTATACTTCATTAACAGTGCCGTTTTCAAACGGAGTGCTTACCGACAATACGCCCTTGGTTACAGCACAGTCAAAGTACGAGCTGCCCGTATAATTTCGGCTCGTTATTTTTGCAGTAACGGTAACAACCTCATCCGATACAGCAACAGGTGTCACAATACATTTTTTTACATTTCCTAAATCGGCTTTAACAGTTGCTATATCACTGTTTGACGAACTGTATTCAATATTTAAGCCCTCTAAATCATCTAAATTAACAATTTCATTTTCATATACTGTGCCATACGGTATATCAGCCTGTTGTGTGCGGGCAAATTTTACATCATCTGACAATTTTGCCGGTATAATTTTTACAGTATAAGTACACGGCTCAGCCAAATGATACTCGCCGTAATAATCATCTTCTGCCACATAAGCTTCTACCGTTACGGAACCCGCATTTTTTACTGTAAGTTCTCCGGTAACAGAATTAATTTCTGCTGTATTTTCGGGGGATTGTTCTGTTATTTTGTAATTTAAAACAGCATCCGTCTCATCTTCAGCGTTGTATGAGGCAGAGTTTGTATATTTTCCGTTTGATTTATAAGTAATATCATCCGGGTTTTGTTCTGCAAAGCTTATTCTGCCTGATCTATTTCCCTTTGCAACATTAATTGTATATGAGGCTTCATATACTGCATTATCCTCAAGCGTTGCACAAACGGTAATGGTTCCGGGTTTTATAATATCAATATTATCCCCGTTTATTTGTGCAATGTCATCACCTTGTGTTATTTCATAATTTGCATTTTCATATTTTGTAATTTTTTGAAGAGGTACAGTTAATCCATTGCTGAATGTATAACTCTCCTGTTTGTTTTCAAATACAAAGTCATTAATTACATTTACTGTAAAACTAATATTGTTTTCTTCATCACTCTGACCTGCAATATCCCTTACTTTTAAGGTTAATAAGTGTACGCCTTCTGTACTTGCCGTATATTTAACGATATTATTATCGGGATCAGAGCCGTCAAATGACGCGATAAGATTATCGCCTTCATACAAATCTGCCGTAACGCCGTATTCTTTCAGCGTGCCGCTTACTGTTATATTGCTTAGGTCAAGCAATATAACATTTTCACCAAGCTTCACACTGAATTCGCCGCTCTGCGGTGAATCAACAGAAGCATACTCATAATCTGACAATTCATAAGATGTCTGGCTGCCAATCATTTCATAGTACAAAACATCAGTTGTCACATTATTTTTATAAATGTCATTGGGTGTAATTTTAATATCTGCATTATCACTGTTTTCGTTCCAGTAATTTTGTTTGGTAAACAGAACGCCGTCAAATGCAGTATTCACATTAAATTTCCAAAAATTATACTGTCTTCCGTTTTGAGCGAAACTCTTAACAAGTTGTCCGTCAGACCAATTACCGGAATTCTCCGTCCAGGAATAAAGATATACCGGATTACTCAGGTCATCTGTCATAAAATAAACAATTTCTTCATTGTTTGCACTTGCATCCGTCTGATTACCCGCTGCAAAAACAGACATCAATGACAATGAAAAAGTTGACATTATAATCAAAACCGACAACAAAAGAGAAACCGCTTTAAAAACCAATGAAAAATTTTTTCTAATCATTATAATCCTCCTCTTTACTTTTTAATATATTTATTAAAAACTCTACCGTTTAAAATGCAATGCAAATTAAACGCGAGATATATTATACTGATTAACGCCGTATAAACAATGCTGTTGCTGAATTTAAATACAGAAAGAGCAATTATCGTTATCAAACCGATAATTAAAACAATATCGCTGAAAAAAGCATATTTGTTTGTAAAAAAACTTATCAACGCAAGCTTTCGTTTTGCCTTGTCTTTTCTAACGCTTTTATATGTTAAAATCAAAAATATGTAGCCAATTAAAGCGGATAACCAAAATACAGCCGATACAATTAACGGAAACAGCTTTTGAACGCCCGAACTTTCAAGATTAACAAAAGCTGTCAAAAACACACAAGCACCGGAAATACATATCAATAAAATCGATATATATAATTTTTTCATATCTTTACTCCCCCAGTCTGCCTATGCAATGATTTGATTGCTGTCATGCAATGTTATTTCTAATCGAATTGAGAAAAATACATTATCTACAGGAACGGATTGCACCAGAACTTTAGTTTCATCACCAAGCAAAGTAGTTTGACCGTAATACTCAGAATCAGTCGATATTACAGTTTCGTCACTTAAATTAACTTCATTATCAAAACCTGTGCTTTGCGTACCGCTCACAAGCACCTGTGTTTCATCTGACTCAAATACTGCAAGCTTAGCCGTTGTAAGATCAGGTCTTGAGCTTTCGGTTATCGGCGAGCTTATTTTTTCGGAGTTTCCCGTCATAGGTTCGGTAATTTTTCCCCGCTTAACATTTGCCTTAGATGTTTTATAAGTCTTTTCTCCGCTCAAAGTGTTTTGCACTCTAATATTTGCTATTGCTTTTCTCGCATTTGAACCGTTTAAATCTCCGATTGTTTGAGGAACTTTGAGCAAAATAAAAAGCACTGCAGACAACACAAAAAATACACTTGCCGCAACAATTCCGATATAAAAAATCGTAATAAACTGTTCATAAGTTAAATTCATTTTTCCACCCGCTATCTGTAATCATCTTTTACCTTTTGTTTCAGTTCTTCAAACATATCCTCCCAATTACCGTAACTTCCGTCAATTTTAACATTGGTAAAATTATCATCAATCATTTTTTGCACGATTTTTCCCGACTTAGGATAAAAATCTCTTATTATACTTTCAACATCCTCTAATCTGTTTAATAACATATCCCGAGTAATGTTGGTACTAAGAGCTAATCCCTCCTGGTTAATCATATCTTCAATCTCATCAACTATCTCTTTGCACCCCAAAACCTTACTGTCACTATCCGCAGTCTTTAATGTTAAACTATACAAGTTATCCATCAAGCTCCATAATTCGTCATATTTCGCGGCAATATCAGACGACCTTGCCATCTGTTTTGATTTACACTCCCCTATTGAATAATAAACCTCAACAAACTCATCCGTTTCGTCGGATAAATCATCTGAAGAATCCAAATACATCTTAAACCATTGTGCTGCCTCTGCTTCAGGATTATTGCTTGTTTTGCAGTAATACCAAATACTTATACCTACATCTTTGCAAAATTCTTTATATTTTTCAATGTTGTTTTTTTTAAACTGCTCAAGAGATGCGATTTTTCCCTGACTCACATTATTGCTGTCATACAGTTCTAATGATTCAAGTGATTTCAGCTGAGCCACCTCAAGCATTGATAAATTGTTATCTTCCATGTTACCCGAATCATCATACATTAAGTACAAATCAAGCAATCCCTTGTAGTATTCATAATTTGCAGGATCAAGTGATATTGCCTGCCTGTATGCTTTTTCTCTTTCATCTTTGCTTTTAGTTTCGTCCTCCGCCGCTACAATGTATGTATCAATATTCTCTGCCTTTTTATTTTCGGCACTGACAAAACCAAAGGCAGAAACACACAAACTGACTATAACCATAAAAATTGATGCAAAAAAAAGTATAAGCTTATTTATTTGCTTCCGTCTGTATTTCTCGTCTAATTGATCATAATGCTCTAATGCGTACATTACCTCGGCACATGACTGATACCTATCGGACGGGTTAGGTTGTGTACATTTTAATATGATTTTTTCAAGACCTACAGAAAGCGAAGGATTTCTTTTTCTTATCGGTTCCATCACATACGGCTCTGTAGAGGGGTTATGATTTGTAACAAGATGATACATTGTAGCACCAAGACAGTATATATCTGTTCTTGCATCCGTTTTTGCGTTTGCACCAAACTGTTCGGGAGCAGCGTAACCTCTCGTTCCCAGACTGATTGTGTCTGCCGCATCTGCAACCTTGACCTCGCGTGCCGTACCGAAATCTATGAGCATTATATTGCCGTCCGGCTTGAGCATAATGTTTGCAGGTTTTAAATCCCTGTAAATAATAGGTTGTTCTCTTGTGTGAAGATAACCGAGCACATCGCAGAGCTGTTTTCCCCATTCGACTGCTTTTTCTTGTGATTGTGCACCGTACTCGTTAATAATCCTGCCTAAGTCGTTACCCTCTATATAGTCCATTACAACAAGGTAAGTATCGTTTGTTTCGATAACATCTACAATAGTGGGAAGATTGGGATGAGAAAGCTTTTTAAGCATTTCGGTTTCAGCCATTAAGCTGTTTTTCTTTACCTCTAAGTTTTCTTCTCCGACCTTGCGAACTTCTTTAATTGCCCATGATTTATTGGCTCTTTCATTACGGGCAAGATAAACTACGCTCATTCCGCCTTTTCCGACAATATCAAGTATTCTGTATTTATTATCTACAAGCTGACCGATTTCTAACATCACAATACTCCTTAATATGTTTTAATTAACGCAACGGTAATATTGTCTTTCTCCATTCGCTGTTTGTTAATGTTAATTAGCTCTAATGAATTTTTATTCATCACATTTTGGTCCCTTAAAATTTGACAATTAAAGTAACTGTAAATTTCGTCGTCTGAAATCAAGTGTCTGAATCCGTCACTGCAAAGCATATATGTAGCGTGCTGTATTGTTGTACCGAAGAAAAAATCAGGAATAACTGTTTTTGACGCACCCACGCACTGAAGCAAAACACTTTGACGGGGATCATTTGCCGCCTGATTGTGTGTAATTCTTCCATATTTTAATTCCTGTGCCACCACCGTTTGATCTTCCGTAATTTGTCTGACACAATTGGAGATCTCATATATTCTGGTATCACCGACATTTGTAATGAAATATCTCTCCTGGGTAATTAAAATAACAGATACGGTCGTGCCTAAATTTATCCCCTCTGATCGCCCGTAATTTTGAATTTTTTCATTTTGGTCAAGTATTATTTTGTTCCATTGTTCTTTAATTAAGCTGTCGGAAATACCTATTGACAAATCCTGAGGAAAATCTTTTTTGAACCAATTTGTAAACGCATGAAGCACACTTGCACTTGCCATTTCCCCCTTTGCAAGTCCCCCCATACCATCGCAAATCACTGCAAAAGCGACAGGACCGATAGATGTATCTGCCACTAATACAGATACACTGTCTTGGTTAGTTTTTCTGGTATTGCCTATATCAGAATTAGCACTAACAATAAAATCAATCATTTTCAGTCCTCTTAATTAAAATAATTTAAACTCAAACGCTTCATTTGCAAGCTTAAATGTATCGCCGTTTTTTAATTCAATTTCCGTACTGCTTGTAATTAAATTACCGTTTACATATGTATGGTTTCTTGAGTTGTTATCTACAATATAGTACTTGCCGTCACGCTCAATGATATTGGCATGGCCTCGGCTTATATATGAATTATCGCCGATAAAATAATCCACATAACTTCTTTCCTTGCCAATGCGAAAAACAGGTTTATTGACAGGTATCTTCTCATTATTTCGTTCACGAATAATAAATGCCTGCACTGCACCTTGATTTACAGCCGAAGAATTAGGAACAGCACCCAAAACCGTTGTTTCACCGTTGTATCCTCCGCCAAGCACCGTTGTACTGCCGAAATCAGCCGAAACCGTGTTCATTTGCTGCGGGGGAACAGATACAACGGGATTAGCATTACTGCCGGTTTGCTGCGGCATCGGATTTTGCTGTACAGTATTAATTACAGGCTGAGTAATTTTTGTATTTGTACTTTGCTGTACAGAGCTGAAATTACCTGCACTGTTTGAATTAGGAATAGTCACAGAAGGCTGACCGGGAACAGCAAAATTATTTCTGCCGTTTACAGTCGTATTAGTATTATTTTGAACTGGCACATTTGTACCGCTCATTTGATTTGAAGGGACATTGTTTATGTTTTTATTTTGTTTCTGTGCTTTATATTTTTGTGCATTTTCTTTATTATAATGGCACATAAGATAAAACATAGACATTTTTTTCTCCTTAACGGCAGGAGAAGCATTTGGAGGCGTTTTGACCTGCGTACTTTGAACAGCTCCCCCGTTGCCGTTGGGAACATTAAAGCCATGTTGGTTTGATTGCTTGTTTATTTTTTTATTATCAACAGGCTGATTATTAGGTGCAGGAACGCAGTTTACATTATTATTCACCTGATTTACTGCATTAAATTGAGGGGAGGGTGCAGGAACCGGCTGGATAACAGGCACTGTTGCAGGTACAGGCGTAGGCGTTGACACAGGTACGCTATTGTTCATAGGTTGATTTACCGTATAATTACTAATCGGTTTAACACCGGCAGACCCTTTGCTGATTACATTAAGCAAATCCCTGAAAGCATGTGGTGAAAAAGTTGTGCTGTTATTTAAATAACTTATAATTTGTGCAACATAATCATTATTTTCACTTGAATCGAATTGAGCACTAAACATTATATTTTTAAAAAATGCTTTAAAATCTATTGTTTTGTCGTTTATTACCGGCAAACATACTATATTTGCAACCGTTGTAGATACATCCACATAAATATACTCTAAATCTATGATAAAGGCATTTGGATTTATCATAAATTCCTCAGCTTCAATCATTGCATTGGTTATTCCGGAAAACACACCCAACACCCATTTGCGGTTTACAGTACCCGAAAAAATCTGCGAAGCAGATATCATGGAAGTAACATCATATTTAAGTAATCTCTTTTCATCAATCTGGGTATAGCTGACAGGTAAAAAACCTTTTATTTTATTATTGCTCATCATACCAATACTTAGTTTATCAATTTTTTCATCAGCCTTCAGCGAATATACCAAATATGTTTTTGAATTACTGCTTTCAAAAGTAAACATACCCAACATCCTTTCATTTTTTAACAAAACATTTTTAATCATAATTTGTCTTATAAAGCTTAATCATTTTAAAACTTTCACCGTCTTCACATACATAGGCACAGCCTTTTGAGTTGAAATCCAAACACTTGTCAAACTTGCAGTCAATAACAACTTTGTTTTCCGATGTGATATAACCCCATTTGCCGTTTTTGCATACTGCCGCAAATTCATTTGAAAAGGACCGTGCAGCTTCATACTCGGGAGAAATTTTTACTTTACCGTTTTCGTCACAAAATCCCCATTTGCCGCCTTTTTTAAATGCAAACAAATTATCGGATGAAATCATTGCCATATCCTCAAAGTCGGTTTTTTTAACAACCTTACCCTTTTCGTTTAATATGTAAAATACTTTATCTTTAACCGCAATTACTCGATTGTTAATACAAGCAATGTCATTGTCATCCATCAAAATTTCATCATACTTTTCAGAGATTGCCTTACCTGATTTATCAATAATCATCCATTTTCCGCCATCCTTAACTGCGGCAATTCCGCAGTTAAATGTACCCGCATATTCAAAATCACCGAATTCTTTTTTGGAATCCATATTATAATATGAATATTTATTATTTATGCCGACTGCAAAAATCCCGTCAACAACCTGTCCTAAATAATCATATTTTTCGTTTGTGTCCAAAACAAATTTTCTTTTATTATCCTCATTTACATAATACAGTGACCCGTTGCTATCCTTAACAGAAGCCATTTCGCCGGAAAATCCGCCCGCATACAAATAATCGCAGGAAATTATCACCGAGCCGCTTGTATCCGTGTACCCCCATAAACCATCGTCATTTTCAACCGCATAAAATCCATTCATAGAATTTTTGACTGTTTTAAAATTTTTTATGGCATCATAGTATTGATACTCATTCTTTTTATAAAGTTCATCAATTTTTTCTGATTTTATTTTTTTATTTAACGCTGTGTTATAAATACTGAAAAACTCTTTGTAATCCTCTTTTTTATCATAAATCGAAAGCATTAAATAATATCCCGTGCTGTCTTTCGGAAAATCATTAATCAGTTTTTCGACAACACTCTCTGCACTGTTGTAATCTTTTTGCTTAAGATAAAATTCCACATACTCCTCGTACACATCTACACTCTTGTTAAGAGACAGTGCCTCGTCATAGTAATTTGCGGCATCAACCAACTCAAACTCGGAACAATATCTTGCTTTTTCGAGTGCTTTATTATACTGATTAATTTTCTCAAGATTTTCCGAAAAAAGCTGGTAAGCAGACAAAACCGACAAAACAATCAGACCTAATGCAACAAATATTTTATAATTTTTCATCTTGTTTACCTCTTAATATCAGAATCCGAATAACAAAACAGATATGTATGTGCCCAATAACAACGCAGGAGCAAAAGGTATAATATCCTTTTTGTTTTTTCGCTTTAAACACAGTGCCGCAATGCAGTAAAAAAACGCAACAAGCAGCGATACAAACAACGAGCAAACTATTCCTGTTGCCCCTTGAAATAATGCCATTACTGCAAGCAGCTTAACATCACCCATTCCGACGCTGCCTTTTAAAACCATTGAACACAAAAAACCTATCACAAATATAACAACAGCAGCTACCAAACCGCTGAATCCGGCTGACAGTGCATTATCAAAGTCTAAAATTAATTCAATAACAAAAAGCACCGCTCTCAGACAAACTGCACCTATAATAAGCCGATTTCTGATTATGTGGTTATTCCAATCGGTATAGGCGGCAGGACATAAAACAGCGAGCAGAGAAATCAGCTTTACATTTTCTATTAACGAAACCGCGTAAACATAATTGAGTATAACAGAGCATAACATCAGCATAAACATAACAACAATCATCATTATGATGTTTTCCTTGCCCTGCGGAATAAAATATTGTATTTTTTTCTCAAAATGATTTTTTTCAAGCATGATTTGTGAAGCAAAGCATACCGCAAAGCCATACACAACGCATAACGGCAAAAGTAAAAAATATTCCATATTAACCCCCGTTCTACTCAACCGTAATATTTTTATAATATAACCCTAAACCCATATTAAACAATAATTATTTTATTCTTCCCTGTCGGTAACAGGCACCCATCCCCTTGTTGTACCGCATTGAGTAAAGCTGAGCGTTATATCATTGCCAAGCAATTCCAAAACCTTGATTTTGTAATGTACTACAACCATAATGTCCGTCGAACCGTTAAGGAAAAATACGGAATCGCCGAAATCAAGACCGTCAATATATGAATCTCCGACAGGCTCAATATTTAATTTTTTTAAAAACTCATTGCAGGCAGCCTTTGCTTCCTCACCGCTCAGCCCGTCGTCTAATGTCAGGTGCTTCTGACACAAAGCTTTTGACAAAGGTGCCGCAATTAATTTAGATTTTGCAATTTCTGTAACTTCGTTCCCCGCAAGAGCCGCAATACCTAACGCAAACGCCTTTGGATCCTCCGCAACAGCATCAAAACTTTCTTTTACGGAATCAGTACCGGATTCAATATCGTCTAAATTACCGCTCATTTCTTCAAAAACGGTATCAATGTTATCAAGCGAAAAACTTGATGCGTTATCGCTCAGGTCATTAACGGCATCAAATATAGTCACCACACCGTCCAGAGCATTATCTACCTTTTCCTTAGCGTCCTGACCTTCTTCATACAGTTCCGACTGCTTGACTCGCAGACCCGTAAGCTCGTACAGATACGAGTATTCTGAAATTTCTTTAGCCGTAGTGTTTACCGCAACGCCGATTTTGGCCTGGGCATAACAGATATTTACTATAGAAAGAATTATTACAATGAAAAACATAAATGCAGTCAGCGAAATTGTAGCTTCAACAACTATTGCACCCTGTTCATCAACTATTTTGTTTTTTGCTCTTTTCATAACTGCATTTTCTCCTTTTCTTATTTTTATCGTGTAGTCCCATGTCCACCAGGAGACAGAATCAACCTTGTTCATGTC
>DXYF01000014.1 GCA_019415945.1 Clostridiales bacterium
CTTTCTAATTTTAGGGCATGAAAAAAGCCACAATCCTTCGTGAAAAAGACTGTGGCTTTCAGCTGTTTTTGTTGTTCTGCCAGGGCCGGTAAGGACGCTTGTACTTCGGCGGATGACTGAACATCGGCTCATGCTCCGAAAACGGGAGGGTCTGCAAAACCCGGTCAATGTCGGTGGATTCCATATCATACTGGGACTGGCAACTTTCCCGGATGGCATCTTTGATGCTCTGGACAGTACACATATTCATTCCTTTCCTTTCGTAGTGATAATGAGTTTACGGGTGGCGGCGGCGCTTGTCCGGTTTGAAGTCGAGCACATGGCCCTCGATCACACGGGCATACCGCTTGATTTTGATTTCCCGACGCTTCTGGCTTACGAGGGCGGCCTGATACCCGTCCTCCGTAAGAAACAGCCGCATATCATCGCCGGGGCAGCCGTAGGAACAAGGGCGCTGAACGGAAAACTCGATCATCCAGCGGGTGCTGTCCTGAAAACGCTCTACGGCCAAGATATTGTGTCCTTTCAGCTCACGGGCTGAAATATCCCTCATAGGCGGCTCCTTTCATCGTTCCTGGTCTCTCTGGCGCTTCTTCTGCCACGCCTCCAGCAGTTTGATAATGGTTTCCTGCATCCGCTGGGGCGTATAGCTTTTGGGGAAATACTTCCGCAGGGTGTCGGAGGTGAAAGTCACTTTGTCGAGATCACTTTTCTTTTCCTCACCCATGATGACGCGCATCATATCGAGGGTCAGATGTCCCTCCTGGCTGTATTTCTTGAGTCGCTGAGCCTGGGAGAGAGAGGGGGTAGCCTGTTCGCTGTCCATCGCGTCCAGCAAATCCCGCTGTTCTTCTTTTTTGAGAAAGGACAGCTCATAAGCCGGATTGAGGGCGATTTTCTTTTCATCGACCATATCCAGCAGTTCGGGAATCAGCTCCGTCAGGCGGATATAGCGCTGCACCTGGTTCCTACTCGAACCAGCCTGCTGCGCCAACAATTCATCTGCACGCAACTTCGTCCCAAGTTGGGACGAAGTTAAGTCCCCCCGTGCGCCTTGGTGTTTCATAGCCTCCAGCTTCATCTTGTAAGCAAAGGCCCTTTCGCTGGGGAGCAGGCTTTCACGTTGTAAGTTGCTGTCCACCATGATGATAGTGGCAGCATCATCGTCCAGGTCTCGGACAATGACAGGCATGGTTTCTTTCTCGGCCAGCTCACTGGCCCGGTGCCGCCTGTGACCGGCAACCAGCTCATAGCCGCCCTCCGGGTCCGGGCGGGCGATCGCCGGAACCAGAACACCATACTGCCGAACGCTGTCGGCGGTCTCCATCATGGCCTCGTCATCCTTGACTTTGAAGGGATGCCCCTTAAATGGGTGCAGCTCAGACAGCGGAATTTCCTGTATCTTCTCCAGCTTGGCATCCTGGCGGCTTTCCTCGGTGGAAAACAAATCATCGTATGGAGCCAGCTCTACTTTTTTCGCGCTGCTTTTCAAGTTTTATCACCTCCTTGGTCAGATTCTTATAGCCCTCGGCCACCTTGCCATTAGGGTCATGGGCAAAAATGCTTTTGCCCTCGGCGCTGATCTCCTTTGCCCGGACAGAATGGGGAATCTCGGTGCCGAACACCTTGATTTTGCTGCCATAGGTCTCCCGCAGCAGGGCGGCAATCTCCTTGGCGAAGTTGGTGCGGTTGTCCACCATCGTCAGCAATATGCCGTCGATCTGGAGCTTGGGGTTGATCTGCCGCTTCACCTTGTTTACGGTCTGGAGCAGCTGTTCCAGGCCCTTGGCGGGCAGGTACTCCGCCTGAACGGGGATTATGACCCTGTTGGCGGCGGCCAGGGCGTTGACCGTGAGCATACCCAGGGATGGCTGGCAGTCAATCAGGATATGGGAATACTGTCCCTTGAGCGTGTCCAGATACTGCCGCAGGATGGTCTCTCGGCTCATGGCGTTCACCAGGGAGACCTCCATGCCGGAGAGCTGGATGTCTGCGGGCATCAGGTCAACGCCCTCCGGGTGGTGCAGGATACCCTCGCCGGGGCGCAGCGGCTCGTCCATCAGGATACGGCCCATCGCGTCGGACAGGGTAAAGGGCAGCTTGTCCGGCTGGGGGTGGCCCAGGCTGATGGTCAGGCTGCCTTGCGGGTCCCCGTCGATCAGCAGCACTTTCTTTCCGGCCTGCGCCAGCCCAATCCCCAGGTTCGCGCAGGTGGTTGTCTTGCCAACGCCGCCTTTCTGGTTGGCGATGGCGATGATTTGCGTGTTCAATGACTTCACCTCATTTCTGAATTGTTCTATGGCTTCTGGAAATAGAAAAAGCCGCCACTTCAAAAATTGAAAGTGACGGCCTTTTCTTATCCCGGAATGAAATTCCCCGGAAACGCAAAAAGCGCCCAGTAGAAAATACTGAGCGCTTGGCGATTAGATTTATTCTCTTTTGTTCAAATTAGGTCAAATTCAGACAAACCGTTTTCACGAAAAAGGTCTCTTGGAGATGTATAAATAAACATCCCCTTGGCATCCCAAAATCGCGTCTCGGTTGTCCTATTTTTTAACCCATAAGCCCTCTTTTTGGGGTGGTTGTCCACCATTTAACCCATAGAAAACGGGTTAAAAGAGGCTTCGTTCTGTCAAATTGCGTCAAACCATTTGAAAAGGAAAAACCCCGGAAACCGCGTAGTTCCGGGGTTTTTGACCACTTTTGATAAAGTTTAGCGCTTGCTGAACTGCGGAGCGCGACGGGCAGCCTTGAGGCCGTACTTCTTACGCTCTTTCATTCTCGGGTCACGGGTGAGGAAGCCTGCCTTCTTGAGCTTTGAACGGAGGTTTTCCGTGTCATACTGAAGAAGTGCTCTTGAAATGCCGTGACGGATAGCACCGGCCTGGCCTGTAACGCCGCCGCCTGCTACTCTGCAAACAACATCAAACTTCTCATCTGTCTCTGTCAAAGCAAGAGGCTGTCTTACGATGAGCTTGAGAGTTTCAAGACCGAAATAATCGTCGATGTCACGGTCATTGATTGTGATTTTTCCTGTGCCCTGATAAAGTCTTACTCTTGCAACAGAGCTTTTTCTTCTGCCTGTACCGTAAAAATAAGGTGTCTTATCGTACATTATATTCTGCCTCCTTCTTAAGCTTCAACCGTTTCAGGCTTCTGAGCCTGATGGTTGTGTTCTGCACCGGCAAAAAGTCTTAATCTCAAAAGTGCACTTCTGCCGAGTGTGTTCTTCGGAAGCATACCCTTAACAGCAAGCTCCATAGCCTTTTCGGGCTTTGTTGCCATAAGTGTATCGTAACGGGTCTCCTTTAAGTGACCGATGTAGCCTGTGTGACGCTGCCACTTCTTCTGAACAAGCTTGTTGCCTGTCAAAACAGCATCCTTACAATTAATAATAATAACATGATCGCCGCAGTCAACATTGGGTGTAAAAGTAGCCTTGTGCTTACCTCTTAAAAGAGCTGCCGCCTGAGCTGCTACTCTGCCGAGGGGCTTTCCTGCTGCATCAATTACATACCAGCTGCGTTCGATTTCGCTTTTCTTAGCCAAATATGTCGACATATTATTTCCTCCTGACTTTTACTTTTTTTCGTGCAGGTATGATTATAGTATATATTTTACGCAAAGTCAACACTTTTTTCAAAAAATTTAATTTACTCCTTACACCTCTTTATTTTTCTCTTATTTTCTCTTTTATACTCGTTTATTCTCACAAGCGATTTTTACTTTGTGTTTAAAAAATTCCCAAATATTTCACGGCAAATTCACATTAACAATATATACCTTTCAAAATCACCCTGTATTATATAGCCACAACAACAAAAGGAGGTGACACAAATGAACAACCGAAAGTCGTCGGTACTTGCCTGTGTTACAAGCCAGTATGACTGTGACAGGATAGTCAATACAGCAAAAAAGCTTGCCGATGACTCAGGGTGCGAGCTTAGGGTGCTGAGTATCCTAAAGCCGACAAGCGACTACGCAAAAATAAGCGATCAGATTGAATATCTCTACCTTGTTTCAAAGGAGGCGGATTCAGATATGACCGTGCTGTTCCACGACAATGCTCCGAAAGCGGCGTCCGAATTTTCAAAAGAAAACGGAGTTATTCGTCTGGTAACAGGAATGCACGACGGCGGCGACAAAAGCTTTATTGTAATGCTTAACAAGCTTATGCCGAAAATGCCGATTACAATGGTTGCAAAAAACAATATGGTATACAGCCTTGACTTGTGCAATCAGCTTGATACCGTATCAGTTTCAAAAAAATAAAATACCTATACTAATAATAATTAAACTTCTACAAAATCTACAAGCTACGAAAGTTTGTTAAATCTTTCTTCTTAAAATATACTCTCTCCGAAACGAGCTGACACTCTCCCCCTGTGTCAGCTCGTTTCATTTTTTATATATTCACAAAGTAAAAAACAACAGCCAAAACTCCCATAATAACAGGCTGATGAACTATATAGATTAAAAGGCTGTGCCGTCCCGCAAAGTCAAATAACGGAATTTTTCGCACAAAAAGCCTTTCGGCACCGTGTTCTCTGACGCATCGCCAGGCAAAATATCCCGCAAAGAACAAAAATATCCACGGAACAAGAGGAAAATAGTCAGTTGAATAAAAACCGACAGACGGCAGCCCGATAAACGCAAAAGCGTCTAAGCTGTACAAAAAATCGGGAAGCTTAAAAATCTCGGCGGCAAAAACGCCGATATATCCGTCCGGCACGCCGTAAAGGAGTGCAAAAGCAATCAATGAAAAAGCAACGCCCTTGACAGGTCTTACATTATCAAGAAATGTTTTCAGCACATAAGTTATCATCATTGCACAGCCGAGAAAATTGAGTATTCCGAACCAAATTGCCTGACTCGGAAGAAAAATCACCGTCACAGCCGTAATCAAAAAACCGAGAACATTTAAAATTATCCCTCTTTTTAACGGTTTTTTTGAAAAATTCACAGAAACGCCCGACAAAATTATAAACGAACAGCAAATAAACCGCTCCCAGACAGCAGTAATCGGACTGAAAATCCAGCTTGTGTCGGCTTCAAAAATAAAAAATATATCGTACATCATATGGAACAGAACCATATTGACAAGTGCAAATCCTCTTAATGCGTCAATAAGATGATAACGCACAAAATTATGTGAATCGTTTTTCTGCATTTTTATTCCCTGTATTTAAGTTGTCTTTCGTCAAAATAACCTGATATTATACAAAATCCCGCAAAAACAATTTCGGACGGATAAAATCCGCCCGTAAACACTTTGCACAAAAGTGGTTTATTAACACATCCACATTATACCACGGCACACACCATTGTCAAGGTAATTTATATTTTCTAAACAGACCTGCACAAAAAAATTTTCGTGTCACTTTAGAGTCACTTTGAATTATTATAATCAACCCGAAAGCTCGGCAAGACTGTCCGGAGAGCCATGCCTGACTTTTAAAAACAAATTTCACTTTGATAATATCAGGAGGTACTTTATGGAAATATTAAGAGTAGAAAATCTTGTGAAAACATACGGAGAGGGCGAAAGCAAAGTTTGTGCCGTTGACAACATATCGCTGACAGTCGAAAAAGGCGAATTTGTGGCAATCGTCGGTGCAAGCGGAAGCGGAAAATCCACCCTGCTTCATCTCATCGGCGGAGTTGACAGACCCACAAGCGGCAAGATTTTTATTGACGGCAACGATATAACTCAAATGAATACCGACAAAATGGCAATTTTCCGCAGAAGGCAAATCGGTATTGTATATCAGTTTTACAACCTCATTCCGATTTTGACGGTTGAAGAAAACATCACTTTGCCATGTGACCTTGACAAAAAGCCTGTAGACAAAGCTCACCTTAACGAAATTCTCGACACCTTCGGTCTGAGAGCAAGGAGAAAGCACCTGCCGAATGAGCTTTCGGGAGGTCAGCAGCAACGCACCTCCATTGCCCGTGCACTAATCGGCAACCCTGCCCTCGTGCTTGCCGATGAACCGACAGGTAACCTTGACTCAAAAGCGTCGGTTGACATTATGAACCTGCTCAAAATGTCCAACAAAACCTATAATCAGACAATTATCATGATTACTCACGATTTGGAACTTGCAAAACAGGCAGACAGGATAATCACGATAAGCGACGGAAAAATTGTTGAGGAGGTGTGAGCGTGAACGCACTTAACAAAACTCTCACTCAAAAATTTAAGGCTCAACAAAAGCCGCACCGTTGTCACGATAATAGGCATACTGCTTTCTGCCGCTCTGATAACGGTTGTTGCGGGCGTTGCATCAAGCGGACAGCAAACAATGCTAAACGCAGAGATTAATTATTCGGGCGACTACGACTTGATGCTAAACGGAAACATCACATCAGGCGACATAGATGACATCAGTGCAAACAGAAATATTTCACAGGTATTTGTAAAAGACACTGCGGGACTTGCTCAGACTCCTGCTCCAAAAACTTCCACACGGCCTTATGTTTATATTCAATCGCTGAGCACACAGGCTTATACCGACTGCTTTAACCTCCCTCTTGAAAGCGGAAGGTACCCGCAGAACAGCTCAGAGCTTGTGCTCACACAGGAATTTATCGAAAACTCGACCCAAGAATACAAAGTCGGCGATACTCTGACCCTTGAAATCGGAGAAAGAAAAACCTCTGACGGCGAAGTTATACCGCTTGAAAACAATTACGGCGAAACAGTAAAGGAAGTCAGCGACGGTCAATATGAAACCGTATCGGTTGACGAAAGCTTTGATGTTCAGTCAAAACACGCTTATAAAATTGTAGGTATTCTCGGCGAATACAACAGCCGCACGCTTAATAACTGGTACTGCAACGCAATAACTACAGTATTTACTGCGGCAGATACCTCAAATCTTTCCGACAACGCAAGTCTTATCGTAAAATTTACGGAGGACGGCGAAAAACATTACCTAAAAACCTCATCTCAAATTCTCGGCATTTCGGAGGAAGATGTGAAAGCCTACATTGAGGCTTCCACAGAATCAAACAAAAGCAAATTTGACAGCTTTGATGTTAACACATCGCTGTTGACCTACAAGGGCTATGCCGTCAGCGATTCCACGCTCTCGATGCTTTACAGGCTTGCCGCCATTATCATCGCTATAGTTATAATTGCAAGCGTTTTTGTAATACGCAACAGCTTTGCAATTTCAATCACTGAAAAAACAAGACTGTACGGAATGCTTTCGTCAATCGGTGCGACCTCAAGACAGATACGGCACAATGTGCTGTTTGAGGGCTTTGTGCTTGCACTCGTCGGCATACCGCTGGGCATACTGCTCGGAGTGGGCGTTGTTGCCGTTTTAATTGCAATAATAAATGTTCTGCTCGCAGATTCGCTTAACGGCATTTCGTTTGTGTACAGCGTTCCGTTTGGTGCAATAATCATCGCCGCCGTGCTTTCAATGGCAACCATACTTTTTTCAACTCTGGGCAGTGCCTTGAGAGCGTCTAAAATCTCCCCCATAGACGCCGTAAGAGGAAATCTCGACATAAAAATCAAGAAAAAGCCCAAAGCCTACAATTCCCCGAAACTTATAAAAAAGCTTTTCGGTACAGGCGGAGAAATCGCATACAAAAATCTTAAAAGAAGCAAGAAAAAATACCGCACAACCGTAATATCAATCGTGGTGAGCGTCGCCGTGTTTATCTCCGTTTCAAGCTTTATTCAGTACGGAACAACATACAGCACAAAGTATTATTACGAAATAGGATACAACCTGAGCATATACAGTTCAGGTGCAAGCTACGACTCGTACGAAGAGCTTAACTCGGTTTATGACAAAATAGCTTCTTTTGACGGAATTGAAAATCAAATAATGTCCTGCAACGCCTATCTGAATATAGACAATATAAACGGCAACAAAAAAACGGAAGATGTTCTCACAACTGAGATTGCCGAAAACTCAGATAATAATTCCATCACAAATTACAGTGTTATTCCTATCGTTGCACTTGATGATGAATTTTACAAAAAAGCTCTTAACGAATTGAACATAAGCTATGAAGAAGGCAAAGACAAAGCAATTATTATAAACGGTGTTACCTATTACGATGATGAAGGAAACACAGTAAAAGGCGAGCTGTTTCAAACGGATGCGGTGAAGAGTATGGAGCTTGAAACAACAGCTGACAAAAACGGCGACAACTTCAGCCGTTTTGAAATTGAAATTGCAAAGACGGCAAAAAACTGCGAAGCTCTTGAAGATTACATTTACCTGTACAATAAAGCTTACCTGCTTGTAAGTGCCGATACCTTCTGCGAAAATATTGATATTGAAAACGCCGAATCTCAAATCTATATAAACGCCGAAAATCCCGACGAGCTTGAGAAAACGATTAACGAGAGTTTTGACGGATCAAATCTGTCAGTAAACAACATTGCAAAGCAGGCGGATATGATGAACTCCTACACGCTTGTAATCAGCATTTTTGCCTACGGCTTTATCATTGTTATTTCACTTATCGGCATTACAAACATTTTCAACACAATTACAACCAATATGCAGTTAAGAAGCAAGGAATTTGCAATGCTCAAGTCGATAGGCATGACAAGGCGTGAATTTAACAGAATGATACGGCTTGAAAGCCTGTTCTACGGAGTAAAATCACTTATTATCGGTATTCCGCTCGGACTGCTTGCAGGCTTTGGAATGTACAAAGCGTATTCCGAACCCGAGCTTGACTTTATTATCCCGTATCTTGCAATTTTGATAAGCGTTGTGTTTGTTCTTGCAGTTGTTTGGCTGATTATGAAATTTTCGATTTCAAAAGTACAGAAACAAAACATAATAGAAACAATCCGCAACGACAATATTTAGCTATATCAGACTTCTGTCATATTAAATTCAAATAAACAGTAAAGGGAACAGTCAAAACTGTTCCCTTTTCGACACATGCGACCGATTATTTAATTTTCGGCAAGGATAACTGATACTTTTACATTTTTATCATTTTCATCAAGATCAATATTTGTGTTATCCTCTATTTCAAATTTGATTTCATAAACTGTATTTCCGTCAAGCTGAGTTTTTTCATCAATCACTTTTCCGTCAGCGTCACAAATACTCCAATCACCTTCAAGCTTTTTGAGCTTTCCGTCCGAATCCTCATAGAAAAGTGTATATTCGTCAGGCTTTTTATCAAGACCGTTTACTTTAAATGAAACAGCCGTCTTTTGAGAAAGGTTTTTGACGCTCACCTTCATAAGATATGTTGCCGGCACTAAATCCGTATCGCTCATATCCTTAAAATCCTCATCTTTAATATGATACCTTTCCATATTATCGGGATCAATTATTTTGGCAGGTGAGTCCGGCAGAGTTACAAAGCTGTCCTGCCAGCACACCATTTCCATGTTATTTGTCGGACAATACAATGCGTTTCCGTGAACATCGGGTATCATACCAACAGCCATATTGTTGTACTCTGCAAGCTTTGACACATTCTGCTCAAGCACGGTTTCTCCCGTTTCAAAATCAAGCACCGCATACAGCCACATATCGCTGTCAATATCCTGCCAATAGCCGTAAAGATAACCTGTTGCTGTCGAAAGCTTTATCATTGAGGTATCCCGTATATCGTCCCTCGTCCATTGCTTTTCAACCGTATATTCGTCGCCGTCTTGAACAATATCAACACGCTCAACACCGGGAGCTATATATTTGTTGCCTTTTTGCGTCCAGTTGCTGTCGTATATATTGTCGTAACTCTGAACAGAGGAGTCTGCGTCGGGATCGGAAAGTCCCGAATTACCTGCACCGTACCAGTTACAAACCAAAACCGAGGTTCTGCCGTCGCCTGCCGAATAAACCAGTATGGAATTTTCAACTGAAACAGGAACATCATCGCCTAATGTATCAAGCACGGGAGTTTTTGCTACCACATCACCTGTTTTTGAAGATACGGCAATCAAATTTATCGGATCAAGATTGTCCGTAAACAAAACAAGATCCTTTGTCAGAGTAGGAGTCGTACCGCTGCCCCAAGCCAAGCCTTCGCCCGTGTATTCGGAATCCTCATCTGCTGTATTTGCACCGTTACTTTCATAATCGACTTTCCATTTTACCTTTACGCCGTTTTCAGCATTAAGCATATAACAGGACTTATTTGTCAAAATAACAGCTCCGTCTTCGTTTGAAGAAATACCGTTTTCTGCTCCCTCTCCGTCAGTCAGTCTGTAAAAATAAAGGCTGTCTTCAGCCGAGGCTTTCTGACCGTTCATTGTCTTTTCTATGTAATCCGCAGAAAGGTATCCCAAAAAGCCGTCGGCATTTCTGTCAGGATAAATCCTAAAACCGCCAGTTACAAACCAAAGATTTCCGCTGTAATCATACACAACACTCAATAGATTGGGGTCAATATCATCACCCAGTACCTTTTTAGCCTGACTTGACACATCGACATCTAATATCTTTTTGAATACAGGCAAAATCTCACCGTTTTCATCCATTGTCTGAACTACAATAATGTGTCCGTGTGAGGTGGGCATCACAATATTATTATTGCTGTCAACAAACGAGTATGAAATCTGCACCACATAATTGCTGTTATCGTGCTCGGACGGTACAAAAACACCCTTTCTCGTAACAGTATCTCCGCTCATATCGGTAATAGCGACGCCTCCGCAAAACGGCATGACCGCATTATTGTTTTCATCATAAAATGCGGCAGACGGTGCCATAGGATTTTGTGTTTCAAGCGATGTGCTTAACCGAGAGCCGATTCCCAGCGGCAAGACTGCGTCGGTTACATCGGAACTGTACGAGTCGTTGTGCACCGCACATTCACTGCTTGCCATATACGGATTCTGTGTAACATCATTTACCGCCATAGGCTTTGGTACAAGTGCAGAGATATTATTCTCACTCTCTGTATTTTCGTTCGCCGCCGTGCTGCAGCCCGTGCAAAAAACAACAGCCGCACAAAGAAGGCCGCATAAAAATTTTTTAACGCTTTTCACGCTAAACACTCCTGTCAGCATTAAGTATAGAAATTAATTGATAAAATAATAGCATATTATTTTATCGGTTTCAAGCAAAATCAGCTCAATTTCACACAAGCTTCTGCTGCCTTTTTTGTATTAAAACACAGATTAAGCAACACTTTTCGCCATTATTAAGTTGACAGAGAACGCAAATCGGAAGATAATTAATCTGAAAGGCAAATTTTGAACACAAGTCTTAACCACACGGAGTTTTATTATGAACATTCTTCTTATCGAGGACAACAAATCAATATCAAAGGGCATCGTTTACGCCCTCAGGCAGGACGGCTACGAAGTTACTCTCTGCGAAAGCTTTTCGCAGGCACTTTGTGCGTCGCCGTTTGATTTTGATTTGATAATAATTGATATTACACTGCCCGACGGCAACGGCTTTGAGCTTTTTGATGAAATTCACAGGCTTTGCACCGCTCCGATAATATTTCTTACCGCACTTGACGATGAGGACAGCATTGTAAAGGCGTTTGACCTCGGTGCAGACGACTATATAACAAAGCCTTTTTCAATGCGTGAGCTTCTTGCGAGAATACGCAGACTCACGGCAAAAACCAAAACAAAAACAAGCGTAATTTCGGCAGGCGACATAAAAATCGACCTTGAAAGCCGTGAAGTCTTTAAGGACGGCGAAAGAGTTGAGCTTACCGCACTGGAATATAAAATTTTTTCAATCCTTGCCCGAAGCTGCGGCAAAACCGTCACACGGGAAATTATTCTTGAAAAAATCTGGGATATTGCAGGCAACTATGTAAACGACAACACCCTGACCGTATATATTCGCCGTATTCGCCGCAAGCTCGGCACCGACCGAATAAAAACCGTAAAGGGCATAGGGTACAGGCTGGAGGAGCAATGAAGCGTTCACAAAAATTTTTAGTCTTATTTCTCGTGCTTACAGCGGTGTTTTCGGCTGTCTTTGCCGTGACATCCTGCCTTGAGCTTGAAAAAATCAGAGATAATACAAACAAAGCGGCAGCTCAAATACTGGGTGCCGTACAGAGGGAATATCCCGAAGTTTCACAAAGAGAGCTTGCCAAAATCCTCAACGACGATACAGACAAAAACGATTATAACGGCAGTCTTGAAAAATACGGAATTGACCTTGAAAACGACTGGGCTGTTTACAAAAACTACGGTGTGTCACGGTCGGTTACAGCCATAAACACGGTGATATGTGCGGCTTCCTGTCTTGTGCTTACCGCAGTTTTTCTCATCTATTGCAAAAAACAGAAAACCGAGTCGGAAAAGCTTGCCCTTTATCTGAGAAAGATTAATCAACACAATTACGACCTCGAATTAAAAACAAACAGCGAAGATGAAATGTCCCTGCTTAAAAGCGAAATCTACAAAACAACCGTAATGCTCAGGGAGCAGTCGGACAATTCGCAAAAGGACAAAGAAAATCTCAAGCAGTCGCTGTCCGATATTTCCCATCAACTGAAAACTCCGCTGACATCAATTATGGTTTTGCTTGACAACATCATCGAGGACGAAAATATGCCCGATGACATACGACGCGAGTTCTTAAACGACATAAGACGCAGCACAAACGGTATCAGTTTTCTTGTTCAGTCCATTCTGACGCTTTCAAAGCTTGACGCAAACTCTATCCGCTTTAAGTACAAGCAGGAAAGCGTTGAAAAAATCTTCTGCGAGTGTATAAAGAATACCGCCGTTCCTGCGGAAATCAAGGGTGTTGCGGTAAGTTATGAATGTGATTCAAACCTTTCATTGAAATGCGACTTCAAGTGGCTTTGCGAAGCAATTACAAACATTGTAAAAAACTGCATTGAACATACGGACGAGGGCGGTTTTGTTAAACTGAAAGCGGAAAAAACCTCGCTGTGCGTAAAAATAACAGTCACTGACAACGGCAGAGGAATCGACAAAAGCGACCTGCCACATATTTTCGAGAGGTTTTACAAGGGTAAAAATTCCGACGAAAACAGCGTGGGCATAGGGCTTGCTCTCGCAAAAACGATTATCGAAAAAAGGGGAGGCAGTATATACGCCGACTCACAAATCGGCAAGGGAACCAAATTTACCTGCGTTTTCTATCAGAGCGAAAAATAAATGCAGTTATACTAACGCCTGATTAAAGGCTATAAAAAATATGTCAAAAGATTTTTAGGATTTATTTGTGCATTAGTATTAATCGCTTACCGCCCAAAATCACGCAGAAACAAATAAAGCCGCAGTAAATCGGATTTTTAACCGAAATTACCGCGGCTTTATATTTTTATACTTGTCACAAAACCGACATTGCCTCGAGGGCGTCTCGGTTTTTAATAATTATTTTTCTGTATTCTGTTGCAACATCGCCTTTTTGGGCAAGCTTTCCGAGAATTTTGCTCACCGTCACCCTTGACACTCCGACGGCAGAGGCGATTTCCTCGTGGGTAAGGCACACAGCACCGTTTTTTTCGTTCTGCAAAATACAGCGTGCAATCCGTGCGTCCGCCTGCAAAAATGTCATTGAATCAAGCTGGAAAGACAAAAGGCGGATTCTGTTTGCCAAAATTTCGAGCAGCTCAAAAGCAAGCCTGGGCTGTTTTGCAAACAGATTTGTAAGCGTTTGCCTGTCAATAGTCACCACATCGCAGTCCGTAACCGCCTTTGCGGAGCTTACCCTCGGCTTTTTGTCAAAAAAAGCTCCCTCTCCCAAAAGCTCGCCTTTTGACGCGGTATTCAGTGTTTTTTCCGCACCGTCCACGGATGTCATAAAAACGCTCACTCTCCCCTTTTTAAGGTAATAAAAACTCGTTGCAGAGTCGCCCTGACGATAGATTATTTCGCCCCTTTTAAAGGTGCGTACAGTCCCCAGCGACTCAAACAGTGTCTGCATATCTTTTTGAGCTTCCGTACCCGTATGAGAAATATTAACGCCTTTCACCGCCGTTGCCTCCGATTTTAACAAAACCCCACGACGAGGTTTCGCAGGGTTACTTTTTGCATAATATGATATTTTCATTCTACCATATCCGCCGCAGCTTTTCAAGCACTACCGAGCATAACTGAATGTAATCCCCCATGAATAGGCGTCTTTGTTTTCATCGCTCTCATAAAATCCGACATTAATTTTCTGAGTCTGCACGCTTCCGTCGGTAAACTTTACCGTTACATCAATTACTGCACCGTTAACGGTCTTTTTAACCATTTTATTGTTTAACTCCTGCATTTTACGGTCAAGCTCTGCTTCCTCATCGGTAATTTCTCCGGACTCACCCTGTTGCTGTCGGGATTCCGTTCTTAATGTGTGCAATTCATCGTCCAGCACACAGTATTCATTCATCCACCCGTCAATGTCACTGTCTGTTCTGTCCGTTTCAATAACAAGGTTTATTACCTTTCCTATCTCAATTACCCTTTCTGTTGCAGACGGCGTTTTTATGTCATAGGTAAAACCATCGCAGAATTCGCCGTATAAACCGTCGGCATGTTCTTCAAACTCGTCTTTGGTGTACTGTGAGTTTGAAAGTTTGTCAAACCCGGCAAACTCTCCCGTTTCAATAATATTTTTGATTTCATAGTAATCGTCGCCGTATATTATTTGTTCATCTTGTTCATCACCTATTGTTTCATCCTGATAATCATCAAACACGCACGGTTCAATTACAAAATATACGCCTTTTTTATTTGATTTAAACTCCACGCTCTCAATGTTTGTACCCTTTATTTCGAGCTTAGTCAGCTCATAGTCGTTAAAGTAATCAATCTTGCCCAGTTTGTTTTTGTAAATTTCGCAGTTATTTTCAAAGTCTTTCATTAAAAACTGACCGCCGTACGCACCCGAAAACACCCCTATGACAGAATTGTTTTCAATTTCAGCCGCGTTTGCAGTGATTGAAAATATATTGCTTTTGGTGATTTGTTCATTTTCATCACTATAACTATCATTATTATGATAATTTGAAATTCCCAGATAACAAGCACCGCCGATAATTGCAACCGCAAGCGACGCCGCCACTGCCCTGATCCAAGCTGAACAAAGAATTTTATTTTTCTCAGGTTTTTCTTCTTTAAGATTTCTGTCGGCTTCACGCATTTTTTCAAGCAAAATATCCTTTTGATTTTTACTCAGCTTGATTTTTTCGGCTTCATTTTTGTATGTTTCTTTGTCAAAATCCTTGTCGTCAACCATAACTTTTCTCCTTTTCAATAATTTGTTTAAGCATTTTTCTCGCACGCCTCAACCTCGATTTGACCGCCGATTCCGTTATATTCAATACTTTTGCAATATCGGACAACTTCATATCCTCATAATAAAACAAATAAACCGCAACGCTGTACTTGGACGAAAGGGACTTAACGGCTTCAAATAAATCAATATCACCCGTTACATCCGATACGCTCTTATTTTGTGCCTCGTCAAGCGGCACGCAACGCCTTATATGAGGCGATGTAACAAAGCTTTTTGAACAGTTCACAGCCGTGTGTATCAGCCACGCTTTTAGGTGTTCGCCGTTCTTTATTTTGTGCTTGTTTTTTATAAGTCTGACAAAAACATCCTGACAAACATCAAATGCGTCGTCCGAGTTTTTTGTTATGTTTAGGGCGACCCTGTAAATTGTGTCTGAATATTCGTCTACCGCTCTCAAAACACAATCATCGTCACAGGTTAAATCGTTCATTGCCACACCTCCTTTTATATATAACACTTTTTTAATCCCCGAAAAGTTTCATTTTTCTTAAAAATTTATTCAAATGCTATAACAACACCCCGCAAGCATAACTTGTCGGGGTGTTGCTGAAAACATTTTCATCAAATCTTTATATGCAAAAATTATTAATCATTTTTAATAATCGGTATCAGGCAATAAAAGAATCAAAACACGGTACACCAAGTCCGCTGAGAGTAAAGTTATGTAACTTGTTAATTATGATCGGACATAAGTTTTATTTTTTAGCAACCATCATATACCTGTGCGTAGTTCCGTCAACAGAGCCGCTGCGTTCTAAAATACTTTGAACTTCGAGCAATCTGTCAAAACAGCTTTCAACGGAAAAGCCTCTGAATTCCCACTCAATTATTCTTGCAAACCATACGAGTGCACCTACATCAAAGAATTTGATAGGTCTGTAAGCTTCTTGACCGCACAAAATTTTAAATCCCGCAGAGCTTAACAATTCGGATTGAATTTTTAATGCCGCTTTCGGAAACGGTTTCGGAAGATCAGGACATAAAAACTGAATCAGCTCTTTGTCGTTATTACACCCTACCTGCTGTGTCACAAATAATCCGTTTGGTTTTAACACACGGTACAGCTCACAAGCGTCATAATTTCCGTGCCTGTTTATGATTATATCAAAAGTATCATCGTCAAACGGCATATTATCATATTCGCTCATCTTTTTGAATTTGATTCCGAGCGGCAGAAGCCTTTGCTCACACAGCAAAACATTAGGCAAATAGCCCTCGGTGGCAAAAGTGTTTTCATAGGGATGACCCAAAGTCAGCACAAACTCTCCGCCGCCTGTATCTATATCGAGCAGCTGCATATCTTTTTGAAGATACGAACGCACAATTTCCTCATAATTCCACGGCAGGTCGTTTTCCTGTGTATATCTGCCGTCAATATGAGAAAAGTCCCAGCCGCGTATATGAGCCGCCTCCTGCTCGGCAAGCCACATTTCTTTTAATTTGTTTATGTTCATTGATAACTACTCCTTTATATTAAAAATTTTAAAACTAAAGGTGCAGTCAACTGACAACATATATTACTCGGTACAATCTGCCGTCAGATTTATAACTGCACCGAGCAGTTAATTCGCAAATTCACAACATTCAACTCCTTTATGTTATTCAGTAAATAAAATGTAAAAATCAGAGATATTTTAAATATACATTCTGCAAATTTTTAATTATAATGTATATCAAACTTTTAGTAAAAAGGTTTTACCGTGCAAAATAATCCTCTTTAAGTATTGCATAATGCACATTGTCACAAATCCCCTGCATATTTTTACCCGCCTGTCTTGCGGTTCCTTCATACACCAATCCGCATTTTTTCATCACATCGCCCGAGTGAGGATTGCGGGAGTCATGATAGGCTTCAATACGGTTTAAGCCTACATCTTCAAAAAGAAACCTTATTATTTCTTTAAAAGCTTCGCTCATTATTCCCTTGTGCCACCAATTATATCCAAGACAATATCCGATTACGGCAGCTTCAACATCCTCTCTGAGCTCTACCACGCCGATAGAGCCTATGGGCTCGCCGATTTCTTTTAGTTCTATTTTCCAGTCATAAAAATCAGGCTTGTCTTTGTTTTCCAACAAAAATTTGTGGTATGTAGTTTTCAGCTGTTCAACGCTTTCATAGGGTGCCCATGTCATATATTTGGTTACTCTCTCATCATTTGCCCAGTTTTTAAACATTGGCTCAGCGTCATTCTGCCTTGTTTTACGAAGTATCAGCCTTTCTGTTTCAAGCGTTACTGTTCCGAGATTTTTCATTTAAAATTCACTCCTTTAAATCAATAATCAATTTTCTTCCTGATATCCTCCTGTTATCTCAATAGGGTTACCGTCAGGATCCATAAATGTAAAATACCAATAAGGAGAAAATACATTTAGATACCTTATAGGCGTTAATTCGTCGGCAATACCTAAACTAACAATTCTATCGTATTCTTTCCGTAAATCATGCACGCCCAAATTAATAAATATTTTTCTGTTATTTTCGCTGTTTACAATAGCTAACGAATCATCGTATATTGGATATGATTGGCCTATTGTTTCCATTTGTTCAGGATGTTCGGCATCATAATATCCATTAAAAAGGCAAATATTCAAGCCGTCGTTATTGAAAACAGCAAAGCGTTCTCCGTTTCTTGCACTAACCTCCATATCCAAGAGCTTTTCGTAAAAATCAAGTGATTTATTAAAATCCTTAACTACCAAATAAATTGAGCCGCATCGCATTGACTTAATCTCCTTTCGCACCTTCTTCACGAAGCTGATTAATTCTCATTTTTATAAAAATATCAAGATCATTTTCAGTTAGCTTTCTGTATGTAATACTCATAATTTCACCTATAATAATTCAAGTATTTCTGAAAAACTATTAACATAAAAATCAGGGCGTGACCTGTCATAGTTGTATTCATCCGTGTTAAATGTTTTTCGTAAGTCCATAATGCTCTAACCTATCAAAGTTTTAATAAACTCATTATCTCTTGCAGTCAATTAACCTCCTAATAGTATTATATCAGGATTTTTCTTTACTTATCCGACTTTTTGAGGACATAATTATATCTTTCCAAGCCCTCGCAAAAAAAGCATATTTCTAATAATAATATCCGACTTCCACCAATTGGCAGCGATTTCAAATTCCTTGTAACCGGTGTGCCATTGCCAAGTAATAGCATAAGACCCATCAGATAACTGAGCGTTCCTGATGATTTCAGCTTCGTATTCGCAAAGTTTAAGGTCGATATACTTAAAAATGTTGTTCTTCTTATAATTAAAGAAAGACGGTGTGCATACGTATTCTTTTGCCCATTTGCTTGTATCTTTACAGATGGTTTCATTCACTTTTTTAATTACCGCATTGCGAAAGGCGTTAAGGTCAAATAGATTAAATTCCTCAATTTGCTCGCAATAGCCGAGTAAATCTGCAAAGCATCTGACGGTATGCCATTCGTCGGTGGGATTTTTTATAAATTCAGCCACAGATTTTGTAGCTATTTCGCTCGCTTTTCTGTAAAGCGTACTCGCCTTATCGGCAAAGCGTAGTGCAAATCCCGCAAGACTGACGGTGGGGTTATCCGCAGGCAGTCCTCCACCCTCACATTTCCACCAAACAGCGTGTGGATAATTATTATTTCCAGGAACGGTATTAAACCACTTGCCATCGGCAAAATCTTTTCCGCTGTCCAGATATTTCAGAATATTAATGATAATCGGGTGAGAAGTATCTGAAAATCCTATTTCCCGTAAAATCATAGTTGCCGCCCAAGTGCCGATTGGAGTTGAACTTTCATTCCAATTGTCTGGCTCAATGGCATAGGCAAAACCGCCGTCGTCATTCTGATAAAATGACAGCACATAAAGCACTTCATCAACACTTCCGTTCTCAAAATGAAATCGGAATCTGGCGAGGTCGAGCGGACGGGCGTTTCTGTAAACAAATCCTTTTGCTTTTTTTAAATTGTCCATAATCTTTCTCCTCTATAATTTAGCAAATTGTAGTATTTAATTTGTAATTTTCGTTTCCCAACCTATGCACCATTATATATTCCTGCTCATTTTCATCCGCAATCTCAAAACCAACATTTAAATACATTTTGACCGCATAGTTTTCCTTTTGAACAGCAAGAGAAGCTTTAGAGTAATTGAGTCTTTTCAAATGTTCTATCATCCTGTTCATAAGTGCCGTACCGATGCCGATTTTTTGATAATCATCTAAAACCGATACAGCAAACTCAACTGTATTATCATCTATACTGCCGTAGCCGTTAATATTTCTGACCCAAACCGCTCCGACGACTTTGTTATCAACCTCTGCACAAAAACAATAATCATCCTTTCGGCTGCCAAAGTCTTTTATGTAAACCTGAAGTTCGGGATTGTTTATTATTGATTTCGGTGCCAAATTTGTTTTATCGGGCTGATAAATTGCCTGATACAAAAAATCATCAAGCAACCGATATTCGCTGTTTTTCATTTCTCTGATAATATAATTCATAAATTTCTTGTTCATAACAAATATTACCTGTAAACAAATTTCTGCGTACATATGTATTTTATAAGAGCTTGTTTTTTATTTTTGCTGATATTACTTTATTCGTCATTTTATGTATTTCTCCATTAAATAAAATCTCCCTTTTCGCCAATCGGCACAGCCTACTGTCTTATAACCCAAGCTTTCATACAGTCTTAATGCATATGGATTTTCAGAAAAGGCGTCAAGTCTTATTGCTTCAACACCCGATTTACGAAGTTTTGTTTCAATATGCTGCACAGCGGCTTTTGCAACACCTTTGTTTTGAAAATCGGGATGCACACAAAGCCTGTGTATAATACGAAAATCAACATTCGGATATTGCCATTCACCGTTTTTGTATTCATCATCAAAAAATTGATTTATAACATAAATAACAGCAGCACGGTCGTCGATTTTACCTATATATAATTCTCCGTTTTCTATGTCGCTTTTTATTTTTGATTTATCGGGATAAACCTCGTCCCTATTGATATATACCGCTGTTTTCCATAGTAAAAACGGCAAATTTAATCATCTCCATAATTTCATATAAATCTTCTATTGTCGCTTTTCTGTATTGTATGTTCATAATTATATTTCTTATTTGTTTTGAGCAGCATACTCTAAAAATTCAGGAGTTTTTGACCAGTATTTTATCCCCCAGTTTTCAAAATTCCACTCGTCTGAATAATTGTTGCACTCGTAGTCAATATAGTAAATGATTCCGTTTTGTACGACAAAGTTTGTGGGGAAATAGTCAATATTCAAACCCGCCGACTTTGCCGTGTGAGCCATTTGCCGTATCTGTTTTAGATAAGGCAAAACCGATATATCATTTTTTACCATTTCAAAAATTGTTTCACCGTCGATGTATTCTTTTACAATTCTCTCGTTTTCAATATCAATATCCACCATTTTCGGAATTCTGACTCTCGCATTTAAAAGTTTTTGATAATCATTTCTTTCGGCTTCTATCTTATTGCCGAAGGTGTAGTAAGAACAAGGCTCATGGTGTATCTGCTTGAGTACATACTGATTGCCGTCTTTTTCGGCAAGGTATGAATAACCGCCCTTTCCTTTGCCCAGTAATTTAATTATTTTATATTCCTCTGAGTTTACTGAAATTAACTTTTTCATCGCTTTACTCCTCAAAATACTATATAATCATTCCTCACATAACGGACATTCAAAAATTTCATTCTTTTCATTAAAGCCGTTTCTTTTGTACCAATTAACCGAGTTATCACTCGGCCAAACAAATATGAGTTCACACTTAATTTGTGTCAGATATTTTTTTATATAATTAAGAAGATTTGTGCCGATACCTTTGCTGCGATACGCCTTCTTTGTATATACATTTGTAAGGTAGGCAATATATTCAGCATTTCCGTTCGGCTTTGGCAGCTTTTTTATTAAATAGACAAACATAACAGAAACCGCTTTTGCGTTGTCCTCAGCAATAAATATTTTATATTCTGTCTGTTCTCGAAGAAAATTAATAAATTCATCTATAAATTCATCCTTATTAACTCCGTCAAGATTATTCTCTCCGTAGTCAGCGTCATCCTCCGCTCCGTGCTCCCACTTCATAACAGCAAGCTCATAATAATCCCGTTCATCTGCAATGCGTATTTTCATTATTTTTTCCTCCGTTACAATTTCAGTAATTTGTATTCTGCTGTATCATAAAATTTTACTTCCATTATATATTCCTTGTTCAGTTTTATATCAGGTATCTCATCACGGACAAACTTGTTATGCCGTTTGACTATATTTATCCCCGTCTAATATCAATCATATAGAAACAATTTTTTACTTAACTTTAAAGTTCAGCAAGAGTATTATCATTAAAATAATAAATATTTTCTTTTTTGTAGCCGTACAGTGATCCAACAACAGAAATATGCGGCTCAAAAGTGAAGTAATTTACTTCTCCTAATTTTTGAGTGTTTCCTTTTTCAATATAAATTCTTTGAGTTTTGTCCTTAGCTATTGAATGACCCAGATTACCGAGAAAGTCCAAATTTATGTAGTCTTTGGATTTTATAAAATTATTAATATGGTAATATAGATCTTCAAAAGTAGTATCGCGTGTTGCAAATGCCTTCAGTTCATTATGAAGTGCTTACTGCATTAATAAACCATTCCTCCACTCTGTATTTTTTATACTTTCAATATTCTCAACTACTTTACCGTTTTCAATAATAATAGTTCGTGCGAAATCACCCCAAATTTTGTTGTTCTGCGGACTCAGATCAACTGTAACTATGTCATTTTTTGCTATCATCCTGTCAGATGTCACATATTCTCTGCCGGATACTGATACAGCTGTTTCGTCGCCGCAAAATACAAACGCCCCTATATTCCAATACCAAAATGAATCGGCACCCAATTCAAACATTTTATCTTCACACAACCGCCGTATATCACACAAATTCATATCGGGTGTTATAATTGATTTTATGTATTTAAAGGTATCTTTTGCTATATTCTGTACTTGTCTGTATTTCATAAAATCACCTGCATCATAAATTATATTTATCACTTGTTCGCTCTCCTCACAACCACTGAATAAACGCCGTTTTATCAGTGCAGTTATAGCCTGCATTTTTGTAAAAGTTTAAAGTTTTTTCATTTTTTGAACCTGTAAGCAACATCATTTTGTAGCAATTCGCTTTCTGTGCAAGCTCCTTTGCGTAGTCCAAGCACTTTGCGGCATAGCCTTTACCCCTATAATCACTGTGGGTTACAACATTTTCTATGAATGCATATGGACGGATGTTTCTTGTAAGATTCGGAATAATCACGCAAACACAGGAAGAAACAATTTTCCCGTCAATCTCACATACGATAATATGGTGATTTTCATCGCCGCAAATTTTGTCCCATGCTTTCTCTAAGTGACGGCTGTACTCAGGCACTCCTAACTCGTGCAAATGAGTGTATAATTCAAGCAGCTTAAAAAGCTCGTTTGTTTTGATTTCTCTTATCATCTGTTGTCTCCGACTTTTTAGTTTTCTTTCTGTTACCAAGTTTTCTCAACTGCAAATATACTGTATCTAGATTCTACCATAACAAATAAAGTATGGCAACAAAAACTTTTCACACTCCGACGCCGCATACGCTGTTTAAGATTTTAAAATTTTACAAATTTAAATGCACGCAATAATTTAGAAAAAAATAAAGCCCGCCTATAAAAAACAGACGGGCTAAAAATATAACCTTCATCGCTCAACTACTATTGACTTTCCTGATGAACAATCACCATTAAGCCATTGCCATTCTTCATGTAATTCTATCTTTCCATCATCATTGACTACCGGTATGCTGTGACATTTTCCCGCACGAATTTCTTCGCCGGTATTTATATGTTGATAATAAAAATCTATTTCTCCGTTCAAACTTACCTTGCCAATCATATATCCCTTTTTCACATCTCCACCGCAATAATCGGCATAAAAATCAAATCCATTCTGATGATAATTAAAGATAGTTTCTCCGCTCACTTCCCCATTCTCCGTATTGCTTCTCGGAACAAAAGACTTACCGTTATAGTTTATAGCTGTCATACTCTTTGTCAATTCTTTTTTCATGAGATCGTAACAAAGAATGTCTCCGTTATCCGAAACAATTTGATGATTTTCAATTTCAACATAATGTCTTAATCTGTAAATCTTCTTTGCGGGCAAGGATGCGGCTAAAATAACAGCAGAATACTCTTCGCTGATTTTATTTTCGGCAAACTCCAATAACATTTTGCCATAGCCTTTATGCTGAAAATCAGGTAAAACAAACAATCTGCAAATCTCATTTTCCTTTATTGTTACAGTGCCGATATACTTATCATTGTCCATTAACAAATATACCGTTCCGTCATTTATATCAGCTCTTATATTTTCATCATTATGATGCTTCCTAAAAAAATCAACCGCACCATTAGGATAATACCTTGGATATATTGCTGTAATTGTTTCTTGTGTTATTTTCTTTACTATTTCCAGCTGTTCCTCAGATGCCATAATAACCAATGTGGTTTACCTCCGTAAATTTAAACCTTATAATTCCCACAAACATAAAGTTGTCTATTTCCTTATCACATAAATATATCTCGCCATTTTGCTCGCAAACTGCTCAAATAATTCTGCTGCACATTCAGTTTGACCCATTAACATATCAAACCAACTGTTATGCTGCTCCGCTTCAAATTCATTTTTATAAAGTATTGCGGATTTTCTTTTTTGTTTAAGAAGCTGATAGGTTTGTTTAGTTATATCCGTTACCTGATATTTCAAACCGTTACGCTCTACCGCTTTTGCCAATACAGTTCGGACGCAGAATTTGTCTTAGGCATAACATCTCCCTCTTGATAACCTACAAAAAACACACCGTCTTTTTTGAGCCATCTTTTAATTTTAGCAACAAAAGCAACCATATCTTTTGTAAAATAAATTGTATCCATAGAAATTATGGTATCAAAGCAGTCATCAGGATAATCTATTTCATCAATTAAGCCAACCCTAAATTCAGAATTTTTAGGAAATAGTTTTCTGGCTGTTTGAATTGCATTATTCAAATAATCAAATCCGTGAATAAAACTTTTCGTTTTTTCCTGAAGATAGCCAAGCATTTTTCCGTTACCGCAGCCTATATCTAAAATGTGAACATTATCTCTTAACGTAATGTAAGGCAAAATCATATTGATCTGATTAATATCACTGAAACCATCTTGTGAAAAATCATTACCAAACGCTGCTTTGCAAAACGCATAAAAAGCGTGTGACTTTTCTGCCATTTTATAAAATTCTTCATATTCATTATAAAACATCAATTCTCTTTTGTTCATAAAAACCACCTAATAATTTTAAAGAAGCAGTCAAATAAAACATATCTATACAAACCACCCATAAAGCTATACAATAGCAAAAATGCAGATTAATTCACTTATGCTAAAAGTAAGGAAAATAAAAATTTGAACTATCTTTAGGTTTTTCTAAAAATTATTTTACAATGCGATGTTTGCACATTCCGGTTTTGCCGCACTCATGACACTTTAACTTGCGTTTTGTTAAAGTATGATATCCCTTAACATATTCACTCACGGAAGGAACAAAAAGTGCTTTGCAGTGAGGGCACTCATAGTAGCCTGCATTGATTTCAAGCATAGCAGCCGCTCCAATACCTACAACCGCTATCAAAATTGCAAACACAATCAATGAAATTCTCACAATAGCAGGCATCATAATGTATGACGCTATTACAATAAGTGAGCAAACTGCAACTATAGTAATTACACCGCAAATAACAGAGAAAGCCATTTTCTTCTTGTTTTCTTCATTTTCCTTAACTAATTTCATCATATTTTCCTCCGCTTTTTTTTGGTAATCGATATTGGATACTCTTTCGCCGGTAAGCAGGTCGTTCACAGTTATTTGCAAAGCGTCACATAACGGAATCATAAGAGAAACTTCCGGCAATCCTTTTCCGCATTCCCACTTTGATATGGTTTTATCACTTATGGATAATATATCGGCAAGCTGCCTCTGAGTTAAATTTTTCTCTTTTCGTACTTCACAAATAAATTTACCGATTTTGATTTGATCCATAAAACTTCCTCCTTTCTGACAAAATTATACTTAATAAAGTATTTGATAACCACACACAGAGCGTAGAATATGCAATATCTACGGGGCGTAGAGAAAATTCAGTTAACCATGTGCAGATATTATACCCAAGTCTAAATATTAAGTCAACCAAATATAAATACTCCGTTAAAAGCTCTCAAATTTATTCTGAGCAGATCATTATTTCAATTAATATATGTTGTATATTAAAACAAAACCAAGGTAAAGCCTAATTTGCGTTATACTCACACCAATTCAAAACTATATAGTTTTGAAAAAAATTTTTTCAAATGAGTAAATTTGTGCTGAAAGGCTTACGCCTTTCGAGGGCAATTCACGATATAATGTGAAAAATATGCCGAAAATTTTAGGTTTTAATTAGGTATCAGTATTAGCTTGCTTAATAAATTTACTTTTGTAATAGATCAATGCTTATAAATAAAAACAAAAAAGCACCGCAAATGCGGTGCATAAAGTTTAAAGGACTCACCGAACAATCGGTGTATATAAAAGGGTAACACCCTGAAAACTGAATAAAGATAAGAGAAAGGAAGAAAGTAAGATATTTAAAAG
>DXYF01000015.1 GCA_019415945.1 Clostridiales bacterium
AAGGCAGTCACCCACTACAGCCTAACGGCACAGGTAAAGGTTAGCCCGCTTCTATCGATTATCTGCAGCAAAGTGAAGAGGTTAATAATTTTACCGAAAAAATCAGCAGTTTGTTTAATAAGGACAAGATAAAGAATTTGGAATGACGGTAAGGGATAAATAAGGAGAGGGATATGAAGCTGTTTACTTCAAACAGAGGTGCGGTATCGGTGTTTTTGGTAATAATCTTGGTACCCACTCTGATAGTGACAAGTGTATTTGTTGATGTGAGCCGCATGTTTTTAGGCAAGTCGGTGGCAGAATCCGCAGGAGATTTGGCGTTAAATTCACAGCTTTCTCAGTTTGACAAGGAACTTAACGAAATGTACGGCTTGTTTGCAAAGGCACAGAGCGTTGACGATGTGGCAGAGAACCTTGATAAATATTTTGAGTCCTGCATGGTGTCCGCAGGTGTAAACACAACGGACGCAGAGCAATACGGACAAATTTTGTCGGGTCTGATAGATGAAGAGACGGGAGAAAACTTTTCCGACCTGCTTCAGATAGATGTTTCAGAGGGTGCAAGCATTTCAGCAGTTGACGGTGCAAACCTTGATAACCCCGAGGTGCTTAAAAATCAGATTGTAAGCTTTATGAAGTACAGGGGACCTGTCGACATAGCTCAGAATCTGCTCGGCAATATCAAGGAAGTAAAAAACAAGACCGAAATTGTTGAAGAAGAAGCAGAAGTAACCGACAATATGAACGACTATTACGAGTCGGAAAACAGATTGCTTGAGCACTTAAAAGATGCTTACCTCGATATCAAAAATTATATCGAAAACAGCGGAATGACAGAAGATTATATAAAAGAGCTAAAGACTTATATAACCAAACTGCCAAGCGGCTACAAAGACGCGTACATATGTATGTTCAAAAATCTATATAATACACAAGGCATAAAAATATATGTGCCCACATCAAGCTACGAAACATTTTACAACGCCTACAACAAAAGCCCTTGTTCAAATATGAGCTTTGCCACAGCGAAAAGCTCGTTTACAACCTACCTGTCGGATGTCAGATACAAGCTGAATTTGTTTTTGACAACAAAATCCGAGGTGGACAAAATTATTGACGAGTTTTGCGTAAGTCGGAGCAACACGAGCGTCAGACAGGGTGATTATTATATACAGTGGTATGAAGACCTGTATAAACGGTTATCGAGCAACAACAATTTGCTCAATGATTATTACACCCGCCTCGGAGCACTCAACACGGCAATGGCAAAGCTTGTCAAGGCACATGAATTGCTTGAAAAGGAAGAAGACGGGGTAAAGCTGCTCAACCAAACGCCCGATTCGTTCTTTGTGTTTTATTTTCAGAATTACCCCAATGTAAACGACAATAACTACGCATCGTCAAATTACGAAACGCATTACAGCCTGATATATTCGCAGTACAGCGGATTTTTTACAAATCCCAACAATATAAAGGGCAGTGCAATGAGCGTTACTCAGAGCTTTGAGGGGTTTAAAAGTCTTATAAACACCGTATATGACAACTACTTTAAATCGGGTACATCGACGGAAAATACAGAAAAATATCTGTACGATGTATCAAAATACCTTAGAACTCAGTACGACAAAATAGAAAGTGCCAAGAAAATTGTGGGCAATGCTAAAAGTCATCTTGACGATGCGCTTGAGGAATATAATAAGCAAGACAGCGGAACAAAGGCGACATTTGACAAGTGGAGCGGGTCGCTTGAGAGCCAGACGCTGAAAGACGCGGACAGTGATGTACGCAACGCGTCAAAAAATGTTATGGACGATCCTGAATACAAAAAATTCCGTGAGGAGGTCACGCCGGAAACCATAAAGGCACTCAAAACGAGGCTTGAGAAGATTGAAACCCTGCTCGGCAACCTGCTTGAGTACATTGACGGGGTGAAGTTTAACAACAGTAAGGTGAAAAACATAAACGGCTACAACCTCTTTAAAATGGCGGCAAGAGTGGACGAAAGTAAGATAGTCCGAAACTCATCCCAGCTTTCAGCCAACGCAGAGGATGCGTGGAAGAACAGCAACTCCTTTACAACTCCCGATGTGAGCGTCGAGGTGACGGATGAAAACAACCCCGATATTACTAAGAAATCTCCGTCGCTTTATGATTATTTAGACGATAAATTCGGAGAATATAAAGAAACAGAAGACGAGTGGAAAGATAAGTATGAGGAACTTAAAGAGGAAAATGAAGGAGAAGCCGACGAGATAAACGAAGAGGCACCTCAGAAAGAGGGTGCATACGAGGACAAAATAAGCGACAAGGAGATCGGCTCCGGCACCGAGGAGACCCCCTCCATATCCAAGAGTATCACCAATGTGGCAAGCAGCATCTCGGGGCTTTTTTCGGGCATCGCCGACCTGGTGGAAAATCCCACCTCAATACGCGACGACCTCTATGTCCTGGACTACGCCATGAACATGTTCTCCTACCACACCTACAACAAAGAGGGACTGTACA
>DXYF01000016.1 GCA_019415945.1 Clostridiales bacterium
GTGTCACCGTCAGATGTTCCTCGGTGCTGCCACGCTCTCCACGCTCCACATCGGTGTAACCGACATTTCGCATAAAATTGAAAAAGTCATCCTGCAACACACTGTAGGACGACTTCAAAATCTTTTTCCCTTTTCCGTTCAACATTGGACTGCCGTCCTCATTAAGAACGGGTTTGGATTCCCATTTCTTACTGCGGCTGACCTGTGTAATGGTTTCCTTTACCGTCCCACGGAGGGATTCATCTTTACACCGCTTCGACCAAAGGATCTGCTTTTCCACCACTGGGATATAAACCACATGGAGGTGATAGTGGTACACATCCTCGCCCAGTGCTTCGGACATTGCCCGGTTACGCTCATCGGCGTGCATCACAGCGGAGAGGATATACTGCTCACCGCCCACGATCTCCACGGCGGCTTTATAGGCATCAGCATAAAACTGCTTTGCAAATTCATAGCCGCCGTGGTTGTAGAAATAAGCGGAGTTCACATCAAACACCAACTCGCCGTATTTGATGGCATCCGGTTTCAGACCTCTGGTGGAGATCACGCCGTCCTGTTCCATCTGCTCAAACATTTTTACATAATCGTCCGTGGGTGCTTTGAAATGAACGTTCAGAGAAGTACGCTCTGGTACGATGTCCTGATTGCTGTAGCTGTCCTTTTCACGCTCATTGTGTTCCTGTACCTTTGCCACATCAGCCGGGGTTTCCAAGTCCTGATTCCGGGCTACGGTACGATCTATTCCATCATTTCTTGCCATTGGCGTATTCCTTTCTTTGAGATTTGCAGACAGCGGAGGGCTGGGGAACGGCACTTTTTCAAAGTGTAATAACCCACTATGACACTTTCATCCATACTGGCTGCAAAGTGCCGTGGGCTCTCCGAGGGCTCCTCCGGAGGGGGTATGCGGTCACTGCGGTGACCTCTGCTGACCAAGGCAAAATGTCTGCGCCTTTTCCCATGGTCAGCCCGTCTGCATGAAGCTGTTCTTCGTTAACTTCCTTTTGCAGCCGGTGTCCACAGACACTTTTTTCAAAAGCCTGTGGACATAGAAACAGCCCGAACGAGAGGATGTGTGCTGTTTCTATAACGAGCGTTTCACGCTCTTTTGCTGCGTACATACGTACCAGCAATGGGATTTACTCGACCTGCCGCCATTCCTCCGGAATGTCCTCCGGTACGTACGTACACGGCGAATCTCCGTAAAACCCATTTATATGAGGTCGTGCAATGGCTTCCACTCCCATGAATCCCCACACCCGCCGTCCGGCAGAGTTGGTGATGTTGTTGCAATGCTCCAGATTGTATTTCTGTGTATTGGCAACCATGGTGTCGCTGAAGCTACGGGCTTTCAGCGGAGCAAGGGAATTTTCCTCGCACCACATCCGATAAATTTCATAGAAATCCTTGGAGCTGATGGACGCATCCGCTTTGCGCCGGATATATCCCTCCGATTCCATGAAATCAAAGATATTGTTGTTGTCACGTTTGACCGCTTCACGGTTTTCACGGATACGGTCACTCTCCGTAAACTTAAAGTTGTTGGCAACGAGCCGCTGCAATCCTTCTAATGCCCACAGGAAGATGCCCTCGGCTTCGTCCTTCATCTTTTCAGCGAGGTCGGGATCGTCGGCTCTGCCAACGGGCTTTTCCTTGGTAGTCAGCACAAGCTGTCTGCGGTAAAAACCGTCGCTGCGGTCATACAGGGCTTGCAGATCGCCGTTGCTGAATGCCAGCAGCCGGGCAAACATCCAGCCCTGATAACTCTGCTTGCCTTTACGTTCCAAATCCATCTTGCCCTGTGCCGTCACGATGGATTTTACATAGTTGGTCTGGCGCAGAGCTTCCATCCGCATATCATCATCCACGCACAGCAGGATGTGTTCCAGATCGGCACGGGCAAAACGGTTTTCAGAAATCTTTCCGATGCTGCCGTCTTTCATATTCGTGCCGAAGATGGTGGACAGCACCGCACCGATTTGGGATTTGCCCTCACCGCCGTTGCCCTTAATCACCATCATGCGCTGACCTTTGTTGGATGGAATCAGGCAGTAGCCAATGAACTCCTGCAAGGTGGGGATGTCCTCTGCATAGAGTAGCCCATCCAGAAAGTTCAGCCAGATCACCGGTGCAGGAGCATCGGGATTATAGCCGACAGGCAGACGGCTTCGCACGATAGCCGGTCTGCCTTCGGTGAAAGTGCCGTTCAAGAGCAGCGTACCGTTGGCAACATGGATGCGATCCTGCTCCGGAGGGAAGTCAGACACCTGCGCTTCCAGTTTCAGCACTTCCAGAATGTTGGTGATCTTCCGTGGGATGTTGTTCACGGCACAAAATTTCAGCTTGTCGTAAATCTCCCCACGCAGAGGAAGGTCATCCGTCACTCGACCATCGGGCGTGAAAAAAGCTCCGTTTGCGAAGATGATTCTGCGCTCATGCAGAAATTCTTCACAAAACAGAGCTTCGTTGATGTTCTGTCCATCAAACCAGACAGGCAGATTCATATCCGGTGTTTTACCTTTCTTCCCCATGGGACAACCCTTCCTTTCGTTTCCGTGCCACATAATCTCGAAGGAAAGCAATCTTGCCCTCCTTCATCAGCTCGTCCACCACGGCAACCCGTTCTTCCAGATCGCCCACTGTCAAAACGTCTGCCAGATATTCGATATAATCAAGCATCTGGCAGGCTTCCACAAAACGGTCATCCAGGGCATCGTCCGGTGTTTTCGGTGCATATCGCACTTTCCAATCTTCCAGCAGATGCAGATAATCCATCAGCACCCGGAAGCACAGCATTTCGTCCTCCCGGAACTGACGGATATAGGGACGTTTGGGCTTGACCATAGCTGCGGCAGTGGGCGGTTTCGGGTCAAGCCCAAAATCCGAAGCCAGCTTTTGTGCTGCTTCATGGCTGCTCAGATCGAACAACCTTGCCACGAAGTCGATCACGTCCCCCTTGGCTCCGCAGCCAAAGCAGAAGAAATATTCCTCGTTCAGCTTCATGCTGGGATGCCTGTCGTTGTGGAACGGGCAGCAAGCCATGCCGTTGCGATTGACTTTCAGCCCGTAGTGTTCGGCGGCTTGCTTTACGCTGATTGCCGCCTTGATGGTTTCATAGATTGTCATAGAAAAACCTCCGTTCATAGTATTCAGAAAGCACGAAACACCCGCCGTGATTGGCAGGTGTTTCGCTCTTTCTACTATGGTTATGCCGGATTTTTCAAAAAACAGGCTAATCGGAGGACAACCCCGTTTCAAAAAACAGGACAACTTTTCGGAGAATATGGATTTCTTTACATTTGCATGATACAATCAAGAAAGTAGAAAAACAGGACAGGAGGGGCAAGCATGAACCAAGAACTGATGACATTGGATTTTTGGCAGGATACGGTCATATATGAGGGAAAAACACTTCCTGTCGGCGCTCTTGCCTGTGATGCGCTGAATGTCCCTGCGGATACCATCGCAAAGATGAACGAGCAATGCGAGAAAATCAATCTGCTGCTTGGAATATTAAACGCCGGACAGGATGCTTCTGCACTCTGTCCTATTGCAACGGAAGCTGCTCTGACGATGCTTGATATTCTCAGTCAAACACCGCCGTTCTCCTATATGAATATCTCAAAGCACAGAGAACGGATTGAAAAAGTCTTTACTGTGGACAATGCGCTGAAATATGTGGAGTTTGCCATAAAAGCCGCAACCAATTCTTTGCAATTTGAAGAAATCCAGAACTTTGCCGATGCGATGATGCTCCAACGCTATACCGCAGTTTTCGGGCATCTGGCATACTCCCTTGGGGAATACCAAACGGCCATGCTTGATTTTGCAGAAAAATCGGATTGCAACGAAGCAGACCGCACCGCAGAGGGCTTTGCCAAAATGTTCGGCAGCTATTTCACGCCGGAGTTCTCCATCGCTGAGGGCAATGCCTGGATGTCTACCCTGAACAATTCCGTTCAGTATGTATCCGTCATCCGTCCCGGCGAAAAAGTTGCGAAGCTGGTCAAGCGGATGCACTATGTATCCTTTGTGGGGATGTTCCGGTCTGATCTCTTTGAGGGCCTGTGTGTTGGTCATGCACCGAAGAAATGCAAAATCTGCGAAAAGTGGTTTCTGACCACCAACGCAAGGCACACCAAATACTGCGGCGGCTATGCACCGGGGGACAAGCTGCACCGCACCTGTCGGCAGATCGGCAACCTGAAAAGCAGAGAACAACGGGAGCTTGCGGACGATCATCCGGTGAAACAGATTTATGAGAAACGGCTGAACACCATAAACCGCTATGTGAAGCGTGGTACTCTGGACGCTGATCTTGCAGAGGTTATGAAGAAACTGGCAAAAGATAAGATGCTCCGGGCACTCAGCAATGTTGCCTATGCCAAGGGTGATTATGAAAAAGAGATGGAGCAGGCTGCTTTGAAGAAAGAAGCCAAGACCACAAAACAGACTTATATCGGGGGAATGTGAGATGGGAGAATTTGATTTTACATACAGTGTACCTGCAAATTTTAATAAACGTGTTGTTCAATTTCTTCAGCAATTCGGAAAAGCTCATGTAGCCCAAGCCTTTCAACGGTGCGAATATGAGTATGAAGATCTTGGTCTGGCTTATTATGCAGGGATGAAAGGTGATAACTGGAATAAAAATGCTCTGGATTTCACATTTGAAGGTGCAGAATCTGACATAGCATTACTACAGTCTTTCGATTCCGTACTGCAAGATGCGATAGGGAAGGCGCTCAAGGCAAGCGAATCGGGACTTCTCGTTCGAAAGGTCTACTATTTTGCTTCTGACAGTACAGCCGAATCCACAATGATTCCGCCATCAAACGAGGAACGATTAAATGCTGATATGGCAGCAGCTCAGAGTGTACTCGATGATTTGATACAGGTGGGCGAACGCGTTTGCTTGAACGCTTCGTTCACCGCATCAAGTTCTGAGAACAGCATAAACGACTACTTTAGAGATATGCTTTCTTTTAAGGGATATAACGAAGTAAAAGACCAGACAAGGCATGGCATATCAGCAAGCGGAATGGATGCAGCAGAGGTTGATATACTCTTGACCAAAGCTGGGCGGGAAATTGCTATATTTGAAGGTTTGAAGCTGGACAGTGTATCAACAGTGTACATTGACGCTCATATTGACAAAGCCATTGTCAATTATAATGCACTCGGGACAGCTACTTTCCTTGTTGCATATGTAAACTCTGCGGATTTTGAATCCTTCTGGAAGAGATATTCCGATCATGTGCGGCAGTACGATTTTCCACTCCAGATAAAGCGTCCATTCAATGTGCTACCTTATCCAAATGCGGCTGCTCGGGTTGCGACCCTGATTCTTACACGAGATGGATTTGATTTCCCTGTGTATTTCATCGCTTTTAAGATTAGTTAATGGTTACCATCTGATTCACTTGAAGGGAGGTGCGCTATGCTGAATGATTTTACATGGAATATGACCGGATACATACTGAAACACCCTGTCAATCCGTCTGTTAGCGGCATCATCCCCTATGTGGCAGAGCGCATCTTCCAGTTGGAACCGGAGCCGCCAGCGGTGGACAGTCTGAATGAATATATCCTGTCTGCTCTACACGAAAAGGACTTGAAATATTTTTCGTTCTTCCTCCACTATTATGAACCGCAGCTTAATAAGCGCATCAAAGATTTTCTTGGTGTGGATGGCGGCGATCTGTACGGCACAGAGCGATTTATAGATATAAAGCTGTCCTGCCGGGAGCAAATGCTCCAAAAGCTGATGGACTACGATCCCGCCAAGGGTGCAGAGTATGCTACCTACATTTTCCCGTTTATCCGGGATGCTATGCTCCGTTTCCGCATGGGCGAAGAAAAATGGTCGGTGTCCTCTTTGACCAATTACAAAATGGTGCGGTCAATGGCATGGCTGTACCATAACACCAAGGATGCGGTCAGCGAGTTTTCCAAGAAGTACAACTGCGAGCTTGCCCTTGCGGAAGAATATCTGAAAGTTGTCCGTGGCATCCGCAATCAGCAACCGTTCTATGTAACAGACGAGGATGGCGAGGAAACAGGCGAAGATGTTGCCCTTGACGATAGCTGGAACTATACCGACATCCTCTGGAACGGCATACAAGCAGAAAAGGTGCAGCGGGCATTTGAGAAACTGAATTACCGGGAACAGACCTTGCTTGAAAAGCGTCTTGCGATCTGCATGACCTGTGGGCGTGTCGGCTCATGGAAAGACCGCCCCACCTTTGAAGAACTGGCGGTTTTGTTTGAGGGCAGCACAGCCAGCGGTGCAGAACGAGCCTATCGGAAAGCAGTAGACAAACTGACGGAACTTCTGGTTGCCGAGGATGCAATCCATGCTGTCCGGTTGAAACAGAAATCCAAAACTAAGCGCAAAAAGAAAATCGCCGCCGCAATCTACGAATACCAAGCAGACTGCGACGGCGAATGGGGTAAGATTTCATTTGATTTTGAAAGCAGCACAGCAGAGATCATCCATCTTGCCGATTGGGATACGATAAAAACCAACCGCTTTGCGAACAAGGCCGTAGCCTATCTTCTGAACTGTGAAAATGAGAAACTACCAAAGGAAACAATGGTGGCATTTGAACCATAAAAAGAAAAACCGCTACAACATCCATCCCACTTTGGAATGAGAATTGCAGCGGTTTATTTGCTGGGAACTAATTATTCGATATTTGTGATTTCCCAATCATCATTTACCAGATGGGTAAATCCTTGGTTTTCATCTTCATTGGGAATTGATGCAGTCCAGATGATTTCTCCGTTTTCACCAAGGGCAGTTATTGTTAGTCCACGCAGATCAGTGTAACCATCGAGATTTTCGAGCCAGATGCGTTCGCCTTTCTTGAACAGGGAACCATCAGCGTTTTCACATCCACCACTTGAGTTAGGCATTGTAAGCTCGATGCTCTTAACACCTTCTGCACCGATGGTCAGATAATACTTGGCAGGTTCATCTACATTGGAAGAAAAACCTTCAACTTGGAGACAGTCATCTTTGAACACCAAGCGCCCCGATTGAACCAGTTCGTCAGTATTATATTTCCTTTTATCTACATAGAGGTATCCATCAGCTTCATTAAATCTGAGGGTAAAATCGAAATTTCCTCGATCAGACAGCTCATAGCTTGCTCCGTTTGCATAGTCATAGATGATGACACGGTTATCAATCATGCCAGAACCCCAGCTGATTGTAGAACACAATTCGGGCAGACCGTCACCGGAGAGGTCACAGAAGTATGTGTTCCAGATTGGCATCCCGGTATAAAGTGAAGTGCTTTTACTACCCTTAACAGCCAGCATCTCTCCGTAAGACCAACGGAAGGTCACATCCGGAAACTCGGTGAGGTTGATTTCAAGGCTACCGTCCCATTTCATTTCATCAGGGGTTTCAAGGTAATCAAACCATTTGGTTACGGCCGCAGTCGTATCGTTGGGTTTGAAAGCTTCTCCCGTGGAATGGAACCTTTCGCCGTCCTTAACTTTGACATAAACGAAGTTGTTGGAGTCCTGCTCAACAAACACGAGGTCATTACCGTCACATCGGAAATGGTTCACCAGCCCATAGCCGCCGTGCCCATCATCGGTCAGGATAATGCTGTCTCCATTCTGTTCCCAAGCGCCAATTCCAATATAGCTGCTGGCCATTCCTTCGTAATAGGTGAAGGTGCCATCATTATAGAGGGTGATCGTAAAGTTGCCCATGAATCCTTCGCCTTCGTAGAGATAGGTTTTTCCTGCAACCGCATTATCAGCAGAAGAAACATCTCCTCCTGCACAGATTCTACTTAAATAATCTTGGAATTCCTCATCGGATACCACATATCGTTCTTCGTTCCACTCGATATCTACCATATCATTGTCGGAGAGAGAATAACCGTTTATCCGGATATACGTGCCATCCTCCAGGAGTGCGCTGATTTGATATCCCGGTGTGAATCCACCATATTCATCGCTCTTCTTCGTGTTCTTGACCCCGGCCAGCCGAGAACTCAACTCACTAATCTGTGCGGGATTCATTTCAATAGCCACCGCGTCATCCGCATTTCGCATATCAAAATGATTTGCGGAAACGATGGTGTGTGTTGCTTCATCGAATTGGAATCCCATCGGGTTGGTCAAAAAGCAGACCGCAACGATCACACAGGCAATGACTGCCAGAATAATAATCCAGAACGCAGGTTTCTTATAATTCATCACAGACTTCACACGATCTTTAACACCAACTTCACCAAAGGCAAGTGGGCAGGCCGCAATCATGCGACGGTTGACGCTGCAGACCACAAGAGCCTGTGCATAGTCGGCTCTCTGTTCGTTGTCGAGTTCCTTGATAACCTTTTCGTCACAGGCAAGTTCAATATCTCTACACAGCAGCACATAGGCAAGCCACATCAGCGGATTAAACCAATGGATTGTCAGTAGGAGGAAACCCAGCGGCTTCCACCAGTGGTCTCTGCGGCGAATGTGCGCCTGCTCATGGGAAACCACATGGCTCAGATCCTGCCCATCCATGTGGTAGGGCAAATAAATCTTCGGCTTAATGATACCCAGCACAAAGGGTGATGCGACATTCTCACTTTGATAGATGTTATCCCGGAGGATGACCGCTTCGCTGACTTTGCAGCGCAGACGCCAATAGCTGACTGCGGTATACAGGAGAAGTGCGGCAACACCGACCGCCCAGACGATACTCAAAATTGGAATCCAGATTTGAAGCGGATTTGCGCTGGCGCCCGGAGCAGAGGCAAGTGAACTGCCGATCACCGGATTGATAACGTTGTTGATGGCCGCAACTCCCGTCTGGACAGAAGGCACAGTATCCATCATGATACCCGGACTGATTGTCTCTGCGCTGGGGATCAGGCTCAGCGCACTCTCTATGGAGAACGGGAAAGCCAGCCGCACTGCTACGATGCCCCAGAGCAGAACATTGACCCACTTGGGAGCCTTCTTCAAAACAAGCCTGAGTATCAGCACAGCCAGGATAAGCCAGCTTGCAGATATGCTCATGTTGATAATTTTCAAAAAGAGTTCGTTCATTGTGAACCTCCTTTCCTGATGCGGTCGATCATGCGCTGTACCTCATCAAGCTCATCTTCGGACATAGCCTGATGCTTTGTAAAAGCAGCGATAAAGGCAGGCAGAGAACCCTCGAATTTCTTCTCAACCAGTTCATCGATCTCACACGCCTGGGCTTCATCTTTGGAAACGAGAGAAGTAACAGTGCCATTGTCATTCTTCAGCACACCACGCTCTCCAAGACGCTTGATAACGGTATAAGTCGTAGTCCTTTTCCATCCGAGTTGATCCTGACACAGCTTTACAAGCTTGACAGCAGTAACCGGCTCATGCTCCCACATAATCAAACAAAAACGATATTCACTTTCGTGAATCTTCGGAAAATCCATATTCACGCCCTCCTTGTCTACACTATTAGACTTCACACATAGTCTACCACATTAGACAGCCAAAATCAATAGAGTTCACAGAAAAGATACAAAAAAATTGCCCGCAGAATTTCTCCCACGGGCAAAGTGTTGGTTAGCTATCAAGCGGTTTGTATTCAGTTACAGTTTTCAAATAGGTTTCGGGATCACCGTTCAGTATCAAATCAGCATATCCAATCGGATCATTGTAGATCAGATAGTCCAGTTCTGACCGCTGATACATGTTGTCAGCAACTTCATTCTCCACGGCGATGGTATCAATGGCAATCATGCTGCCACTTGCAAATTTCAGTTCCACACAAGCGGTATCCATGTTGAACTCACAAGAAATCAATCTATCCATAAGAAACCTCCATACTGCGGGATGTTAGATCATCCCAAAATATTTGAACGCTTCTCGGATTGCTTTCTCTTTTTCCGGCGGACACTGTGGCTGTCTGGAATCCTCGGATTTCGGCAGATTGTAATTCTTGCCAACTTCAATCCCACATTTCCGCTTAATCTGTGAGATATAGAGGTTGGACACCTTTAACCCGGTATGCTCCAACACATACTCCTTGATCTGCGGATAGGTTGCCCCATCCTGAAATTCGGACATATCCATATCTTCCAAAGAGAACTCAACCCGAATCTTTTTCGAGTCGACCTCGCCCTTGGAAAGCAAGACAACCGTCTCTATGTGAGAAGTATGCGGAAACATATCGACGGGCTGAATTTTTTGCACCTTATATTCGCTGTTTTCAGATATATATTCTAAATCCCGTGCAAGTGTTTCGGGATTGCAGGAAATGTACACAACCTTTTGCGGAGACATTTTTATAAGTGAATCCAAAAACTTTGTGTCGCTTCCTGCTCTGGGAGGATCCATAAATACTATATCAGGTTTACTTTCCTCGTCTGCCGCTTCGACCATAAATTCACCTGCGTCAGCCTTGTGAAAACGGATGTTTTTCAGATTGTTTGCTGCCGCGTTTACTTTTGCGTCCCGTACTGCGTCACCGTTTAATTCAACTCCTATTACCCTGCCTGCTCCCCGTTTTGCGGCAATGATACCGATTGTACCGATTCCGCAATATGTATCGAGCACCGTTTCATTCCCCTTTAAGTCCGCATAATCCATAGCGGTGTTATAGAGAATTTCCGTTTGTACAGGGTTAATCTGATAAAAGCTTTTTGGGGAAATTCTAAAGCGGCATCCGCAAAGAATATCCTCTATATATCCCCTGCCGTAAAGCACCTTTTGATTTTCTCCAAGAACAAGGTTTGTTCTGAATCCGTTAATATTTTGCACAATAGTCGTTATATCCGGAAACTGCTTTAAAATAGCTTTAACAAAATTATTCTTTGACGGAAAAACAGGTGTACCGGTAACAAGCACCAGCATTATCTGGTTTGTAGCAAAGCCTCTCTTTACAAGTATGTGCCTCAAAAAACCCTTGCCGGTATTCTCATTATATGTGGTAAGCTTAAAAGACGGTAGGAGTTTTCTAACAGCAACTATGATTTTGTCAGCCCTTGAGTCCTCAATAAGGCATGAATCAACACCGGCTACACGGTGAGTACCCGATTGATAAACTCCGGAAATTATTTTACCCCGCCTATCAGTATAAAATGCTGCCTGAATCTTGTTTCTATAATGATACGGATTTTCCATTCCGATAATATGTGAAATTTTGCAAAACTTTCCGAGAAGTCTTTCACACTTTTTTTGCTTAATTTTAAGCTGCTCGGCATACGGAAGATCAAGCATCTGGCATCCGCCGCATTTTTTAAAGATCGGGCATATTTGATTTACTGTTTTTTCGGTTTTATTCATAACCTAAACCTCTTTATCTGAGCAAAATACGATTTCCTCCCGTATTGTATCATTTTTACCATCTTTAGTCAAGTAAGGCTTTTTTAGCACATTATAATAATTTATAATTCAATATATAATAAAAAGCAAACAGTCCCGGACAAAATTTTCGTCCGAGACCGTTTGCTTTATGTGAATTAAAAAGGATAGGCAAACTATATAAGTGATTTATTATTCAACATCCTGCATAGCGTCATAACCTGTTTCACCTGTTCTTACCTTTACAACATCCTCTACATCGTAGATAAATATCTTACCGTCACCGATATGACCTGTGTAAAGAGCCTTAACTGCTGCGTCAACAACAGCCTTAACAGGAACCTTGCACACTACTATTTCAACCTTCATCTTAGGCAGGAGGTTGCTTTCAACTGCAACGCCTCTGTAATATTCGGGCTTACCCTTTTGAGCACCGCAGCCGAGAACCTGAGAAACTGTCATACCTGTAATGCCGAGCTTATCCATTTCCTCTTTAAGAGCTTCAAGCTTTGACTGCTTGAGAAGAATATCAATCTTTGTAATCTTAACTCCGTCGGAGGCAACATCATATTTGCCTGCAAGCTGTACGGGTACAGCCTGTGTAACAGGTACATCGCCCTCAACATCAAATGTTTCATCAAGAGAAGCAGTACCTACGCCGATAGGCATGAAGTCTGCATAAGCACTGATAAGTCCGTGCTCTGTAATATCAAGACCCTTCATTTCCTCGTCCTTTGAAACACGAAGACCGATTGTTTTCTTAAGTACAAAGAATACGATTGTCATACAAACAACTGTCCAAGCAAGGATTGATACAACACCGAGAGCCTGGATACCGAGCTGCTTAAATCCGCCGCCGTAGAAAAGACCTGTGATACCATTCTGACCAACGCCTGTTGAGAAAAGACCTACTGCAAGGCCGCCCCAAAGACCGTTTACACCGTGAACTGCAAATGCACCTACGGGGTCATCTATCTTGAGCTTAATATCAACAAATTCAACTGCAACAACGATTAAAATACCTGAAACAAGACCGATAACAGCAGCACCGAGAGCGTCAACATCTGCACAGCCTGCAGTAACGCCTACAAGACCTGCGAGCGAGCCGTTAAGGCACATTGAAACATCAGGCTTGCCGTTCTTAACCCAAGTGAAAATCATTGTTGTAACTGTTGCAACAGCAGGAGCTACAGTAGTTGTAAGGAAAATCTGACCGAGATAAGCTCCGTCAGCTGCTGCGGCACCGTTAAATCCGTACCAGCCGAACCAAAGAACAAATACACCGAGAGCACCCAAAGTAATGCTGTGACCGGGGATAGCGTTTACCTTGCCGTTTTTGCCGTATTTTCCGATACGGGCACCGAGCATTGCAGCTCCGATAAGAGCGGAGAAGCCTCCGACCATATGAATTACGGAAGAACCTGCAAAATCAATATATCCTAACTGACAGAGCCAGCCCTGTGAGTTCCAAACCCAGCCTGCTTCAATCGGATAAACCACAAGCGAAATAACAGCACTGTAAATACAGTATGTTGAAAACTTTGTGCGCTCTGCCATAGCACCTGAAACGATAGTAGCTGCTGTAGCACAGAATACAAGCTGGAACACGAAGTTGTTCCAATCAAAATTTGCCCAATCTGTAAACATATTAAGATTAGGAAGGCCGATAAAACCTGCAATGTAATCCTGCGACATCATAAGTCCGAAACCCAAAATACTGAAAACAACTGTACCGATACAGAAGTCCATAAGGTTCTTCATTATGATATTACCTGCATTTTTGGCTCTTGTAAAGCCAGTTTCAACCATTGCAAAGCCGCACTGCATAAAGAATACAAGTGCTGCACCCATCAGGAACCAGACGCCGCCGGATCCGAAAATCAAGTCTTTCATATAAATCTCTCCTCTTTTAACTTGATGTAAAATAACAAAAACGGTGCATACGCAGACGACATTAATATCATCTGTATACACACCGTTGTGTCACCATTTTATATTATGTTTTCAAAATGCATTAACCGCTAAATCAAACGCTGAACAGCAATTCACCGTAAGAAGGATAAGGCCAGTACTCGGAAGAAGTTTCTGTTTCCATTGAATCACCTACAGCACGAAGCTCCTGCATTATTGCAAATACTGTTTCTCTGTAGTAGGTTGCGTAAGCAAGATTGTCATTGCTGTAATCACTTGCCTTGATAACTGCCTCATCAAGCTCAGCTGTCTTTTTGCTGAAGCAAACAAGCTTGTTTGAAAGGCTTGTAACGAGTTCTTCCTCAACAGTTGTCGGAATTGCGTCCGAAAGTGCTTTCTTTGCAAGAGCTGTATCTGTAAGCTCTTTTATATAAAATGAAACTGCGGGGATAATATCCTTCTTAGCCATCTCAATCATTGTGAGTGCTTCGATATTTATCTGCTTTGCATAGTTTTCAAGCTCAATTTCGTATCTTGCTCTTACCTCTTCCTCACAATAAATCTTGTTCTTTACAAAGAGGTCTATGTTCTTTTTGTCAATAAAGTGAGCAACTGCCTCAGGAAGTGACTTGAGATTAAGAAGTCCTCTTCTTTCTGCTTCCTCAACCCACTCTTCCGCATAGTTATTACCGTTGAAGATAATAGCCTGGTGCTCTGTGAATGTCTTTTTGATAAGTGCCTTAACAGCAGTTTCCATATCGTCGGCGTCCTTGAGCTCATCATAGAACTGTGAAAGCTCCTCAGCCACCATAGTGTTAAGCATATAGTTGGGACAAGCAATGTTAAGTGAAGATCCCAAAGCTCTGAACTCAAACTTGTTGCCTGTGAATGCAAACGGAGATGTACGGTTACGATCCGAATTATCCTTCATAAAGTCGGGAAGAACATCAACGCCGGTCTGCATCTTAACCTTGCCCTTGCTTACATACTCCGTATCATTGATGATTGAATCAACAAGTGCCCCCAAGTCATCACCGAGATACATCGAGATAATTGCGGGCGGTGCTTCGTTTGCACCGAGACGATGGTCGTTGCCTGCCGATGCAACCGTGATTCTTAAAAGATCCTGATACTCATGCACTGCCTTTACGATTGCTGCAAGGAAAAGCTGGAACTGAATATTGTTCTCAGGCTGTTTTCCAGGGTCAAGAAGATTTTCGCCAAAATTAGTTGAAATAGACCAGTTGTTGTGCTTACCCGAACCGTTAACGCCTGCAAACGGCTTTTCGTGAAGAAGGCATACAAGACCGTGTTTCTCGGCAGTTTTCTTCATAATCTCCATTGTAAGCTCGTTGTGGTCTGTTGCTATATTAGTCGTAGTAAAGATAGGAGCAAGCTCGTGCTGTGAAGGAGCAACCTCGTTGTGCTTTGTTTTTGCAAGGATACCAAGCTTCCAAAGCTCCTCATCAAGATCCTTCATATATGCTGCAACTCTCGTTTTGATTGCACCGAAGTAGTGGTCATCAAGCTCCTGTCCTTTCGGAGCCTTTGCACCGAAAAGCGTTCTGCCTGTGTAGATAAGGTCTTCTCTCCGGTCGTAAAGCTTCTTATCAATAAGGAAGTATTCCTGTTCCGGACCAACAGTTGTAGTAACTCTTGTTACATCGGTTTTGCCGAGGAGGTGAAGAACCTTTACCGCCTCCGTACTTATTCTTTCCATTGAACGAAGCAAAGGTGTCTTTTTGTCGAGAACCTCGCCTGTGTATGAACAGAAAGCTGTCGGAATGTAAAGTGTACCGTCCTTAACAAAAGCATAAGATGTCGGATCCCATGTTGTGTAGCCCCTTGCCTCAAATGTAGCACGGATACCGCCGCTCGGGAATGATGATGCATCAGGCTCACCCTTTACAAGCTCCTTACCCGAAAACTCCATAATTACCTGACCGTCACCGTTAGGGCTGATGAAGCTGTCATGCTTTTCTGCCGTAACGCCCGTCATAGGCTGGAACCAGTGGGTGTAGTGCGTACATCCCATCTCAATAGCCCAATCCTTCATTGCCGATGCAACTACATTTGCAACGCTAAGATCGAGCGGCTCACCGTTCTGAATTGTTTTCTTTAAAGCCTTGTAGGTTGACTTTGGAAGTCTTTCCTGCATCTTCTGGTCATTAAAAACCATACTTCCGAATAACTCAGGGACTTTTGCCATTTCAATTCTCTCCTATCCAGTTAAAAATTCGACTGAAAACAGAAAAGGACACTGTAAGCCTATCGCCTACAGCGCCCTTGCTGTTGTCTTGCTGTTAGTATATTCTACTTTTTGCAATTTGTCAATAGAAATTTTGAAAAAAATTTAATTTTTGCAAGTTTTATTAAATTTCCTGCATTTCACATCATATTAATCCATATTTATTGCTTATTTTTTACAATGCGTGCGTATTAGTGAATGTTCGATATAAAATTATTGCATTTTTCTTCATTTTCCTCTTGACAAATTCTATTTTTTCGATTTATAATACAGTCACACGCCATATCTGTTATAAGGATATTCAAAAATGCAGGATTTTATAACAAATATTGCAAATTTACTTTTTTCGGATGCTGACAGCGATCGCTGTAGTAATAAATATAGCTGATATGTGAATTCACTCTTATCTATAAATAAAGAGTGTGATAGGGCTTTGCAAAGCCATTGTATCAGGAAAGGATGATTATTGATGGGACAAACAGAGAACAGACTAACAAAGAACAGTCTTTATTCTCCACGCTTTGAGCATGACAACTGCGGAATAGGAGCCGTTGTTAACATTAAAGGTATTAAATCTCACGATACCGTAGCAAACGCTCTTACTATTGTAGAAACACTTGAGCACCGTGCCGGAAAAGATGCAGAGGGCAAAACGGGCGACGGTGTAGGTATTTTGCTTCAAATTTCCCACAAGTTTTTTAAAAAGGCTGCCAAAGAAATCGGCATAAACCTCCTTTCCGAAAGAGATTATGCCGTGGGTATGTTCTTCTTTCCTCAAAACGAGCTTGCAAGAAACCAAGCTAAAAAAATGTTTGAAATTATTGCAGACAAAGAGGGTCTTGAGGTTCTCGGCTGGAGAAATGTTCCCTCCGACACAAACGCTATAGGCAAGCGTGCACTTGACTGTATGCCTGCAATTATGCAGTGCTTTATCAAGCGTCCGTCGGGAGTGAAGAAAGGTCTTGACTTTGACCGCAAGCTTTATGTAGCACGGCGTGTTTTTGAGCAGAGCAACGAGGACACATATGTTGTTTCTCTTTCAAGCAGAACGATTGTATATAAGGGAATGTTCCTTGTAGGTGATTTAAGACGATTTTTCCTTGATTTACAGGATGAGGATTATGAATCATCCATCGCAATGGTACACTCTCGCTTTTCCACAAATACAAATCCAAGCTGGCAAAGAGCCCATCCTAACAGAATGATTGTTCATAACGGCGAAATCAATACAATCAGGGGTAATGCCGACAAGATGCTAGCCCGTGAAGAAACTATGCGTTCGGAACATCTCAAGGGCGATCTTGACAAAGTTATCCCTGTTGTAAATACAGAAGGCTCCGACTCGGCAATGCTTGATAACACGCTTGAATTTCTTGTTATGAGCGGTATGGAGCTTCCGCTTGCAGTTATGATTACAATTCCTGAGCCGTGGGATAACAACGGCACGATGTCACAGAAAAAGAGAGATTTTTATCAGTACTATGCGACGATGATGGAGCCGTGGGACGGTCCTGCTTCAATTCTCTTTTCCGACGGTGATATTATGGGTGCAGTCCTTGACAGAAACGGTCTGCGTCCGTCAAGATATTATATAACAGATGACGGAAACCTCATTCTTTCATCCGAGGTGGGTGCTCTTCCCGTTGACCCCTCAAAAATCGTTACAAAAGAGCGTCTTCGTCCGGGCAAAATGCTGCTTGTAGATACTGTTCAGGGTAAGCTGATTGACGACGATGAACTCAAAGAGTATTATGCGTCAAAACAGCCCTACGGAGAATGGCTTGACAGCAACCTCGTAAACCTGAAAGATTTAAAAATCCCTAACGCAAAGGTCGAGGAACATTCCGAAGAGATGAGAAAAAGACTTCAAAAGGCGTTTGGATACACCTACGAAGAGGTTATGACTTCAATTCTGCCTATGGCTAAAAACGGCAGTGAAGCTATATCTGCAATGGGTATCGACAGCCCTCTTGCCGTGCTTTCAAATGAATCTCAGCCGCTGTTTAATTACTTTAAGCAGCTCTTTGCTCAGGTTACAAATCCGCCGATAGACGCAATTCGTGAAGAAATCGTAACTTCAACAACCGTATATATCGGCGAGGACGGAAACATTCTTGAGGAAAAGCCCGAAAACTGCAAGGTTATGAAAATTCACAACCCGATTTTAACCTCAACCGATATACTAAAGCTTAAAAATATGCATATCAAAGGCTTTAAGGTTGCAGTTATTCCGATACTTTACTACAAAAACACAAGACTCTCAAAAGCTATAGAGAGATTATTTATAGAGGCAGACAAGGCTCACAGAGAGGGTGCAAATATCCTTATCCTTTCGGACCGAGGTGTGGACGAAAACCACCTTGCAATCCCGTCGCTGCTTGCCGTTTCGGCAATCCACCAGCACCTTGTCGCAACTAAGAAAAGAACATCTCTTGCGATTGTTCTTGAGAGCGGCGAACCGAGAGAGGTGCACCACTTCGCAACCCTGCTCGGCTACGGTGCAAGTGCAATTAACCCGTACCTTGCTCAGGAAACAATTCATGAACTTATAAATAACGACCTTCTTGACAAGGACTACTACGCCGCTGTTGACGACTATAACAACGCAGTATTGCACGGCATCGTAAAGATAGCGTCAAAAATGGGTATCTCAACTATCCAGTCATATCACGGCTCACAGATTTTTGAGGCTATCGGTATAGGTAAAGAGGTAATAGACAAATACTTTACCGGTACAGTAAGCAGAATCGGCGGCATTACCATTAAAGATATTGAAGAAAACGCCGATAAACTCCACACATCAGCGTTTGATCCTCTCGGACTCAGCACATCTACAGAGCTTGAGTCAAGAGGAAGCCATAAATTCAGAAGCGGTAAAGAGGAACACCTCTATAATCCGCAGACGATTCACACGCTTCAGGCTGCGACACGCACAAATGACTATGAACTTTATAAAAAGTATTCTCATTTAATTTCGGAAGAAATGTACCCCGCAAACATCAGAGGACTGCTTGATTTCAAATACACAGACAACCCCGTTCCTCTTGACGAGGTTGAAAGCGTTGATTCTATCGTAAAACGATTCAAGACAGGTGCGATGTCTTACGGATCTATCTCGCAGGAGGCACATGAAGCTCTTGCCATAGCAATGAACAAGCTTCACGGCAAGTCAAACTCGGGCGAGGGCGGTGAAAGCCTTGAAAGACTTGAAACCAAGGGCAAGGCAGAAAACAGATGCTCAGCGATAAAGCAGGTTGCTTCGGGCAGATTCGGCGTTACCTCACGCTATCTGACATCGGCCGATGAAATTCAAATCAAAATGGCTCAGGGGGCAAAGCCCGGCGAGGGCGGACATCTTCCCGGCAAAAAAGTTTATCCGTGGATTGCAAAAACCCGTCACTCAACCCCCTGCGTTTCGCTTATCTCCCCTCCGCCGCACCACGATATATACTCTATCGAGGACCTTGCACAGCTTATCTACGACCTTAAAAATGCAAACAGGGACGCAAGAATCTCCGTTAAGCTTGTTTCGGAAAGCGGCGTAGGAACAATCGCAGCAGGCGTTGCAAAAGCAGGTGCCGGAGTTATCCTCATCTCAGGTTACGACGGCGGTACAGGTGCCGCTCCGCGCAGCTCTATCTACAATGCAGGTCTGCCGTGGGAACTCGGACTTGCCGAAGCACACCAAACTCTGATTATGAACGATCTGCGTAACAAGGTTGTAATTGAAACCGACGGTAAGCTTATGACAGGCCGTGATGTTGCGATTGCCGCAATTTTGGGTGCAGAGGAATACGGCTTTGCAACAGCCCCCCTTGTAACTTTGGGCTGTGCCATGATGAGAGTTTGCAACCTTGATACTTGTCCGTTCGGCGTTGCAACACAGAATCCCGAGCTTCGCAAGAGATTCATGGGCAAGCCGGAATATGTTATTAACTTTATGCACTTTGTCGCAGAAGAACTCAGAGAATATATGTCAAAGCTCGGCGTAAAAACAGTAGATGAGCTTGTCGGCAGAATTGACCTTATTAAGCCGAAAGAGGGCTTAGAGGGCAAGGCGGCAGAAGTTGACCTTTCAAATATTTTGGGATACGACTTTGCAGACGAGAAAATCGAATACTCAAACAAGAGTGAATACGACTTCAAGCTCGGCGAAACTGTTGACGAAAGAATTTTACTCAAGGAGTTTAAAACAGCTTTGGCAAGGAAAACTCCCAAAACTATTGAAATTGATGTAAAGAACACAGACCGTTCACTCGGAACGATATTCGGTTCGGAAATCACCAAGAAGTACTACAACACCGTTCCCGACGATACATTCAAGGTAATTTGCAACGGTTCGGGAGGTCAAAGTTTCGGTGCGTTTATTCCTAACGGACTTACACTTGAACTTGTCGGCGACAGCAACGACTATTTCGGCAAGGGTCTTTCGGGAGGCAAACTTGTAGTTTATCCTCCGAAGTCTTCAACTTTTAAAGCCGACGAAAATATCATCATCGGCAATGTCGCTCTCTACGGTGCAACAAGCGGAAAGGCATTTATAAACGGAGTTGCAGGAGAACGCTTCTGTGTAAGAAATTCGGGTGCTACAGCGGTTGTAGAGGGCGTCGGCGATCACGGCTGTGAGTATATGACAGGCGGCCGCGTCGTTGTAATCGGCAAAACGGGCAAAAACTTTGCCGCAGGTATGTCGGGCGGTATTGCATATGTTCTTGACGAAAACAGGGATTTGTACACAAAGCTCAACAAAGAGATGGTACTGTTCTCCGAGGTTACGGAAAAGTACGAGATTTTGGAGCTTAAAGGACTTATCGAAGAGCATGTAAAGGCAACTAACTCTGCAAAGGGCAAGGAAATTCTTGAAAACTTCGAGGAATATCTGCCTAAATTCAAGAGAATCATCCCCCACGATTACAAGCGTATGATGACTGCGATTGCATCTATGGAAGAAAAGGGCATGAGCAGTGATCAGGCAAAAATCGAAGCATTTTATCAGATCATTCACAGTAAATAAGGAGGAGAACAGCAATGGGAAAGCCAACAGGATTTATGGACTATAAACGAGAGGACGCCCCCGCATTCTCCGTAAAAGAACGCATCAAAAATTACGATGAATTTCACACTCCCCTCTCAAAAGAGGAACAGTCAATTCAGGGTGCCCGCTGTATGGAGTGCGGCGTACCGTTCTGCCAGTCGGGCATGATGATAGGAGGAGCATATTCGGGATGCCCTCTTAATAATTTGATTCCCGAATGGAACGACCTTATATTTAAAAACAACTGGGAGCAGGCGTACAAGCGTCTTAAACTCACAAACAACTTCCCTGAATTTACATCCCGTGTATGTCCCGCTTTGTGCGAAAAAGCCTGCACCTGCGGTGCAAACGGCGACGCCGTTACCGTAAAGGCAAACGAATACGGAATCATTGAAAATGCCTATATCGAGGGTTTTGCCGCAGCGAACCCTCCAAAGGTAAGAACAGGCAAAAAAATTGCCGTAATCGGCTCGGGTCCCGCGGGACTTGCGGCGGCGGATCAGCTCAACAGCAGAGGTCACTTTGTAACCGTATTTGAACGAAGCGACCGCATCGGCGGACTGTTAATGTACGGTATTCCTAATATGAAGCTTGAAAAGCAGATTATCGACCGCAAGGTTGAGATTATGAAAGAAGAGGGCGTCGAGTTTAAAACAGGAGTAGATGTAGGCAAGGATATAAAGGCTGAACAAATCCTCAATGAATTTGACAGGGTTATTCTCGCCTGCGGTGCATCAAATCCGAGAGATATTAAGGCTGAGGGCAGAGATGCAAAAGGCATTTACTTTGCGGTAGATTTCCTTAAATCAACTACAAAGTCTTTGCTTGACAACGATCTTAAAGAAGGCACATATATTTCCGCCAAGAATAAAAATGTAATGATAATCGGCGGCGGCGACACGGGTAACGACTGCGTGGGAACAAGTATCAGACACGGTGCAAAATCCGTTTTGCAGCTTGAAATGATGCCAAAGCTTCCTGACGAAAGAGCCGAGAATAATCCGTGGCCGGAGTGGCCGAGAGTCTGCAAAACAGATTACGGTCAGGAGGAAGCCATAGAGGTATTCGGAAACGACCCCAGAGTATATCAAACAACCGTCAAGGAGTTTGTCAAGGACAAAAACGGTAATCTTAAGGGTGCCGTGCTTGTAAAACTTGAGCCTGTAAAGGATAAAAAGACAGGCAGAATGATAATGAAAGAGATTGAGGGCACCGAGTACAGTGTGGATGTTGAGCTTGTGCTTATTGCCGCAGGATTTCTCGGAAGCGAAAGCTATGTAACAAAAGCTTTCGGCGTTGAAACAAACGAAAGAACAAATGTAAAAACAGCTGACGGTTCTTTTAAAACCAATGTTAAAAATGTTTTTGCCGCAGGAGATATGCACAGAGGTCAGTCGCTTGTTGTGTGGGCTATCCGTGAGGGCAGAGATGTTGCAAAAGAGGTTGACGAGAGTCTTATGGGATATACAAATCTTTAATCAGCTTAATTAACAAAACTTGCTGTTTTTAATCCTTCTTAATATTTTAAAAGCAAATGCTTTGCCAAACGGCAGGGCATTTGCTTTTTTTGTTTAAAAACAAGAGCGTATTTGCCAACGCATTACAAAAGCACAAAAGCTAAAGTTAATGCGGCAAATACGCCTTAAAATTTTATACTATATTAAATTAAAAATTACACCTCAAAAGTATTGTAAATTTGATATTGGGGACTGAAATACCACATGTAGGTACTTGAATATAAACAATTGTTTTCGTTTTCAGACATAAGCACGGATTCATATCTTACTAAGTTAGAATCAACTGTCTTTACTATTCTTATATTATCTCCCTCTACAAGCGGATCCGCCCCCACAAGCTTATCCAAATCCCCGTTGCCAAACTGAGTAACCGAATCTACAATGTATTTTTGCATATATGTCGCGCTTTTTATTGACGCCCCGTAAACATCTTCACCATCAATACATGACAGCATCTTTTGTGATGAGTTAAATTCTATTGATTCAGCAATATATTTTTGCAGATATGTGACATCAAGGACATTTAACTCACTGTCGCCGCTGAAATCGCCGTATACCGTGTTATACTTGCAAAGAGCGTCATATGTATTTCTCATTTTTATGTACACATGGTGAACGAGCTGTTCATCTCCGCTGTAATACGCAGTTTTTGCGTCGGTAATAAGCTGCTGCACTTCGCTCCAAAGTTCATCGCTGTAATAACCGTCATCGTTGTTTTCATGTATGAACAGGTAATACATATATTTTAATTCACCTTTTTCGACATACATCGTTGATGAAACTTCAAACATATCCGCATATGCCTGCTCAAGCTGAGAAGCAGTTGTTATTGTGCGAGACCTTGCATCTTCCACGGCAATCGCCATTCTCTGCTTTGAATCTTCCGTCCAATCCGGATATGTCTTATTCATTATCGGCTCCGGATCAGCAAAAGTGTAATAACATGCGTCAACAAAATACATAAAATCTTTGTATTCCTTATCTGTTATCGGCTCATCTGAACCCTGCGCAAATGCAGAAATAACCGAAAACACCGTCAATACTATTGCAATCGCTGTTGATAATATTTTTTTCATAGATATCCCTCTTTCTTATACTAAAAATTATGGGAGTTTATAAATCACCTCTTCATCGTCATATTACCATAATTTTCCTAAAATGTAAATGCATTTTCTCTTTTTTGTATAATTATATAATTTATTGCTTTTTACCAAAAAACAGCACCGCACGGTATTCTTTTTACTACCGTGCGGTGCTGTAAAATCAGCTTATCAATTCTTTAATTTTCTGTTCTGCTGCGGCTGCGTCTGCCTTGCCTCTACTGTTCTTCATAACAAAGCCAACCATTGCTTTGATTGCCTTTTCTTTGCCGTTTTTATAATCGTCAACGGCTTTTGGGTTGCTCTCAACCGCCTGTTTGCAAAGCTCAAGAAGTGCATTTTCATCAAGTCCGCCCATATCGCTCTCGCTGATAAAATCAAGGGCACCCTTGCCGCTGTCAAGCATTTTTTCAAGCGTTGATTTTGCAAGATTATTGCGGATTTTTCCGCTGTCAAGCAGCTTTACAAGCTCGTTTAGCTGATCAGGAGAAACCGAAACATCAAAAACTTCTTTGTCCGCCTCTGTTTCAAGCCTGCTGAAAATTTGTCCGATAATAAAGTTTGAAACGGTTTTTGCCGACTTTACACCGTCAATCGCCTTGTCAAAATACTGGCTGATATTTCTGTATTTTGTGAGAAGCTGAGCATCCTTTTCGGGAATTGCAAGCTCCTGCACATATCGTCTGCACTTTTCTGCGGGAAGCTCGGGAAGCGACTTGCGAATCTCCTCGACCTCCTGCTTTGACACATTGATTGTAACAAGATCAGGGTCACGGAAATAACGGTAATCGTGAGCGTCTTCCTTGCTTCTCATCGAGGAAGTCGTGTTGGTAGCGTCATCATAACGCAGGGTTTCCTGCACGACCTCACCGCCGCTCTCAATCAAATCGACCTGACGCTCATACTCATATTCCATCGCCTTGCAGATATTGTTGATTGAGTTCATATTTTTAATCTCGGTACGGGTACCGAACTTTTCGCTGCCCTCCGGTCTTACCGAAATATTTACATCGCACCTCATCGAGCCCTCCTGCATTTTGCAGTCGGAAATTCCGATGTATCTCATAACCTGCTGGAGCTTTTCGACATACTCCCTTGCCTCGTCGATTGAACGGATATCAGGTTCGGAAACTATTTCGATAAGCGGTACGCCGCCGCGGTTATAGTCAACATAAGTATCTCCGTGCTGATGAATAAGCTTTCCTGCGTCCTCTTCAATGTGAATATGATGAAGTCTGATTTTTCTGCCGTTAGAAAGCTCAACGTATCCGCCTATTGAAAGCGGTGCGTAAAGCTGGCTTATCTGATACGCCTTTGAAAGGTCGGGATAGCAGTAGTTTTTTCTGTCCATTTTTGAAACTTCGGCAATCTCGCCGTGAGTAGCAAGACCTGCCATAATGGCATAACGCACAGCCTGACGGTTGAGCTTGGGCAGTGTGCCGGGAAGTCCTATGCAGACAGGGCAGCAATGTGTATTGGGTTCGCCGCCGAACTGCGTTGTACAGCCGCAAAAAATCTTTGTCTTTGTAGACAGCTCAATATGGGTTTCAAAACCCGCAACTAATTCATATTTCACAGCTTAACACCCCACTTTGTATCCTTAAAGTTTTCTCCTGCCGCCTGCTGGTATTTATAAGCGGCGTTGAGAATAGTTGCTTCACCGAAGCTCTTGCCGATAAGCTGCATACCGATCGGCATACCCTTTGCGTTAAATCCACACGGCACCGAAACACCGGGCAATCCCGCAATATTTACAGGAACGGTGCAAATATCGGTGAGATATGTTTCAATCGGGTCAGAAACCGCACGTCCCATTTCAAAAGCCGTCATCGGAACGGTGGGGGCAAGAATAACATCACAGTGTTCAAATGCATCGTTAAATGCTTTAACGATTGTTCCTCTTAAATTTTGTGCCTTTTTGTAATAAGCGTCATAATAACCTGCGGAAAGCACATATGTTCCGAGTAAAATTCTGCGTTTAACCTCTTCACCGAAACCTTCGGAGCGTGTTCTGCAAATCATATCGTGAGTGCCATTGTAATGCTCGGTCTTGTAACCGTAACGGATACCATCGTATCTTCCGAGATTGGAAGAAGCCTCTGCACAGGCGATAATATAGTAAACGGGAAGTGCGAATTTGAGAGCAGGCAAATCAAAATACACTATCTCGGCACCGAGCGATTTGTAAACCTCTGCAGCATTTAAAACAGCCTGTTTTACATCGTCACGCACGCCGTCAAGATATTCTCTTGCAATGCCGATTTTCATTCCCTTTATGTCATTGTTAAGCGATGAATAGGTATCTCCGCTGTAGCCTTTTGAGGTGGAGTCCTTTTCATCATACTTTGAAATTGCATCAAAAACTATTGAAGCGTCCTCAACGCTTTTGGTTATAGGACCTATCTGGTCAAGTGAGCTTGCATATGCAATAAGTCCGTATCTTGAAACAGCTCCGTATGTCGGCTTTAATCCTACGATTCCGCAAAACGACGCAGGCTGGCGGATTGATCCGCCCGTATCGGAGCCTAAGCCGTAGGCTGCAATATTTGCTCCTACAGCACTTGCAACACCGCCTGAGGAACCGCCCGAAACATGATTTGTATTAAACGGATTTGCCGCACCGCCGAAATACGATGTTTCTGATGATGAACCCATAGCAAACTCGTCCATATTTGTTTTGCCCAGCATAACGGCGTTTTGCGACTGAAGAATATCCCAAACCGTAGCGTTGTAAATCGGCTTATAGCCTGTCAAAATCTTAGAGCAGCAGGTTGTTTCGATTCCCTTTGTAGAAAGATTATCCTTAAGCGTCATCGGAACGCCCTCAAGCAGTCCGATTTCTTCACCCGAAGCGATTTTTTTGTCAACAGCCTCTGCCGCTTTAAGAGCTTCGTCACCCGTTACATTGACATAGGCGTTAAGCTCGCCGTTTGATTTTTCTATTTCATCGAGATAGCTTTTTGTAAGCTCGGTGCATGAGCACTGCTTTGATGTAAGCATCTCGTGTATTTTTAAAATTGTACCCATTACTGCACCGCCTTACTCTCTGTTTCTTACAAGGAAATGATTTTCTGCCTGTTCGGGGGCATTTTTGAGAATTTCCTCACTGCTGTACGACTCTACAACCTCGTCCTCACGGAACACATTTGACAGATTATTAATATTATCAAAAGCCTCATCGCTTGCGGGGGCTTTGTTTATTTCATCAGCAAAATTAATTATCTCCTGCATTGACTGCGTAAGACTGTCAAGCTCTTCTTCGGGTACAAAAAGCTTTGAGAGCAACGCAATGTTTTCAACATCTTCTCTTGTTACCATAAAAACCATCCTTTGTAAACAGAATCAGGGCAAGTCATAATCCCGTACAACTCGCCCTTTGAGTTTTATCTTAATTTTATATGAACCTCTCTAAGCTGCTGTTCGGTTACCTCTCCGGGTGAGCCGAGCAGTAAATCCTGTGCGTTCGAGTTCATGGGGAACGCAATTACCTCGCGGATATTTTCCTCCTCGGTGAGCAGCATAATCATTCTGTCAACACCGGGAGCCATTCCCGCATGAGGCGGAGCACCGTACTGGAACGCATTGTAAAGTGCGGAGAATTTTGCCTTGAGGTCGTCCTCGGAATATCCCGCAAGCTCAAATGCTTTCTTCATAATTTCAATATCATGGTTGCGGACAGCACCCGATGAAAGCTCAACACCGTTGCAGACAATATCGTACTGATAAGCAAGTATCTCTTCGGGATCCTTGTTAAGCAAGCTGTCAAGACCGCCCTGCGGCATCGAGAACGGATTATGAGTAAAGATGATCTGATTTGTTTCCTCGTCACGCTCGTACATCGGGAAATCAACGATAAAGCAAAGCTCAAAACGGCTTGTATCGATAAGGTCAAGACGCTTTGCAACCTCTGTTCTGATCTGACCTGCAAGCTTGGGAGCATCCTTTGCGGTATCTGCGATAAAGTAAATTACATCGCCTGCTTTGGAGTTGTTTCTCTTGATAAGCTCCTCGCGGTCTCCCTCTTTAAGGAATTTGTCAATAGGACCGTCAAATGTAAGGTCATCTCTCACCTTTACATATCCCAGACCCTTCATGCCGATTGAAAGAGCAAACTCCTCCATCTTTTTAAACCACTTTTTGCTCTGGGAAGCGGCGTTGGGGACATTGATTGAGCGAACGGTTTTCTTTCTGAAAGGAGCAAAATCTGTTTCAACAAACATATCGCTTATGTCAACAATAATAAGAGGATTTCTCAAATCAGGCTTATCGGTGCCGTATTTAACCATGCTCTCTTTATACGGAATACGGGCAAACGGAGGCTTTGAAACCTCCTTGTTTGAAAACTTTTTAAATGTTTCATACAAAACCTGCTCTGCAACATCAAAAACATCCTCCTGAGTTGCAAAAGCCATTTCAAAGTCGAGCTGGTAAAATTCTCCCGGCGAACGGTCCGCACGGGCGTCTTCATCACGGAAGCAGGGAGCTATCTGAAAATATCTGTCAAAGCCCGACACCATCAGAAGCTGTTTAAAAATCTGCGGAGCCTGCGGAAGAGCATAAAACTTGCCCTTGTGCTTGCGGCTGGGAATTAGGTAGTCTCTTGCACCCTCAGGCGAAGATGTGGACAAAATCGGAGTATTAATCTCGGTAAAGCCCAGCTCGTTCATCTTTGAGCGGAGAAACGAAACTATACTTGAACGCAGCATGATATTGTTGTGAACCTTTGGATTTCTTAAGTCAAGAAAACGGTATTTTAGGCGAACCTCCTCGGATGTGTTAGTTGATGTTGCAACCTCAAAGGGCAGTACATTTTTGCATTTACCTAAAACCTTAATGTCGTCTGTATGAACCTCTACATAACCTGTGGCAATCTTTTTATTTATTGTGTCCTCGTCACGCTTAACGACCTTGCCGCTCAGAGTAACGGTACATTCCTTATTTATATTTTTCAGAAGCTCATCGTTGTGAACAACTACCTGAAGCACGCCATACTGGTCACGAATGTCAAGGAACATTACGCCGCCGTGGTCACGGATGTTTTCCACCCAGCCGGCAACCCTGACCTGCTGACCTATATTGTCTTCTCTTAACTCACCGCATGTAACGGTGCGGTATTCATTAGCTTTTATCATCAAAAACTATCCTTTCACCGATATTTTGCCTATACTATGATATTATAACACGATATTCCAGTTCAATCAATATTTTACTGATAAATTATTTGTTATCTATGGATTTTTCATTTTTAATTTGCAGTTAGCTAAAAACAGCCTGACAAATACTTAGTGTCAGGCTGTTTTTAATCTTAGATTGTGTCTGCGTATATAAAACCGTACTTCAATTACTAAAGGATTAATATTTAATCATATATTTATGAATCATTTTATTCAGTTTATTTTGCTCTTAGTTTTGCTACATCATCTTTATAATCCGATAAAACCTCCTCAGCCTTGTCAACATTATTGTTCCAAAGTTCATCCCTTATATCTGACCAAAAATCATATACATCTGATTGGAAATCAGACCACTGATCATAAACATCAGAGGAAGTTTCCGACCACCAATCATATTCCTGAGAACTGGCTTTTGACCACTCCTTGTACGGGGCTTCATCGTATCCGTCATCTAAAACGCCGTCATAAAACAAATCATACATATCATCTAACAATCCATCGTATATTTCGTTGTAGATGTTATCACCTCCCTCGTCGTATATATTATCGTACAATTCGTCAAATTCATCGTATTTGTCATCAATCGAGATATTTGATGAGAGTATTTTTTCGGCATAGATCACAGCATATTCCTGCATTCTGATGCAAAGATCTTTGTTCTCATCGTTTATCATATTATAAAAAGTTTCCACTTTATTTGTATTTTGAATATACATATCATATGTGTTAATTTCAGTTTCCAACTGCTCGTATTCACTTGTCAGAATTGCAACAGTATTAGATATATCATTTTCAATTACAGTATTAAGTTCTTCTATAGAACCTGCTGCCACTGAACTACTTGTTTCAGTACTGTTTTTCTGCACCGAAGCCTCGGATGACATAGAGGTTTTTGTTTCAGCAACAGTTTCCTGCAACACAAACCCCTCTGTAGGTTGACTGCTTGCATTAAAATTTGTGCTTTCGGGCATAGAATTATTATTTGCTGATTCTCCTTTGCAGGAAGGCAACGACAAAATAATTGCATCTAAAATAAAAATGCTGATAACTTTTTTCATTATAATTTCCCCCTGATAAATATTTTCCTACAACCACTCATAAAAAATATAATGATTTATAAATAAAATAACACATAAGTACTCATTTGTTAACATATGTATTCATATTTGACCTAAAAAAAATATACACTATTGACAGGTGATGTGATATTATGTTTGTACCGATGCTAAACTCAAAAATTGTCGGAGAGGTTATTTCCGAATACAGAAAAAAAAAGAACATTTCTCAGGAGGTTTTGAGCGGCCTTTCAGATATAGGCAGAACACATTTGAGTGCTATTGAAAGGGGAGAGCGTAAACCAACGCTTGAAACTTTTTACAGAATTTGTCTTGCACTTGGCGTTAAAATGAGCGATGTTATTTCAGAAATTGAAAACAGAATAGAAATTGATGAATGTAACAAAGACATATAATACATTCGGCTAATAATTAAAGCAAATATATTTTCAAGCTTTTCAGATTTTATAATCATTTAATTTAAGTTTGAAATATTGTACTAAAATGTTGTAAAATTATCTTTTGAGTAATTTAGGGCAAAAAAACGAAACAGGTGACGGCTTAAGTCGCCGTCACCTGTTTTTTATTGATTATATGCTTATTTGTGTATATTAAAGTTTTAACGCAAGGTATAAAATTTTAAAGAATCATTTGCTAACCGATTTATCGTGCAAGTGTATTTTGAAGTAATGTGACATCAATAATATTAATCTTACCGTCAGAATTAAAATCGGCACATTCTGTTTCTGCTTCATTTAAATCGCATAAGTCAGATAAGTATTGCTGTATCATAGTTGCGTCTAATACCGTTACATATTTGTCACCGTTTACATCACCGAAAAGCACATTGCCTTTTTCGTTGTATTCAGGGTAATAACTGAGTCCAAAAGTAAAATCATCAATTAAATGTTCAATTTCCCAAAGATTTTCAAAATCTATCAACTCCGCATCATATGCCTCTTTAAAAGAGTACATTTTACCCTTTATGTATAAATTAACAATATCTTTGTTTGTCGGCACACTGTAAATAAATGCAATATTTTCATATTCTATTTGATAAAAATTATTAGGATAAAGGTTTTCCGTATAATTATAACTGCTGTTATAATGGTTTATAAGCATTGCACCGTTGCTCAGCGAACCGTAATATTTGACAACTATATCATCAGAATTACTGTTTGGATACTCGGTTTCAATTAAATTTTGCAATATTTCCTCTTTTATTTCATTTGTCAATGCCATTTCCTGCTGCGGTTTAGTTTGCACTCCGTAAGGGAGATTCTCTTCCGTGTAAATACAGGCAAATGCAGATGTTGAAAATAACATTGTACTAACAATCGTAACAGTTAGCAATGATATTAATATTTTTTTCATAATATCCTCCCTGATTTAAATTGAGGCAATTAGTCGTTGAATTTCGGTTACATCAAACACATTAATTATCCCATCCATATTGACATCAGCCAAGCGTTTCTGTTGTACCGTCAACTCAACAGTTTCTGAAAGATATTTCTGTAGAAGGGATGCATCCGCTATTGATACTCTGCCATCCATATTAATATCCCCTAATGATAGTTCTTCCCATTGTGCATAAAGTGTTACAATATCATTATTCACACTTGATGTCTTTGCAATTTTTGCACAATTTTTATAAATAAATTTTACATAACCATTTGGTTGACAATTCTCTAAACACCATCTATTATTACCATTATTGTCAGTATATAACCATTTATTATCAGAAGTCCTGTGTGCAGTCCATCCAACAAAACGATAATCCAATTTAGTATATGTTACAGCACTTATGCTCTGATTAACTCCGTAGTATACAGTAGAATTATTCATTGCATCTCCTGAACCGCCATTAGCATTGTACTGTACTGTGAATTTCTTCTTATTTATATCTGATAAAATTTTATTTACATTAATAATGCCGCTCGTAGCTACTTTTTCACTAAGGCTGTCAACAATATCAACATTATTTAATTATTTTTATCAATATTTACTAAAGCATTTGTAAAAGTTAAGTTAGAACTAAAAAATAATGTGACTACTAAAACTAATGAAACTACATAAATAAGTTTTTTCATAAATATTCTCCTTTTTTAATATTAATGCATCTTACTTAATAAATATTTTATCTACCTCCAAATTATTCAGTTATATTTTATAACATTTTACACAATATTTAAATATACATGTAAAATCTTATATAAATTTAGTATTTTGACATTATTTTTAGTGTCTTAAATTATTTTTTAGATTTTATGATAATTAATTTATTTTTAACTTAAAAAATTTTAACTCAACTGATTAAAATTGTTACATTATTAATATAGCATATTTTTCAAAAAATGTCAAATAATGTAAAAAGCGGCTGAAATTAATCAGCCGCTTTAAACTAAGCATAATTTTAAGTTTTAAATCAAACGAGCTCGATGATTGCCATTTCAGCACCGTCACCGCGGCGAGGACCTATCTTAGTCACTCTTGTGTAACCGCCGTTTCTGTCGCTGTACTTGGGAGCAATCTCCTTGAAAAGCTTGCTTGTAACATCTTCCTTAGTAACAAAAGCCAAAACAAGGCGTCTGTTGTGAAGTGTATCGTTCTTTGCTGTAGTAATCATCTTCTCTGCCATAGCCTGAACTTCCTTGGCACGAGTAAGAGTTGTTTCGATTTTGCCGTTTTCGAGAAGGAATGTAACCATAGCACGGAGCATTGCCATTCTCTGAGCTGTAGTTCTTCCTAATTTTCTTGTACCGGGCATTGTTTTCACTCCTTTACCGTTGGTCTAAAAGGGTAATTTATTCGTCTTCCTTCTGAAGACTGAAACCGAGAGAATTAAGCTTCTGAATAACCTCTTCAAGAGATTTTCTTCCGAGATTACGAACCTTCATCATATCCTCTTCGGACTTGTTAATTAAATCTTCAACCGTGTTTATGCCTGCACGCTTGAGGCAGTTGAACGAACGAACCGAAAGATCAAGATCCTCTATTGTCATTTCAAGAATCTTCTCCTTGCCCTTATCGTCTTTTTCAACCATAAGCTCAGCATTTGTAGCCTTATCCGAAAGGTTTACAAAGAGGTTAAGGTGCTCAGTAAGTACCTTTGCTGCAAGAGATACAGCATCCTCAGCGTTGATTACTCCGTTTGTCCAAACATCAAGCGTAAGCTTGTCAAAGTCAGTAATCTGACCTACACGGGTATTGTCAACAGTATAGTTAACCTTTAACACGGGAGTATAGATTGAATCAATCGGTAACACACCGATAACATTATTGCCGCTAAGCTGCTTGTTACGCTCACCGGGAACATAACCCCTTCCCTTGTCAAGGGTTATTTCCATATTAAGCTTTGCACCCTCGCCGAGAGTAGCAATGTGAAGTTCGGGATTTAAGATCTCAACCTCACTGTCACACTTAATATCACCTGCAGTAACTTCACATGGACCTTCGGCAATAATCTCTACCACCTTTGGGCATGTTTCATGAAGCTTAGGAACAAGACTTTTCAAATTGAGAACAATTTCCGTAACGTCTTCCTTTACGCCGGGAATAGTTGAAAATTCGTGAAGAACGCCGTCAATCTTTACCGATGTAACAGCACAGCCTTCAAGAGAGGAAAGCAAAACTCTGCGTAAGCTGTTGCCGAGTGTGTTGCCGAAGCCGCGTTCAAGCGGTTCAACAACAAATCTGCCGTACTTTCCGTCCTCGGTTAATTCCGCGGTTTCAATTCTTGGCTTTTCAATTTCAATCATTCGCGAATCCTCCTGACATTATGCGGCTGCAAAAACAGCCAATGTATGTGTAATCTGCCTATGAAATACGGGATTACTTGGAGTACAACTCAACGATGAGGTGTTCTTCAACAGGAAAGTCAATATCCTCTCTCTGTGGAGCAGCAATTACCTTACCGCCGAGAAGATTTTCATCTTTCTCAAGCCACTTAGGAGTAACAGTTGAAGCTGTTTCACCCTCAGTAATTGCCTTAAATCTTGTTGTTGAGCGGCTCTTTTCTCTAACCTGGATAACATCGCCGACTTTTACGAGGTATGACGGAATGTTAACCTTTTTGCCGTTAACAGTAAAGTGAGCGTGACTTACAAGCTGTCTTGCTTCTCTTCTTGTAGCAGCAAGTCCGAGTCTGAAAACAACATTGTCAAGTCTGCGTTCGATTAATGAGAGGAGCACAGCACCTGTCTTGCCCTCTGCCTTTTCAGCTTTCTCATAGTAAGCTCTGAACTGCTTTTCCATGATGCCGTAAATAAATTTAACCTTCTGCTTCTCAGTAAGCTGCATGCTGTATTCGCTCTTTTTTCTTCTCATCTTACCGCCGGGGTTTCTGTTAGAAGTTTTCTTAGAATAACCCATTACAGCGGGAGAAATGCCGAGAGCTCTGCAACGCTTTGCGATAGGCTGCATATTTTTAGCCATTGAAATATCCTCCTTCTATAATACTATACGCGTCTTCTCTTTGGAGGACGGCATCCGTTATGAGGGATCGGAGTAACATCTTTAATCATAGTTACCTCAAGACCTGCTGTCTGCAATGCACGGATTGCAGCTTCTCTGCCCTGTCCCGGTCCTTTTACATAAACATCAACATATTTCATACCGTGTTCCATTGCTGCTTTTGCAGCTGTTTCAGCTGCTGACTGAGCGGCAAACGGAGTTGACTTCTTAGAGCCTCTGAAACCGAGCTCGCCTGCACTTGCCCAAGAAACAGCGTTGCCCTGTGTATCGGAAATAGTAACAATTGTATTGTTAAAAGTTGACTGGATATGCGCTGCGCCTTTTTCGATATTCTTGCGTTCACGGCGACGGCGAATAACCTTTTTACCACCCTTTGGTGCTGCCATAGTCCTTTGCCCTCCTTACTTCTTCTTATTAGCCATTGTCTTGCGGGGTCCCTTGCGTGTACGAGCGTTAGTCTTTGAACGCTGACCTCTTACAGGGAGACCCTTTCTGTGACGAACGCCACGGTAGCAGCCAATGTCAATAAGTCTTTTAATATCATAAGCGATGTCACGGCGAAGGTCACCTTCAACGCGGCAGTTATGCTCAATATACTCTCTGAGCTTTGCAATATCCTCTTCAGTTAAATCTCTGACACGAGTGTCGGGATTAACACCTGTTGCAGCAATAATGTCGTCTGCAGTTTTACGGCCGATACCGAAGATATAAGTTAAACCGATTTCAACTCTTTTATCTCTTGGTAAGTCAACACCTGCTATACGAGCCATTGAGTTGCACCTCCATATAATTTTAAAATAGTTTTTTCTGTAAGGTAATTAACCCTGACGCTGTTTGTGCTTGGGGTTTTCGCAGATTACTAAAATCTTACCTTTTCTTTTGATAACTTTGCACTTATCGCACATCTTCTTTACTGAAGGTCTGACTTTCATTTATAATCATTCCTTTCTGAAAATCGTGTTTCCCCGGCTTATTTTGAACGCCAGGTAATTCTTCCTCTTGTAAGGTCATACGGAGACATCTCCACAGTAACCTTATCACCCGGCAAAATGCGAATGAAATTCATTCTCAGTTTGCCTGAAATAACAGCTAATATCACGTGACCGTTCTGAAGCTCAACCTTAAACTGTGCATTGGGCAGAGCCTCTCTTACAATACCTTCTATTTCAATTACATCTTGCTTTGACATATCGTTAACCTCCGTTTTTAAATTGACTTAATGCTCTTTTTATTTGCGGATTGGTTTCAAGTGAACCCTCGATAACCGTATTTGCAGGGGAAAGATGAATAAGCTTTTTCTTTTTCGGCTTCTCAATTTTTCGTGTCCTGCCGTCTGCAATGTACGCATAGCCGGACTCGACTTTGAGAACAACGAAAAAACCGTCCTTATCTCTTCCTGCCTTTGCCCTTACAATACTTCCTCTGACAACGCTCATAAGTTCACCTTTATCAGCACAGAGTCATAATTTGGGGACCGTTTTGTGTAATAGCTACCGTATGCTCAAAATGAGCGGAAAGTTTGCCGTCTTTTGTGACGGTAGTCCACTCATCATCAAGGACCTTTACTTCAAAAGTACCCTGATTGACCATGGGTTCAATAGCGATTGTCATACCCGGAATAAGGCGTACGCCTCGTCCCGGTGTACCGTAATTGGGTACGCTTGGGTCTTCGTGCAACTTCGCACCTACGCCGTGGCCGACAAAATCCCGTACCACCGAGTAACTGCGAGCTTCGACATACCTTTGTACAGCACTGCCGATATCACCTATTCGGTTACCGGCAAGAGCCTTGTTAATTCCCTCATAAAGGCTTTCCTTTGTGGCGACAAGCAAAGCCTGTGCGTCAGCACTGATTTTGCCGCAGGGAAACGTGTAGGCGTTATCGCCGTGAAATCCCTCATAATAAGCACCCACATCGACGCTTACTATGTCGCCCTCTTTAAGAACCTGTTTTTTGCTCGGTATGCCATGGATAACCACATTGTTAACGGAAATGCACGCACTTGCAGGAAATCCGCCGTAACCGAGAAACGAGGGAACAGCTCCCTGTTTCTCGATATATTTGCGGACAATAGTATCTATTTCATAAGTAGTTACACCGGGCTTTACAGCCTCTCCCGCAACACAGAGTGCCTCAGCAGAAATTCTGCATGCATCTTTCATTTTAGAAAGTTCCCGTGCTGTCTTAATAACTACCATACTTTTACGCCTCGATTGCCTTGAGGATAAGATCAGTAGTTTCGTCTACATTATCCTGTCCTACAACATTAACAAGCTTGCCCTGTTTCTTATAATAATCAGCAAGCGGCTCTGTTTCTTTGTGATACACATCAAGACGAGCAAGTACAGTGTCAGGGTGGTCGTCCTTACGCTGAACAAGGGTGCCGCCGCAATCGTCGCAAACTCCATCCTTCTTGGGCTTTAAGTTCACAAGATGATAGGGTCTGCCGCAATTTTCGCAGACACGGCGTCCGGACATACGGTTGATGATTCTTTCATCAGATACATCAATATTGATGACATACTGAATATCAACACCCATACTGTCAAGAGCCTCGGCCTGAGGAATAGTTCTTGGGAAGCCGTCAAGGATGAAACCCTTTTTGCAGTCGTCCTCGGCAAGTCTTTCTTTAACAATGCCGATAACAACCTCATCGGGAACAAGCTTGCCCTCGTCCATAAAGGACTTGGCTTTAAGACCCATCTCAGTGCCGTTTTTCAGCGCTTCACGAATCATGTTTCCGGTTGAAATTGTGGGAATACCAAAGTGCTCACAGAGTACAGCAGCTTGTGTGCCTTTACCTGCACCCGGAGCTCCTAACATGATGATGTTCATATCATTATACTCCTTTTTCAGTAATTAGTCAAGAAAACCTTTGTAATGACGCATCATCATCTGTGACTCGAGCTGTTTTACTGTATCAAGTGCAACACCTACTACGATGATGATTGATGTACCACCTATAGCCATGCTGCCCATGCCTGTTGCCGCACCGTAAATATGCGGAACCAAAGCGATAAAGGCAAGGAACAACGCACCGATAAGAGTTATTCTTGAGAGAATATTTCTGATGTAATCAGCCGTCGGTGCACCCGGACGGATACCGGGAACAGTACCGTTGTTTGACTTAAGGTTATTTGCCATTTCAACGGGATTATACTGAATAGTAGTATAGAAATATGCAAACATAATAATTAACAAGAAATACAATACCATATACAACCAACCGTTGGTGCTGAAAGCTTCAAAGAAAGCACCCCAGAAACCGTCACCTGACTCGTATCCCAAGAAGAGGTTGATTGTACCGGGAATTGAAAGAATTGAGCTTGCAAAGATAATCGGAAGCACACCGCCGAGAGCAACCTTGATAGGAAGGTGGCTCGACTGACCGCCGTACATCTTTCTGCCCACAACACGCTTTGCGTACTGAATGGGGATTCTTCTTTCGCTGTCCTGCATAAAGGTAATAACCCATATAACAGCAACGAAAATGATAACCCAAAGCGGAACAAGGAAATAATACTGTGTAGAACCCTGTGAACCGAGGCCCCAGTAAGTACCGAGTGTATCGATAGTAACCGGAAGCTGAGCAATAATACCTGCGAAAAGGAGTATTGAAATACCGTTTCCGATACCAAATTTATTAATCTGCTCACCGAGCCACATCATAAGAGCTGTTCCAGCTGTAAATACAAGTACAATTACAATAGCAGAGAACCACATATCAAATCCCTCATTGTAAATTGTAATATGACTGCCGCTCTCAGTAACTGTATTCTTAAGATAGATATAATACGCAGTACCCTGAATAAGACCGAGACCCACTGTTACATATCGGGTAATGGCACCGATTTTGCGTCTGCCTGCCTCGCCCTCCTTTGCCATTCTCTCAAGAGGAGGAATAGCAACGCAGAGAAGCTGCATTATGATCGAGCTGTTGATGTACGGTGTGATACCCATAGCAAACAAGGTTGCATTAGCGAACGCACCGCCCGAAAGCGTGTTGAGATATGCCAGCATATTTGTGCTGGAATCGGGATTTTCCGTAATGAGCTTCATTGCCTCTGCAAGAGCTGTTGCATCCAGAAACGGGACTGGGATAACCGAACCGATTCTGAATACGATGATAATTAAAAGTGTAAATAAGATTTTCTTTCTCAGGTCAGGAATGGCCCAAGCATTTCTTATTGTCTTAAACACTTAAATCACCTCTGCCTTTCCGCCTGCAGCCTCAATAGCAGCTTTAGCTGATTCGGAAAAAGCAGATACCTTAACAGTGAGTTTTTTCTCAAGCTTACCGTTACCGAGAACCTTAACAGCGTCAAAACCGTTTTTAACTACTCCTGCATTAACAAGAGCTTCAACATCAACTGTTGCACCGTCGTCAAACTTTCTGTTTAAAGTGCTGAGGTTAATTGCAACTACATTTTTAGCAAAGATGTTGTTAAAACCTCTTTTAGGTACACGACGCTGCAAAGGCATCTGACCGCCTTCAAATCCGGGACGAACACCGCCGCCCGAACGAGCTTTCTGACCCTTGTGACCCTTGCCGGCTGTTTTGCCCCAGCCTGAGCCGTGACCTCTGCCGATTCTTTTTGAGTCCTTTTTAGAGCCCTCAACCGGAGAAAGTTCATGTAACTTCATAAGATTGCACCTCCTTGCTTACGCGTCAATAACCTCTACGAGGTGAATAATTTTTGCTACCTTACCTTTTGTTGAAGCGTTGTCGGGCTGTGTTGTAACATCACCGATTTTCTTCAAGCCTAAAGCATGGGCTGTTGCAATCTGATCCTTTTTTGAGCCGATAAGGCTCTTAACCAACTTAATTGTCATAATCTGCAACCTCCCTATTATAAAATTTCCTTAACGGATTTGCCGCGGATAGCAGCAACTTCTTCAGCAGTTCTTAAAGCTGCAAGACCTGCAAGAGTAGCTCTAACTACATTGCAGGGATTATTTGAACGAAGAGCCTTAGTTCTGATATCCTTGATACCTACTGCATCAACAACGGCACGAACAGGACCGCCTGCGATAACACCGGTACCGGGAGCAGCGGGCTTCATAAGCACTCTGCCTGCACCGAACTCACCGATGATCTCGTGAGGAATTGTTGTTCCTCTAAGTGAAACCTTGATAAGGTTCTTCTTGGCGTCTTCGATACCCTTGCGGATAGCGTCGGGTACTTCGCCTGCCTTACCGATACCGAAACCTACTGTTCCGTTACCGTCGCCTACAACTACCAAAGCTGCAAACTTAAATATACGACCGCCCTTAACCGTCTTTGAAACACGGTTAATAGTAACGACTCTTTCTTTTAATTCGCCTGTTACTTCTACTGTTTTAGCCAAAGTTATTCCTCCTCTTCCTTAGAAATTGAGGCCGCCCTCACGGGCGCCTTCGGCCAATTCCTTAACACGGCCGTGATAGATGTTACCGCCTCTGTCAAATACTACATCGACGATATTTTTAGCCTTTGCACGCTCTGCGATGAGAACGCCTACAGCCTTTGCTGCCTCTTTGTTTCCGCCATTTCCTTCGATGGACTTGTCAAGGCTTGAAGCCTGAGCAAGTGTAACACCGGCTACATCGTCAATAATCTGAGCGTAGATGTTGCTTCTGGAGCGGAATACGCACAAACGGGGACAAGATGCTGTACCGCTTACTTTGCTGCGGACTCTCTTATGGCGTTTTGCACGTGCCTTTTTTGTATCAGGTCTGCTTACCATTATTGTTCACTCCTTAATTATTTGCCCTTACCGGCCTTGCCTTCCTTGCGGCGGATAACTTCATCAGCGTACTTAATACCCTTGCCCTTATATGGCTCCGGTGGACGCTTTTCTCTTACTTCGGCAGCAAACTGACCAACCTTTTGCTTATCAATGCCGACAATAACAATTTTGTTGGGATCCGGAACTTCGATTTTAATGTCGTCTGTATCCTCAACAATAACCTGGTGTGAATAGCCGAGATTCATAACGCACTTGTTACCCTGCTTCTGAACACGGTAACCTACACCGTTTACTTCAAGCTCCTTCTTGTAGCCCTCTGTAACACCGATAACCATATTGTTTATAAGTGTTCTTGTGAGGCCGTGGAGAGAACGGTTTTCTTTTGCGTCATTCGGGCGTGTTACTTCGATTACATCGCCCTTGATATCAACTGTAATAGCCTGATTGTATGCGAAGTCAAGCGTGCCCTTAGGACCTTTTACAGTGATTACGCCGTTAGCAATAGTTGCTGTAACACCGGCGGGAATATTTATAGGTTTTCTTCCAATTCGAGACATTTTCGCACCTCCTCTTACCAAATGTAGGCGAGTACTTCGCCGCCAATATGCTCCTTGCGTGCCTGACGATCTGTCATAACACCCTTAGAAGTTGAAATTATGGCAATACCGAGACCCTTCATTACCTTGGGCATATCCTCTGCATTACTGTAAATACGCAAACCGGGCTTTGAAACGCGGCGAAGACCTGTGATAACAGGAGTTTTGCCGTCGTTGTACTTAAGAGTAACCTTAATTACGCCCTGCTTGCCGTCCTCTATAACTGTGAAATTCTTGATGTAGCCTTCATCTACAAGAATCTGACAAATAGCCTTCTTGAGGTTTGAAGCAGGAATTTCAACAGAATCGTGCTTCGCTGAGTTAGCGTTACGAATTCTTGTAAGTAAATCAGCAATTGTATCTGTAATCTGCATTACCTTTTCCTCCCTTGCTTACCAGCTTGCTTTCTTTACGCCCGGAATTTCGCCCTTGTAAGCGAGCTCACGGAAGCAAATACGACAAATACCATACTTGCGGAGGTAGGCGTGTGGTCTACCACAGATATTACATCTTGAATACTCTCTTGTAGAGAACTTCTGCTTTCTCTGCTGCTTAACTTTCATTGCAGTTTTAGCCACAACAATCCCTCCTTACTTTGAAAACGGTGCACCCATGAGAGTTAAAAGCTCACGAGCTTCTTCATCTGTTTTAGCTGTGGTAACGAAGCAAATGTCCATACCACGAACCTTGTCAATCTTGTCATAATCAATCTCAGGGAAAATGAGCTGTTCCTTAAGACCCATATTGTAGTTGCCTCTGCCGTCAAAAGAGTTGGGGTTGATACCTCTGAAGTCTCTTACACGGGGAAGAGCTACGTTGAAAAGTCTGTCAAGAAACTCATACATTCTCTCGCCTCTGAGAGTAACCTTGCAGCCGATCGGCATGCCTTCTCTGAGTTTGAAGTTAGCAACTGATTTTCTTGCTCTGCAAACGAGAGGCTTCTGACCTGTGATGGCAGAAAGGTCTGTGCAGATAGCGTCAATTACCTTAGAGTTATCTTTAGCTTCGCCTGCACCTACATTGATAACAATCTTATCAAGCTTTGGAATCTGCATAGTGCTCTTGTAGGAGAACTTTGTCATAAGAGCAGGTGCAACTTCTTTTGAATAATATTCTTTAAGTCTTGCCATATCTTATATCCTCCTTACAGTGATTCCTTGCACTTAGCACAAATTCTGCCCTTTGAGCCGTCCTCAAAAATCTTGTGAGCAACTCTTGTGGGCTGTTTGCAGCGTGGGCATACGATCTGAACCTTGGAAGCATACATAGCACCCTCAGCCTTAATGATACCGCCCTGCTCGCCCATCTTTCTGGGCTTAACATGCTTGGAAACCATATTTACTTTCTCTACGATAACTTTTCCTTCTTTGGGGCTTACAGCCAAAACCTGACCCTTTTTGCCCTTATCCTTACCGCTGATAACGATAACGGTGTCGCCTGTTTTTACATGAACCTTATTCATTGTGACACCTCCAATTAAAGTACTTCGGGAGCGAGAGAGAGAATCTTCATAAAGTCCTTGTCACGAAGCTCTCTTGCTACCGGTCCGAAGATACGAGTACCCTTCGGGTTCTTATCTTCCTTAATAATAACTGCCGCGTTTTCATCAAAGCGGATGTATGTTCCGTCCTCGCGTCTTACGCCCTTTGCCGAACGAACGACTACGGCCTTAACAACATCACCTTTTTTAACAACACCGCCGGGTGCTGCTTTTTTAACCGAGGCAACGATAACATCGCCAATGTTGGCATATCTCCTTCTGGTACCGCCGAGTACACGAATGCACATAAGTTCCTTTGCGCCGGTGTTGTCGGCAACCTTGAGGATGGTTTGCTGCTGAATCACAGTGTATTCCTCCTTTTCTCAAAGCCGCTAAACTTATTTAGCTTTCTCAATAATCTCGACGAGTCTCCATCTTTTATCCTTAGAAAGAGGACGGGTCTCCATAATCTTTACACGGTCGCCTATGTTGCACTCATTGTTCTCGTCGTGTGCCTTAAAACGAACCGTACGCTTAACAATTTTGTTATAAAGCTTATGCTTTACGCTGTCTTCAACAGCAACTACAACAGTTTTGTCCATCTTGTTGCTTACTACCTTGCCGACAACGGTTTTTCTCATATTTCTTTCACTCACTGTTAAGTCCTCCTCTCTTAAGCTTCTGTGCCGTTAAGTTCACGCTGACGAAGAATTGTGGAAACTCTTGCAATGTCCTTTTTTACGGCACCGATTCTGGATGAGTTTTCGAGCTGATTAACAGCAAGCTGGAAACGAAGATTAAATAATTCTTCCTTGAGTTCTGTGAGCTTTGTCTGAAGCTCTTCAACTGACATTTCTCTGATCTCTGATGCTTTCATTACTGCTCACCCTCCTCTTTCTTAACAAACTTGCACTTGATGGGAAGCTTCATTGCAGCAAGTCTGAGAGCCTCTCTTGCAGTTGCTTCATCAACGCCTGCAAGCTCGAACATAACTCTACCGGGCTTAACTACTGCTACCCAATATTCGGGAGAACCTTTACCTGAACCCATTCGTGTTTCAGCAGGCTTTGCTGTAACGGGCTTATCAGGAAAGATTTTAATCCATACCTTACCAAATCTCTTGCAGTAACGCGTCATAGCGATACGGGCTGCTTCGATCTGGTTTGATGTGATCCATGCAGGCTCTGTAGCCTGAAGACCGTACTCACCGTAAGTAACCTTGTTACCACGGAGAGCCTTACCTGTCATACGACCTCTGTGTACTCTTCTGTACTTAACTCTCTTTGGTAATAGCATTACTTTCTGCCTCCTTCTCTGCGGGGCTTTCTTGACTTAACTTCGTTTAAAACTTCACCCTTGTAAAGCCAAACCTTAACGCCGATTTTACCGTAGGTTGTGTTAGCCTCTGCAAAACCGTAGTCAATGTCTGCACGAAGTGTCTGAAGCGGAATAGTACCCTCGTGGTACTGCTCTGAACGAGCGATTTCAGCACCGCCGAGACGGCCTGAACACATTACTTTAATACCCTTTGCTCCGCGACGCATTGCGTTGCCGATAGACTGCTTCATAGCACGGCGGAAAGAAATTCTCTTTTCAAGCTGCTGAGCAATGCTCTCTGCTGCAAGCTGAGCGTCAAGCTCGGGTGCCTTAACCTCAACAATATTGATTGCAACGGGCTTGTTGAGCATAGCCTCGCATTGTGACTTGAGCTTCTCAATTTCAGAGCCGCCCTTACCGATAACAAGACCGGGCTTTGCACAGTGAATGCTGATTCTTACTCTTTTGCCGTCACGCTCAATTTCAATCTTTGAGATACCGAAGTTGTAAAGCTGAGCCTTCAGAGTTTTACGGAGGTTGTAGTCCTCAACCAGTGTAGCACCGAAGTCCTTCTTGTTTGCAAACCAACGGGAATCCCAATCTTTAATAACACCGACACGAAGACCGTGCGGATTAACTTTCTGACCCATAATAAAACCTCCCCTTAGTCTTCTTTTTCCTTGAGAACGAGGGTAATGTGAGAAGTTCTCTTGTTGATTCTGAACGCTCTGCCCTGTGCTCTTGGACGAATTCTTTTAAGGATGGGGCCTGCTGTTGCGTTGCACTCTGCAACGAAAAGCTTGGATACATCCATATCATGGTTGTTCTCAGCATTTGCCATAGCTGAATGGAGCAGCTTTAAAAGCGGCTCGCAAGCGGCCTTGGGAGTGTGCTTAAGAACAGCTTCCGCATATCTGACATCCTTGCCTCTGATGAGGTCAAGAACAACGCCGATTTTGCGGGGTGAAATACGAACAAATTTAGCATTTGCCTTTGCTTCCATCTGCAATACTCTCCTTCCGCTTATTTGCTTGTCTTTGAACCGGCGTGTCCCTTAAAGGTTCTTGTAGGAGCAAACTCACCGAGCTTGTGACCTACCATATCTTCAGTGACATATACCGGAACATGCTTACGACCGTCGTGAACGGCGAATGTGTGACCTACAAACTCAGGAAAGATTGTTGAACTTCTTGACCAAGTCTTTAAAATTCTCTTCTCGCCTGATTCGTTCATTTCAAGAACCCTTTTGAGCAGTACAGGCTGAACAAAGGGACCCTTTTTAGTACTTCTACTCATAGTTATAAGCTCCTTTCTCTGCCTTACTTACCGTTTCTTCTGCGAACAATAAGCTTATCGCTGCTCTTGTTGTTCTTACGAGTCTTGTAACCGAGTGCCGGCTTACCCCAAGGAGTAACAGGACCCGGACGACCAACCGGTGATTTACCCTCACCACCGCCGTGCGGGTGGTCATTCGGGTTCATAACAGAACCGCGGACTGTAGGACGCCAGCCCATATTTCTCTTACGGCCTGCCTTACCGATTTTAACATTCTCGTGGTCAACATTACCTACCTGACCGATAGTAGCCATGCAGCTTTCGGGAACATTTCTGAGCTCGCCTGAAGGAAGTCTTAACAAAGCGAGTCCGTTTTCTCTTGCCATAAGCTGAGCCATGTTACCTGCCGAACGAGCAAGCTGTGCACCTCTTCCGGGATAAAGCTCAACATTGTGGATAAATGTACCTACAGGAATTGCTGTAAGCGGAAGTGCGTTACCGGGCTTGATGTCGGCGTTTTCGCCTGCGAGTACCTTATCGCCTACTTTAAGTCCCTCAGGAGCTATAATGTAAGCTCTTTCGCCGTCAGTGTACTCTACAAGAGCAATAAAAGCTGAACGGTTAGGATCGTACTCAAGTGTTTTTACTGTGCCTTCAACATCAAACTTCTGACGCTTGAAATCAATGATACGGTACTTTCTGCGGTTACCGCCGCCTCTGTGACGAACGGTGATTCTGCCGTAGCTGTTACGGCCTGACTTCTTGCTTAAAGGAGCAAGAAGGCTCTTTTCGGGCTCAACCTTTGAAAGGACCGAATAATCTGTAACCGACATATTTCTTCTTGAGTTAATGGTCGGCTTATAAACTTTAATGGCCATTTGGTTTCACTCTCCTCATGATGGCTTTGCGGGAAAATGGCGTTTCCCATACATTCTGCCTGAAACTTTTAAATTCAGACTTACATCATGCCTTCAAAAAATTCGATAGGCTTGCTGTCTTCTGTTAATGTGATGATTGCTTTCTTCCAGCTCTTTGTGTAGCCGCCGTTGTTTCTGCCCTGACGGCGGAACTTGCCGCGAACGCTTACGGTATTAACCTTTGCAACCTTAACCTTGAAGATTTCTTCGCAAGCTTTTGCAATTTCAATTTTGTTAGCTGTCTTAGCTACCTCGAAAGTATATACCTTATTAACTGCACCGAGCATACTTTTTTCAGTAATAACCGGGCGGATTACGATATCATGAGCTATCATGCATATACCTCCTCTATTTTGCTTACGGCATCCTTAACGATAACGAGCTTGTCAGCATGAAGAATGTCGTAAACATTCAATGTGTTGACCTGAGCTGTCTTTACGCCGGGGATGTTGTTAGCTGATTTAATAACCTTGCTGTCAACTTCGGGAAGAACAATGAGAGCCTTTTTGTCAGCCTCGATTGCCTTGAGCATAGCAACGATTGTCTTTGTCTTGTAATCATCCATTGTGATTGCGTCAACAACGATGATCTCGTTTTCTTTAGCCTTTGAAGAGAAAGCTGACTTCATAGCAAGTCTTCTTACCTTCTTGTTTACAGAAAATCTGTAATCTCTTGGCTTGGGAGCAAAAACGACGCCGCCGTGTGTCCACTGCGGAGCACGAGTTGAACCCTGTCTTGCTCGTCCTGTACCCTTCTGTCTCCACGGCTTTTTACCGCCGCCGGAAACCTCGGATCTTGTAAGAGCGGACTGTGTACCCTGACGCTGTGCTGCAAGATAGTTAACTACCATCTGGTGCATGACTGCTGCGTTGGGCTCAATACCGAATATAGAATCGGCGAGATCGATTGTGCCAACCTTCTTGCCTTCCATATTTACTACTGATAAACTTGGCATTTATAATCCCCCTTCCTTAAGCCTTAACGGAATCTTTGAGAACAACGATTCCCTTGTTTGGTCCGGGAACAGCACCCTTTACAGCGATGAGGTTGTTTTCAGCGTCAACCTTTACAACTGTGAGATTCTGAACTGTTACCTGTTCTGCACCGAGGTGACCTGCCATTCTCTTACCCTTCCAAACTCTTGAGGGAGATGAGCAGGCACCGATTGAGCCGCCGTGACGAACGCAGGGACCTGTACCGTGTGATTCCTTAAGACGGTGGAAATTCCATCTCTTAATAACACCTGCAGTACCCTTACCTTTGCTCTTTCCGGTTACATCAATCTTGTCGCCGGGGGTGAATACATCTGCCTTAACGAGGTCGCCTACATTGTAAGCGTCTGTGTCGTTAAAGCGGAACTCTTTGAGAGTTTTCTTGGGAGCTACGCCTGCTTTGTCAAAAAATCCCTTCATAGGCTTTGTAACCTTGTGGGGCTTTAAGTCGCCGTATCCGAGCTGAACGGATGCGTAGCCGTCGTTTTCAACTGTTTTCTTGGCTGTAACCACGCAAGGGCCTGCCTCGATAACAGTTACGGGAATTACTACTCCCTTTTCATCGAAAATCTGTGTCATACCGATTTTCTTGCCGATGATTGCTTTCTGCATGAATATATCCTCCTTATAGGTTATTGGTTGGCTTGTGCCAACATGACCCTGTCTGCTTGTAGGTTGGTATCAGCGATTATAATTTAATCTCGATATCAACGCCGGCAGGGAGCTCTAAGCTCATAAGAGCCTCGACTGTCTTGTTTGACGGTCTTAAGATGTCGATAAGACGCTTGTGAGTTCTCATCTCAAACTGCTCACGGCTGTCCTTGTACTTGTGAACAGCACGGAGAATTGTTACAACCTGCTTCTCAGTAGGGAGCGGAACCGGACCCGAAACTCTTGCACCTGTGCGTTTAGCTGTAGCCACGATTCTCTCTGCGGACTGATCAACGAGTTGATGATCATAACCCTTTAATCTTATTCTAATCTTTTCCTTGACTGCCATTATCGTCGCCTCCTTAAAATTCTTGCTGAGCCTTGTTCTTTAGCTGACATTCGGTCTGCAAGCCTCGGCTCGTGGTAGTTGGCGGGCGTTTGCTCTCAAAACTTTTTTTGAAACTCTGCCGGGTGTTTCATCACCCTGCATTAAAAAACCCGTTTAACTATTCAGTTAACCGGGAATGTCCTGAAAGCCTTTGAGCACAGCTATGGCAAAGCAACCCTGTTGACATAGTTACGCTCTGATTGATTCAAAATAAATCGCCCGGTTTAAAATCGGACATACTCCACGGAAAAACCGGCGAATTCGCCGCAACCTCCCGCTTCATCGCATATCTTGTGCAGTCACACAAGTGATATTATACTATGTATTTACGATTTATTCAAGGTTTTGTAAAAATAAGTTCATGTAGAATTTTTGGAATAATTTTAATTAGTTTTTGTACACTATACACATATTGCCAAATAATTTATATTCAAGTATAATTGTGGTGTGCTAATACCATTTATTATGCGTTTAATTAAATTTTAAGCAATGTAACACACCCTACTTTCGGAGGTATATAATGATTCATGTTTATTACGGAGACGGTAAAGGCAAAACAACAGCCGCAGTCGGTTTAGCGGTCCGTGCCGCAGGGAGCAAAATGAAAGTTTTGTTCGTGCAGTTTTTAAAGACGGAATTTTCAGGCGAACGCCACACGCTGAGCCACACGGAAAATGTAACGCTTACACTTTGTCCGCTTGAATTGAAATTCACATTTCAAATGGACGAAAACGAAAAAGCTCAGGCGGCAAAGATTTTTAAGGGAATTTTTGAAAGCAGCGTAACCACTGCACTCACTGAGCGTTATGATATGGTAATACTTGACGAGATATTCGATGTGATAAACTGCGGTATGGTTTCCGAAGCAGATGTATTTGAATTTGTCACAAACGCACCGACAAGTATGGAAATAGTTATGACGGGTCACAATCCGCCCGAAAAGTTTATTGAAACGGCAGACTATGTCACGGAATTTAAAAAAGTAAAGCATCCCTACGACCGCGGTATAACAGGCAGAATCGGGATAGAATTTTAGCAGAGACCCTCGCCCGCAAACAAAATCATATAAAACACCAACGGCTGACGGAAATCAAAACTCCGTCAGCCGTTTTATTATTTTGCCAATACTTCTTTAATGGACTCCTTTATAATTGCAAGTCCTTTAAGCAGCATATCGTCGTCGATTACAAGCGGGGGCATTATCTTTAGTACAGCACCCTCCCTGCCTGCACATTCACATATAAGCTTTTTCTCAAAGCATTTTTCAATTACTTCTTCCGAAAGAGAAGGTGAAATTGCACCAAAGTCAATACCCCAGACAAGTCCGATGCCTCTTAACTGAAGTCTTGAATCAAGCGACAGAATTTCCTCGGTAACATACTTCTTTACAAGCTCGCCCTTGCGTTTTGTTTCTGACTCAACATTGTTTTCAAGCAAATAATCAATAGCCGCCTTGCCTGCAACGAATGAAAGCTGATTGCCTCTGAATGTGCCGTTATGTTCACCCGGCTTCCAATGGTCAAGCTCGTCCTTATGCAAAACAATAGCAAGAGGCATTCCGATACCGCCTATTGATTTTGACATTACAACAATATCAGGAGTAATTCCGGCACGCTCAAACGAGAAGAATGAACCGCTGCGGCAGCAGCCAACCTGCACATCGTCAACAATCATCAATATACCGTTTTTGGTACAGAATTCTCTGACGCTACGCAAAAACTCATTGTCAAAAACTCTTATTCCGCCCTCAGCCTGTACTGTTTCCATCACAACCGCCGCAGGCTTTTCAACGCCGGAGTGGTCATCGTCAATAAGCGTCTGCATATAATTAATCACATCAAGACCCTCAAACATATAAGGAGCAGGAATGTGTGTGCAGTCGACAAGCGAAGCACCTGCACCGTTTCTTGCATACATCTCGGAAGTAAGCGAAAGAGAACCGAGCGTCATACCGTGAAAACATCCCATAAACGCAAAAATATTTCTACGCTTTGTTGTCTTTCTTGCAAGCTTTATTGCCGCTTCTATCGCATTGGTACCTGTAGGACCCGTAAACTGAATCCTGTATTTGTAGCCTCTCGGCTCAATAATTTTCTTTTCAAGAGCATCAATGAAATCACGCTTGGGCACGGTGTACATATCAAGTGCGTGAATTATACCGTCCGTAGCAAGATAGTCAATTACTTTTCCCTTTATATAGTCATTGTTATGGCCGTAATTCACTGCACCTGCACCGCAGAAAAAGTCAATATACTTCTCGCCGTTTTCATCTGTCATCACGGCACCCTTTGCGTCCGTAAACACTTTCGGAAAATGTCTGCAGTAAGAACGCACCGATGATTCATATTGCTCAAAAGTATTTGTATTCATATCCTTTATACCCTCGTATTTCCTATATTACTTATATACCCCAAAACAGCACCCTTCATTATAGTCTGAATCTGTTCAGGCTCATCGGGCAAGAGTATAAGAAGCTGATTGTTTGCACGAACAACATATCCGTCGTCACCCGTGTCATTTTTCAGTTTTTTGCACTCATCAACGCATGAAGGCTTTAAAAGCCGCGAAAGAATACTGCCTATATTTCTTTCGTCACCGAATCCCAAGCCTCCGATAATAAAGACAATATTACATTCTTTAAACGAATCTGTCAATATTTTTTTCACGGCTTTTTTATCGGTTGCAAAAGAAATGTCGTTAGTTTCAAGATTAATCCCCAAAAAAATCTTTTTAAGCATTCGTTCGCAAAGCGAGGTTTTTCGTGCATTATAAAATAATGTTTTACATTCCACCATACCGTACTCCCCGCTACTGCGTCTGTTCGACAGTTTCCTGAGGCTGTGTGTACTGCGGTTTAAGTACCGCCTCAAAGCTCGGAGCAATAACCATATCGGTTGTCACCTTGCTGAAATCAAGCTGCCATTCCTTGAACACATAATCGTAATATTCATCACTCGGTTTTGTAGGATCTTTGGGAGCCTTTGCAGACTTTCCGTACTCGATCTTCTGCGTGCTTATAACATCACCCTTATAGTCAAGGAACTTCACTGTAAGATACACTTTTTTCTCCGTTGTAGGCTGCTTATTTTCAGAGCCGCTGTTTCCCGATGCAGTTGATTCCTCCGTTGTAGGCTCAACTACCTCTTGATCCTTAAAATCGTAATCTCCCGTGTACCAGTCGATCTGCCCCTTTTCATATGCGGTGCAAAAATCGGTTACTTCAGGCCGTGTTCCGCCGTACGCAGAATAATACACCTGAGGCCATACGGGATTCGAGTTAAGGGTTGCCCTGCTCACATCAACCTTGCTTGATTCGCCGTCCCTTACTTTTCTTGCAACAATTACTGTTCTGAAATTTGTAAATTCATACGAACAGGTTGAAAGCGTGATAAGCTCATCATCTTCGTTGACATCAACGGGACAGTTGAACAGCGAACGCACTCTGACATTATAGACATAGTTCATAAAGTCCTTTTCGTTTTGAAAATCGCCGATCATGTAGTTGAAAAACTCGCCCTGCGACGAAAGCGTATTCGTTTTAAACACCGAGATTATTTTGTATGTTCCCTGTGCTTCGGGCGTATCAAACTCTATTGTAGGCGATTCCTTATAAAAATCAAGATTTCCCGTCGTTCCGCCGTACTTCATCAAATCGCCGAACATTGAACCGTCCTGAATGTGGTGTCCGTGGATAACAGTATTTTTGCTGTCGGTACCGTTTTCACAGCGATAATCAAGGAAAACGCTTCCGAACGAATCATAATCGCCCTTATAGTTATGTGACAGGTAATACTGGTAATTCCTGTTGTCCTCCTTGTGCCACAGCACAGGGTAGTCAACCTTTGTGTTGTCAATCTCTATCCAGCCGACAATCTCATCGTTTATTTTTAGGAGTTCATCCCAATTTATAACATCGTCAACTTCCGGTTTATTATCGCTTGAGTCATCACCGTCATCGCCGTGTGCAATTTTCTGAATCTCGGCATTAAGAGCTGCATTTTTCATGCTTAAAAAAACCATATTGTACATAAGCAGAGAAAGTGCCGATACAAAAACCAAAAAAGACGCAATCACAACACTTTTTCTTGCTATTTCTTTTCCGCCGTCGCCTTTCATAGGGATAAAGCGATAAGCAAAGCCTGTTCTTTCGGGAACATACTCCTTTATGCTGAACCCATTCGGATAATCCTCTGCGGAATTTTCAAAAACCTCTTTTGTTCTTACCGCAGCGAGTGAAATTACATCGTCGTCGTTTTCGCCCGTAAGGCTCGACTGCGGAAGCACTGCAACCTGCAATCCCTTAAACATAAAGCAATAGCCTTTGTAGCCGTTGCCGAACTCTCCGAGCTTAAATACCTTTGACTTCTTTTTATACAGTCTGTATTCATCTTCAAGCTCATCGAGTTCCTCTTGCGACGCCCCTCTCTTTTTCGCATCATTAAACGCCTTATCTCTGTTTTTCCAATAATTTTTAGGAGTGGGGTCGTTTTCGCTTCTTTCCGCCTCGGCAACCGTTTCTACAAAATATTTTCTGAATGAGCTGCTGTCTTTAGTTGACAAAGCATTTGCAATAATTACAACATCGGGTCTGTTGTCCGATTTTGCAATCTCGTTAAGTGCCGACTTGATTTTACTTCCTCTCAGCACGGTGTTTTTTACATCGGTCAGAGTATAGCCGTATTTGTCAAGCCGTTCTCTGAGTTCCGGTTTCTTATCCGCAAGGTCAACAGCGTTTTTGTTTCTGACAACCGAAATTATTTCAATATTAATCAAGTTCACTGACCTTCACCTCTTTGTATCAGTCATCTGATGAAATAAATGTTGTTTTAAGATTTTGCAGTGCCTCTTCAACAAGCGGTGCAAATTCTGCCTTTTCCTGAGCTTCCTTTACATATTTCAGCACAGGTCTTGTGCGTGGGTGCTTCGGAGTAAACACAGTACAGCAGTCCTCGTACGGCTCTATTGAAGTTTCATAGGTATCTATCTTATATGAAATATCAATAATTTCCTGTTTATCCATACCGATCAGCGGTCTGAACACCACCATATCGGTCGCTTCGTCCGTACAGCCGAGTGCCCCGATTGTCTGACTGGCAACCTGTCCGAGGCTTTCGCCCGTGATAAGTGCAGAGCAATCGTTTTTGAGTGCGATTTTTTCCGACATCTCCATCATAAGGCGACGCATAATTATGGTAAACAGCTCTTCGGGACAATCATTCTTGATTTTTTCCTGAATCTTTGTAAACGGCACGGTGAACATTGTCATCGGTCCTGCGTATCGGCTCACCTTTTGAAGCAGTCTTACAACCTTTTCTTCTGCTCTTCTGCTTGTGTACGGCGGGCTTGCGAAGTGAACAGCCGTAAGCCTTATTCCCCGCTTTGCCATCATATACGCCGCAACGGGAGAATCTATGCCGCCGCTGATAAGTATTGCCGCCTTACCGCCTGTTCCCACGGGAATACCGCCTGCCCCCTTTTCGGGGTCACAGTGTATATAAGCTCCGAAGTCACGGATTTCTACATTTACCGTAACCTCGGGATTGTGAACATCCACCTTTAAATGAGGAAATTTTGAAATAAGCTCACCCCCGAGCTCTCGGCATATTTCGGGCGATTTATACGGAAATTTCTTGTCGCTTCGCTTTGCCTCAACCTTAAATGCAGACGCCGCTTTGAGCGTTTTTTCAAGATAAACAGGTGCCGTTTTCAAAACCGATTCAAGTGTTTTTTCATCGCACACAGCCGCTCTTGAATAAGCGACAATTCCGAACACCCTCGATATTCTGTCACACGCCTCGTCAAGGTCAATGTCATCATAAAGAGGCTTTACATAAATAGTTGACTGAGCTGAGGTTATTTCAAATTTTCCGATCGGATTTAAGACATTTTTTATATTCTTTTTCAAAACATCTTCAAATGAACGGCGGTTAAGCCCCTTTAAAACTATTTCACCGTCTTTTAAAAGTATAATCTCTTTCATAGCTGTTCCTTAAATGTAAAATAAATTTATCTTTATCTGTGAGCAAGCACTTTCAAACCTTTTTCTATACCGCTGCAAAGTGCGTCAACATCATCTTTGGTGCTGTATTTTGAAAAGCTGATTCTCAACGCACTGTCCGCACGCTCCTTTGAAAGACCCATGGCACTCAAAACATGGCTGGGCTTGCCCTTTGCACAGGCACTTCCCGAAGAAACAAATACATCAAGCTCCTCCAGAAAATGCAGCATTGTTTCACTTCTCACCCTGCCTGCCGACACATTAATAACATACGGCAGTGCATTTTCGGGGGAATTTATGATTACTCCCTCAATATTTTCAAGCTTTTGAACAGCATAGCTGTTAAGCTCCTGTACGGCCTTATAATTTTCTTCGATTTTAAACTCATCACAAGCGGCTCCGAACGCCGCAATCAGCGGCAACGCCTCCGTACCGGGGCGAAGCTTTTTTTCCTGTTCGCCGCCGTACTGCACGGGAACAATACGAACTCCCTTTTTTAAGTACAACGCACCGCATCCCTTAGGGGCATGAACCTTGTGTGCACTTACTGTAATCAAATCGGCACAAATCCGTCTTGCATTGAGAGAAATTTTCCCGAATGCCTGAACGGCGTCCGTGTGGCATATAATATCGCCGTTTTGTTCCTTGACAGCGGAGAAAATTTCGCTCACGGGCATCACGGCTCCCGTTTCGTTATTTACGCACATAACGGAAACCAAAACGGTGCTGTCGTTAACAGCCTGCAAAACACTTTGAGGCTTTATCACTCCGTCTTTATCGGGTGAAATTCTTATAACTTCAAATCCGTCATTTTCAAGCCTTTGAGCGGCTTCCATAATACTGCTGTGCTCTACCGAAGAAATAATAATCCTGTTGCCGCGGCGTTTTTTTGCCTGAGCTATGCCAAACAACGCTAAATTGTTAGCTTCCGTACCGCCGCTTGTAAAAATTATCTCCTCGCTCTGTACCGAAAGAGTTCGGGCAATAATTTTCCGTGCGGTTTCAAGCTCATGCTCCGCCTGCATCCCTTTTAGGTGCAAAGAGGAAGGATTGCCGTAATTCTCGGTCATTATCCTGTAAGCTTTTTCTGCCGCTTTTGCAGACACCGCCGTAGTTGCACTGTTATCAAGATAATGTTCCAAACCCTTTCCCCCATTGCATACAAATATACATTTAACATTATACAACATATAAAAAGAAAAATAAAGTGAAAATTTTAACATAAATATTAAATATTTGAACAGAATAAAAGTTAAGAACAAATAATAAATCGCTAAAACGGTCGAGGAGGAATTTTGTGGTTACACCAAAAGAATACGACAAAATTGTTCAGAAAAATTCTCCGAAAAGCAAATGCTTTAAAAACTGCATTAAGGCTTTTTTAATCGGAGGTGCCATATGTGCGGCAGGACAGCTGATTTTTGCAATTTACGGCGAGCTTGGGTTAAAAGAGGAGCAGGCAAAAACACTCACATCAATCACCCTTGTGTTTTTGGGAATTTTGCTGACGGCACTGGGAGTTTATGATAAATTGGCAAAGCACGCAGGGGCAGGAACTCTTGTTCCGATAACAGGATTTGCAAACGCAGTTTCATCTCCCGCAATAGAATTCAAATCAGAGGGATATATAGCCGGGCTCGGTGCAAAAATGTTTATCATCGCAGGTCCCGTAATCGTTTACGGAGCGGCAGCGTCCGTACTGTACGGTGCGGTGCTGTGGATACTTCATATTTTCGGCATAACATTGTTCTGAGGTGCTCAAGCATACTGAAAAAACACCCGCATATAAATTATATAATGCATAGTGAACAAACGGCAGCACACCGTTTCTGTTTCGTATAAAAAATAATCAGTTTTAAAACTGTTTTGATTTTGTATTGTTCGGAAGACATTATATAAAGCGGGTGATTTTTTGAAAAAAAGATGGAAATTATTAAATTTTATAAAAGCAGCAGTATCGGGCATACTGCTGCTCACTGCTGTTTGCTGCGTATTATACCGTTTGCCTCAGTGCTTTACAAGCGAAGACTCAGCCGTTCTTGCCGCTGCATTTACGCTGACAGACGGTGAATATATGAACTCTGACGACTCAAACGGCACCGACAGTAATACAATCCCTACCCAGGCTGAAACGAGCGGTTCCGTGAAGCAAACCGAAAATCAGGAAACTGCCGAAAAGGAGCGTGACAAGTCAAACTATTACGATTCGTTTGCCAAGCATACGGGTGAAGCAAAATACAGCATAGCAGAACAAAACATAACAGGAAACGGCACAGCGGTTGAAAACTTTTTTGTAAACAACAAAACAGGTCTTGACCTTGATTTTAAATCAATACTTAACGAAAAGCTTACATTTGATGTAAAAAAAGGAACAGACTCTCCCCAGGTGCTAATCTATCATACCCATACAAGCGAAGCGTATATGGACGAAGATGTTGACTTCTTTTACGAAAGCTTCTACTCAAGAACACAAAACAACGATTTCAATGTTGTGGCAGTCGGTGAAATAATTGCAAATACACTCGAAAGCAAGGGAATCAAAACCCTGCACGACAAAACGGTACACGACTCGACCTACAACGGTGCTTATGACAGAAGCGTCCAAACCGTACTAAGCGATATGGACGAATACAAAGATATAAAGGTAGTCATTGACATTCACCGTGACGCACTCGGAACCGAGGAACAAAAGATAAAGCCTGTTTTTGAATACAACGGCAGAAAAGGTGCACAAATTATGATTTTATCCGGCTGTGACATAAACGGCGAAAGAGGCTTTGACAACTGGCAGAATAACCTCAATTTTGCCCTGAAAATCCAGGACACCGCAGAAGAAATGTATCCCGGCATGACCCGTCCGCTGAGTTTCGGAAATTTTGCATATAACGAATATGTGTGCGACGGCTCGCTTTTAATTGAGGTGGGCACAGAAGCAAACTCCATTGATGAAGCCGAATACACGGCAGAACTGCTTGCAAATGTGCTGTATAAAGTATTAGCCTAAGACTTTAAAAGCCTTAGGCTGATAAAATTAAAATACAACTGTAAATGTAGTACCCTCTTGTCCGCTCTCAACGGAAATACTGCCTCCGTGGCGTTCGGTAATGTGCTTAACTATCGCAAGTCCGAGTCCCGTGCCGCCGGTTTCCTTCGAACGGCTCTTGTCAACGCGGTAAAACCTCTCAAATATTCTTTGATGATGCTTTTCGGGTATTCCGATACCCGTATCAGACACTTTGATAATACAATTCTTATCAGTCTTTTGAACCGTAATCTTTACGCTTCCACGGGGTCTGTTATATCTTATCGCGTTATCACAGAGGTTATATATAAGCTCATAAAACTGATTGCGGTTACCTTTTATGACTGCTTTTTCTGTTTCCGTCGATATTGTTACATCGTGCTTTTCGGCATTGGTACGCAAATCCTCCGCCACCTCATTTGCAACGCCTGCAATATCAAATGAAACATATTCCTCCTCGGAAAGTGTTTCGTCAAGCTGTGAAAGCTTGATAATATCACCTATAAGAGTGAGAAGTCTGCCTGATTCCTTGTGGATTCTCCGTGCAAACCCCTGCACATCGTCAGGGCGTGCAAGACCGCTTGCGATAATCTCGGCATAACCCGAAATTGAGGTCAGGGGAGTTTTCAGTTCATGAGTTACATTTGCCGTAAATTCACGACGCATTTTTTCTGCCTTTTTCTTCTCGGAAACATCAATAATAATACATATAACACCGTTTTGTTTATTATTTGAATAAACAGGGTTTGTAATAATCTGAAGCACTCTTCCGTTGATTGTTATATCGCCGCTCATACCTGTGCCTTTAATTGCACTGTCAACACATTCATTGACAGTTTCGTTTCTTGAATATTCGAGCAGCCTTTTCCCCTCCATTTTGCTTACATCCGCTCCCACAAGTTTGTTGGCGGAATTGTTACTCATAAGGACATTTTTGTCCATATCAATGAGAATAAAGCCCTCCGACATATTCTGAATAAGCGTGTTGATTTTATCTCTCTCAAGCTGAAGCTTTCTGACCTGCTTTCTGATTTCCTTTTGCTGGCTGTTGATTGTCTTTACAATCGGTTCAAGTTCCTCGTACGGCGTATTTTCAAGATTTTGCGACATATTTTCAATCGGTTCAATTATTTTTCTCGTAGCAAATCTTGATAAAATAATGCATATGGCAAAAACAACTATGACAATTAACACTATCATCGGTATTGTTCTTATAAAAACATACACTATGCTGTCGTATGTTTTTGATACTCTCAAAACATTTCCGTCCTGTGTCTTTACGGCATAGTAACAGGTATTGGTATTCAGAGTTGCCGACATTCGGCTGCTTGATCCGCTTCCTTTTTCAAGAGCCTCAGCAAACTCGGGTCTGTCTGCGTGGTTCGGCATATTTTCAGTGTCGCCCTCGCTGTCGTACAGCACCCTGCCGTCAGACGCAATAAGCGTGATGCGGGCGTCGCCGTCAAAAATCACTCCGTCAACCGAGTTTATATTATCTGAGTTATATATATTTGAAATTGTATATGCCAAGGTTTTAAGCTCCGATGATTCCTGTTTTGAAAACAACAACCAAAAAGCGGCTGTCATAAAAACAGCCGTAAGTAATATTGAAACAGTTGCCACAACAGCAAACCTTTTGAGCAATTTTTTGCGAAGCTTCACTTTATCATTCACCAGCCTTATAACCGACATTACGGACCGTTTTTATAAGATTGCCGCAGTTTCCCAGCTTTTGACGAAGCGTAGTTATATGCATATCTACCGTCCTGCTCTCACCCTCAAAGTCGTAGCCCCAGACATTGAGAATAATATTTTCACGGGTGAGTGCCATTCCTTTGTTTTTTAGCAAGTATTTTAAAAGCTCATACTCCTTGAAAGTGAGCGTGCAAACTTCTCCGTCGCTAGTAACAATGTGCTTTGAATCGTCAAAAACAATTCCGCCGAGAGTGATAACATTAAGCTTATTGCTGACAGAACATCTTCTTAAAATGGCACGGACTCTTGAAATAAGCTCAAGCACCGAAAACGGTTTTGTTATATAGTCGTCGGCACCCATATCAAGTCCCTTGACCTTATCCATTTCACTTCCCTTTGCCGTCACCAAAATAACAGGGACGGACTTTGTAACCGCATCCTGTCTAAGCTTTTCAAGAACCGAAAGTCCGTCAAAATCAGGAAGCATAACATCCAAAATAACAAGCTGCGGAATTTCCACAGTGCAAGCCTTAAAAAAGCTCTTGCTCTCTGCAAAACACTGAACATCATATCCGCTGTTTTTCAGTGCATATGTTTCAAGCTCTCTGATATCCGTATCGTCCTCAACAATATAAATAAGCATCTTAATAAACTCCCGTTTCGGTTTGTATCACCTATATTATAGCACACGCAATAAAAAAGTAAAGCAAATGCCGCACAATTTAATGTGCTTTAAATGTTGCCGAATGTGCCGTGCTGCCTGAATTTTTTTACATGTATATAAGGCAACGCAAGGGACGCCCGCAAAGCCGTCCCTAAATTAACAAAACGCATTTAACCGCATTTTGTTTTTATTTTTTAAAGCTCACGGCTGCCTGTTATCGAAAACGCAACCCACTCCGCAATATTAACCGCATGGTCGCCGATTCTCTCAAGATATTTTGCAATAAGCATAAGGTCTATTGCTTCCTCACCCAGAGCTTTGTCACGCTCAATTATTTCAACAGTTTCAACTTTAACCTTGTCGAAAAGCCCGTCGATTATATCATCGCTTTTGCTTACCGACTTTGCAAGTTCAAAATCCTTTTTTACAAAGGCGTCAATCGAAAGCGTAACCATCTTTGAAGCCTGTTTTGCCATCTCGTCAATATGCGTCACACTGATAACATTGTTTCTGTTCTTAATATACTGCGACATCTCCACAATATCTATCGCCTGATCTCCGATTCTCTCAAGGTCGGTAATCATTTTCAGAGCGGCTGAAATACCTCTGAGGTCATTTGCAACGGGAGCCTGATGGAGCAAAAGTCTAAGGCAGTGATTTTGTATTTTCTTCTCGGCGGAATTAATAAGTTCCTCCTGCTCTCTTGCCTTATTCAGAAATTCCTCATCGTTGCTTACGATTGTTTCAACCGCATTTTTAATGGCTTCCTCAACAAGTGAGCCCATTCCGATAAGCTGGTTGTTAAGGGTTAAAAGCTCTGTATCAAAATATTCTCTCATTAGCCGAACCTTCCCGTAATGTATTCTTCCGTACGCTTATCCTTCGGAGAAGAAAATACAGCGTCGGTGCTGTTATATTCTACCATTTCTCCAAGCAGGAAAAATGCCGTATTATCTGAAATACGAAGAGCCTGCTGCATATTGTGAGTTACCATAATAATGGTGTAATCGTCCTTAAGCTTTAGGCAAAGCTCCTCAATTTTTCCTGTAGAAATAGGGTCAAGTGCAGAAGTAGCCTCGTCCATAAGCAGTACCTCAGGCTTTACTGCAAGGGCTCTCGCGATACACAACCTCTGCTGCTGACCGCCCGAAAGTCCGAGTGCACTCTTTTTGAGTCTGTCCTTAAGCTCATCCCAAATCGCCGCATCTCTCAGCGATTCCTCAACAATCCTGTCAAGTTCGCTTTTCTTTTTTATACCATGAGTTCTCGGACCGAAAGCAATATTATCATACACGCTCATCGGGAACGGATTTGCCTTTTGAAATACCATTCCCACCTTTTTACGCAGAACATTTACATCCATATCCCCGTAAATATCCGTTCCGTCAAGCTTTATATCGCCCGTGATTTTACAGCCCTCTACGAGATCATTCATTCTGTTGAGCGACTTTAAAAGAGTTGACTTACCGCAGCCCGACGGTCCGATAAAAGCCGTAATCTTATTTTTCGGCATATGAAGATTCACATTTTTCAAAGCGTGAAACTTGCCGTAATAAAGATTCATATTATCTATAGTAAATTTGTCCATCTGATTAATTATCCTTTCTTGTTGCCAAGCTTTTTAGCTATGAATGCCGAAAGAGTATTGATTGCAAACACCAGCACAAGCAAAACAACCGCCGTTCCCCAAGCCTGATCGGTGTGAAGACCTTCGTTTGTCAGAACATACATATGTACGGCAAGAGAACGGCCTGAATTTAAAAATCCCGTAGCATAGCCTGTTGCCGAGCCGTATGTATAAATCAACGCCGCAGTTTCTCCTACGATTCTTCCGACCGAAAGAATAATTCCGGCAAGGATTCCCGGCATTGCACTCGGAAGAATAATTCTTATAATTGTACGCAGCTTTCCTGCACCCAAGCCAAAGCTGCCCTCTCGGTATGAATCAGGAACAGTAAGCAACGCTTCCTCCGTTGTACGCATAATAGTCGGAAGCACCATAATTGCAAGTGTAAAAGCACCGGCAAGCAGCGAATATCCCCAGCCAAGTGCATAGACAAAAAACAGCATACCGAAAAGTCCGTAAACTATCGACGGAATACCTGCAAGCGTTTCAGCCATTGTGCGGATAAGCTTTACAAGCTTATTGCCTTTTTTGGCATACTCGGCAAGATAAATTGCCGCACCGATACCGAACGGTACTGCTATTACAAGTGTGAGCAGCGTCAAAACAACGGTATTTATAATAGACGGCATACACGAAACATTATCACTGTTATATGTAAGAGCAAAAAGCTCCGGCGTAAGATTGGGTATTCCTCTTACAAGTACATATACTATTATAAACACAAGAGCCGCCGCGGAAATAAGAGCAGCCAAAGCCACCAACAATAGCATAACAAACGAAAGGGGCTTTCTTTTGTATGAAAGCATACGCTGTTTAAATGTCGCTTTATTAATCGGCTTAATATCATCAATTACAGCCGAATTGTTCTTATCAGCCATGCTTTTCACTCCTACTCTTTATTGCCTGCATAGAAATCGTAATCAGCAGAATGAATATAAACAAAACAACGCCCGTAGCGATAAGAGCCTGACGATGCAAGCCTGTCGAATAGCCCATTTCCATTACGATATTTGCAGTAAGCGTACGCAGACCGTCAGTAAGCTTTGAAGGTATCTGAACCTGATTTCCTGCGATAAGTACAACAGCCATCGTTTCGCCGAGTGCTCTTCCTATTCCGAGTACAACCCCCGCAAGCACTCCCGATTTTGACGCAGGCAGAATCGTTTTGAATACACTTCTTTCTTTTGTTGCACCGAGTGCAAGTGCTCCCTCATAGTAGCTCTCGGGAACGGCTCTTAAAGCAGATTCCGACACACCGATAATTGTGGGAAGAATCATAATGCCCAGCACGATTGACGCCGCAAGCCAGCTTGAACCGTTGCCGCCGAAATTATCCCGTATAAACGGCACTATTACCATAAGTCCGAAAAATCCGTAAACTATCGACGGAATACCTGCAAGAAGCTCCGTTGCGGGCTTTAACACCTTATACAAAGGTTTTGGGCAGAACCTTGCAAGATAAACTGCCGTTAAAATTCCAATCGGCACACCTATTACAATAGCACCTGCCGTAACATATATGCTTGCAACAATCATGTTAAATATTCCGTAACTTGCGGGAACATTTGACGGAGCCCATTTTTGACCGCCGATAAAGTCAAGAACACCGATTTCAGCCATTGCAGGCACGCCGTTAATAAACAAAAAAATACAGATTACCGCAACAGCGGCAATACTTGCAAGGGCTGTCAGGAAGAAAACTCCCTGCATAGCCCTTTCTCTGAAAGATTTTAATCTCATTTAATTATGTCACTCCAAACGGTTGTTTCGCCCGTATAGATAGCCTTAATCTGGTCAACTGTAAGGTCGTCACAGGTATTTGCCTTATTTACAATTATTGCAATACCGTCTTTTGCGATTGTTGTTGATGTAAGTGCACTGAGTTCCTCGTCCTTAAGCTCACGGGAAGCCATGCCGATGTCGCATGTACCTTTCATTGCAGCCTGCATACCTGCCGAAGAGTCTAATGTTTGAATCTCAATCTTTGCATTTGTGTTTACTGCCATATAAGCCTCTGCAAGCTTCTCCATTACAGGTGATACAGATGATGAACCTGCAACGCTTATCTTGCCCTCAGGCTTTTTGCCGCTGTAAGCTTCACCGTCGGAAACCGTAACATAACCCTCTTCAGTTACAATCTTCTGACCGTCTGAGCTTAAAATATAATCTACAAAATCCTGTGCAACTTCGCTTAAGTCAGACTTATAAGCAATGTTAAACGGACGGCTGATTGCATAGTCACCCGACTTTACATTCTCCGCAGTTGCTTCAACCGAACCAACCTTAACGGCTTTTACTGTATCATTGAGTGAACCGAGTGAAATATAACCGATTGCGGAATCGTTATCCTTTACATTTGTAATAACAGCTTCTGTGCTGTTGATTGTAACAGCAGAAGTAACTGTGTTGTCAGTCTTTGTATCGCCGTCTTTTACAAGAACGCCTGTAAGCTCTGTGAATGCGTCTCTTGTTCCCGAACCCTCTTCTCTTGTAACAACAGTAATTGTTTTGCTTGTGTCAAATGAAGCGTCTGATGAATCTGATGAAGAATTTGATGATGAGTTTCCGCCGCAGCCTGCAAAAGCTGTTACTGCAAGTGCACTCATTACTGTGATTGCCGTGATTTTAGCTAACACTTTTTTCATTTCTTTCTAATCTCCTTAAAATATGTGTCTTTTTTGTTTGTACTTTCTTCGTACAGCTATAGTTTATTTTGAAATTGTAAAGAACTAAACAGTACGATTGTAAAATGAAAGTAAAATAAAATAAAGATTGTGTATTGAAAAAATGTATTTTACAAAACTGCGTGACATTAATAATTTTTTATGTTATAATGACACAAACGCACATTATCAATTTAAACCGATAAAGCTTTTGTGTATTTAAATCATAATATTAATGGAGGTAATAAAATGGCAGAAAACAAAATTCCGTACAAGATTTATCTTGATGAAAACGAGATCCCTAATAAATGGTACAATGTGAGAGCAGATATGAAAAACAAGCCTGCTCCGCTTTTAAATCCTCAATCTCATCTGCCCCTAAAGGCGGAAGAGCTTTATCCGATATTCTGCAAAGAGCTTGTTGCACAGGAGCTTAACGATACAGACGCTTACATTGATATTCCAAAGGAGATTCAGGATTTCTATAAAATGTACCGTCCCTCTCCGCTTATTCGTGCATATTTTCTTGAAAAGGCACTTGATACTCCCGCAAAAATTTATTACAAATTTGAGGGCAACAACACAAGCGGAAGCCACAAGCTAAACAGTGCTATTGCACAGGCTTATTACGCTAAAAAGCAGGGACTTAAAGGCGTTACAACAGAAACAGGTGCAGGTCAGTGGGGCACAGCTCTTTCAATGGCTTGCTCATACTTCGGTCTTGACTGCAAGGTATATATGGTTAAAGTATCCTACGAACAAAAACCGTTCAGAAGAGAGGTTATGAGAACCTACGGTGCAAGCGTTACCCCCTCCCCCTCAACAACGACAGAGGTCGGCAGAAAGATTTTGGCGGCTCACCCCGGCACTTCGGGAAGTCTGGGCTGTGCAATTTCCGAAGCGGTGGAAGCAGCAACCAAAAACGAGGGTTACCGCTATGTACTCGGCAGTGTGCTTAATCAAGTTTTGCTTCACCAGTCAGTTATCGGTCTTGAAGCAAAAACCGCTCTCGACAAATACGGAGTAAAGCCTGACATCATTATAGGCTGTGCAGGCGGCGGTTCAAACCTCGGCGGTCTTATATCCCCGTTTATGGGCGAAAAACTGAGAGGAGAGGCTGATTACAGATTTATTGCCGTAGAACCTGCTTCATGCCCAAGCTTTACAAGAGGTAAGTTTGCATACGACTTCTGCGACACGGGTATGGTTTGTCCGCTTGCAAAAATGTACACACTCGGCAGCGGCTTTATTCCGTCGGCAAACCACGCAGGCGGACTTCGCTACCATGGCATGAGTTCAACGCTTTCTCAGCTATACCACGACGGTCTTATGGAGGCAACATCGGTTGAACAAACGGCTGTATTTGAGGCGGCAGAAAAATTTGCAAGAGTAGAGGGAATTCTGCCCGCTCCCGAAAGCAGCCACGCTATCAGAGTTGCTGTTGACGAGGCTCTCAAGTGCAAGGAAACAGGCGAAGAAAAAACAATCCTCTTCGGTCTTACAGGTACGGGCTACTTTGATATGGTTGCTTATCAAAAGTTTAACGACGGCCAGATGAGCGACTATATTCCTACAGACGAGGAGCTTCAAAAGGGCTTTGACGGTCTTCCTAAGGTTGACTGATGATTAATTAAACAAACAAATAAGCTGTTTCGGAATGTGATAATGCAATCCGAAACAGCTTTTTAATTTAGTGTCTTTTAAAATTTAATATCAATTATAAGTTAAAATACAATCTGCATTTGCAGTTTGTGTTGAACATTGATTATATAACAAATCCGCCGTTAACCCCGAGTATCTGCCCTGTGATAAACTTTGCCCTGTCACTGCACAAAAACACAGCCGCGTCGGCAATATCTTTCGGCGTACCCAGTGTATTGAGAACAGACTCTTCTTTGAGTTCATTGATTGTATTTTCATCAAACGATTTCATCATATCCGTCATCACAACTCCGGGACAAATACAGTTGACTCTGATTCCCGATAAACCGAGTTCCTTTGCAAGAGCCTTTGTAAATCCTATTACCCCCGCCTTTGCCGCACTGTAATGCACCTCGCACGAAGCACCAACCTGACCCCACATTGAGCTTATGTTCAAAACAACGCCGCTGTGGTTTTTTATCATATATCGTTTTACAGCTTCCTGTGTACAGTGAAAAACGCCGTCTAAACTAACTCCGATCATTTTTTCCCAGTCATCACAGGTTATATCTGTAAACAGCTTTTGCTGTGCAATTCCCGAATTATTTACCAGCACATCAATTTTTCCGAAAGCTCTGTCAATTTCATCATACATATCATTGACAGCTTGCCTGTCGGATACATCTGCTCCCACTGAAACGGCACTGGTACCATAGCTTTGACACAGAATTTCGGCAAGCCTTTGTGCAGACTCCTTATTTTTGTTGTAATGCACAGCCACATTATATCCTGCCTGAGCAAAGGCAACGCATATTGCAGAGCCTATTCCGCCCGAACCGCCCGTAATTAATACATTTTTCATATTGTCACCCGATTCTTTTAATCTTACTACATTATATCATTAAATAATTCTGCAATAAAGACTAAAATGCAAACAAGGTACAGAAAATCCGTCTGTACCTTGTTTTTATGATATAAATTTATTATTTCTTTTTAAATCCGTCTTTAAGGCTGACGCTTCTGTTAAACACAAGGTGTTCCTTACTGCTGTCCTTGTTGTCAACGCAGAAATAGCCAAGTCTCATAAACTGAAAGCTCTGCGGAGCAACTGCGTTTTCAAGGCTCTTTTCAGCCTTGCAGTTTTTCAGAACTTCAAGAGAATCAGGGCTTAGATAATCAAGAAAGTTTTTATCTCCCACATCGGGGTCGGGTACGGTAAACAGGTTATCATACAGTCTTACCTCTGCGTCGGCACAGTTGTTTGCGTCAACCCAGTGAATAGTACCTCTGACCTTTCTGCCGTCGGGGGTGTTTCCTCCTCTTGTTTCGGGGTCATACTCTGCGTAAACCTCAACGACATTTCCGTTTTCGTCCTTTTTGCAGCCCGTGCATTTTACGATGTATGTGCCTTTCATTCTTACCTCGTTGCCTGGGTAAAGTCGCTGATACTTCTTTATGGGCTCCTCCATAAAGTCCTCGGCTTCGATATAGCTTTCTTTTGAGAATGTCACGATTCGTGTGCCGTCCTCAGGACAGTTTGGATTATTTTCCACCTCAAACTTCTCTGTCTTGCCCTCGGGATAGTTTGTAAGCACCAGCTTAATCGGGTGGATTACACACATAACACGCTGTGCGATTTCGTTTAAATCATCACGCAGGCAATGCTCCAAAAAGCTGTACTCCACGATAGAATTGACCTTTGAAACGCCTATCTGGTCAATAAATGAACGGATAGCTCTCGGGGTGTAGCCTCGTCTGCGAAGTCCGCAGAGAGTGGGCATTCTCGGGTCGTCCCAGCCGCTGACATACTCCTTTTCAACAAGCTCTCTAAGCTTACGCTTTGACATCACCGTGTTGTTTATACCGAGCCTTGCAAACTCGATCTGTCTGGGCTTGCAGGGAGCTGAAATATTGTTTATAACCCAGTCATAAAGCGGACGGTGTGCCTCAAACTCAAGTGAGCAAAGGCTGTGAGTAATTCCCTCAATGGCGTCCTCAATCGGGTGAGCAAAATCGTACATGGGATAAATGCACCACTTGTCGTCTGTTCTGTGATGAGTAAGACGGTTAATCCTGTAAATAACAGGGTCACGCATATTAAAGTTACCCGACGCAAGGTCAATTTTAGCACGCAGGGTCATCTTTCCGTCCTCAAACTCGCCGTTTTTCATTCGCTCAAAGAGATCAAGGCTTTCCTCAATCGGTCTGTCACGGTAAGGGCTTTTTGCAGGGGTCTGAGTATCGCCCCTGTACTCTCTCATCTGCTCGGCATTCAGCTCACAGACATAGGCAAGTCCCTTTTTTATAAGTTCTACCGCATACTCGTACATTTGGTCAAAATACTGGGAGGCATAATAAAATCTGTCGTCCCAGTCAAAGCCGAGCCACTTGATGTCCTCCTTAATGGCGTCAACATACTCAACATCTTCCTTTGTCGGGTTTGTGTCGTCCATACGGAGATTGCACAGTCCGCCGAATTTTTCTGCCGTGCCGAAATCAATGCATATCGCCTTTGCGTGACCTATGTGAAGATAGCCGTTAGGCTCGGGAGGAAAGCGTGTGTGAACCTTTTGCCCCTCAAATCTTCCGTTTTCCGCAATATCCTCTTTTATAAAATCATGAATAAAGTTATTCTGCATAACCTCTTCATTTTCAATATTCTTTATTTCTTCAGCCATATAAATGTCCTTCCTGCCTAAATTTATCAGAGCGTAAATGTCACTGTCCGAGAATTTCAAGACCCTTTTCAAGTCTTCTCAGCGATTCATCTCTGCCTAAAATGTCAAGGATTTCAATCGCTCCGCCCGGGGTAACCGTCTTTCCCGCCGCCGCAATACGCACAGGCCACATTACCGTGCCGTTTTTAAGCTCCTTTTCAGCCGCCATATTAATAAGGCAGTCGTGAATTGCATCAGCTGTCCACTGCGGCAAAGCCTTTAATCTCTCGTAGGCTTCCTTAAGCACTACGGGAGCGTTTTCAAGATTGGTTTTGCTCTTTTTGTTTACAAACAATTCTTTGCCGTACTGCGGAAGCTCTGCAAAGAAATCGAGCATTTCGGGAATTTGCGTAAGCTGTGTTGTGCGTTTCTGCAAAATCTCCGCAAACTTTTCAAACGGCATTTCTCTGTCGCCGAAAACCTTTTTATAATACGACATTGCAATTTCCGTAAACTTTTCAGGAGTCATCGCCTTGATATACTCGCCGTTGAACCACGACAGCTTGTCATAGTCAAACACGGACGGCGACTTGCTTATACCGCTGACATCAAATTCTTTTTCAAGCTCTGTAAGGGTAAAAATCTCCTGATTGTCCTTTGGACACCAGCCCAAAAGTGCAATATAGTTTATTATTGCTTCGGGCAAATATCCCTCGTCAATCAAATCATAAAAGCCTGTTGCTCCGTGACGCTTTGAAAGCTTTGAAACATTGCCGTCCTCTTCTTTGCCCATAATGAGCGGCAAATGAATATATGTGGGGATTTCCCAGCCAAATGCTTCATAAAGAAGATTGTATTTAGGCGTTGAGCTGAGATACTCACAGCCTCGTACAACATGTGTTATTCCCATCGTGTGGTCGTCAATTACATTTGCAAAATTGTAGGTTGGGTACCCGTCGGTTTTTATAAGGATTTGATCCTGAAGCTCAGAGTTTTCAACCGTAATTTCTCCGAACACGGCGTCGGTAAATGTTGTGCTTCCCTCTATCGGCATTTTTTGTCTGATAACATAGGGCACGCCCTCTGAAAGCAGTCTGTCGATTTCCTCCTGCGGCAAATCACGGCAATGTCGGTCATATCCGCCACCTACATTATCGCTTTGGAGCTTTTCAAGGCGTTCTTTTGTGCAGAAGCAACGGTACGCCTTGCCCTCTTTAATCAGCTGTTCCGCATACGGCAGATACATATCCTTTCGCTCTGACTGAACATAAGGGCCGAAATCGCCTCCTATGTCGGGGCCTTCATCATGTTTTAGACCCGCAAGTTTCAAAGTATCATAAATAACATCAACCGCACCCTCTACAAGGCGTTCACGGTCGGTATCCTCAATTCTCAATACAAATTTTCCGTTCTGCGACTTTGCAATAAGATACTCATAAAGAGCAGTCCTGAGGTTGCCTACGTGCATAAATCCCGTGGGACTGGGAGCATATCTTGTGCGAACTGTTTTATCTGCCATTTTGTTCACTCTCCAAAACACTTATATTTAGACTATACCTTTTTAGTATAACACACAAGCCGCTGTTTTTCAATTATTTTCATAGCAAATTACCAAGTTGTGCTAAATATACAAGTTTTTAATTTTTGTATTGACAAAATACATTTTTAATGATAAAATAACTCTTGCGTTAGATTTTGAGTATGATTGCTTTTTCAGTAAACAAATCAATGATCAAATTTAAAATTTAAACAGAAAATTTAATATACAGGGGTATAGCTCAGTTGGTAGAGCAGCGGTCTCCAAAACCGCGTGCCGAGGGTTCAAGTCCTTCTGCCCCTGCCATAGAAACATCTTAGAAACGGCTTTAGAAAGCCATTTTTGAGATGTTTCTTTTATTTTATAAGTTTTACTCCTCATAAAACACACTGAGTATCTATCATTTTTCTATCACTTTATCGGTATTTTTGTTTTATATGTCTTTATCACTGAACCGAAATTCTTTTTAATAGCTTCTGCCGTACTCCTTGCAAGATTTGTTCTGTTATCTACAAGAGTGAGTAAAACTCCATCCACCTTTAAATCAGGATTGGTATGTGCTTTAACTTTAGAGACTGTTTGCAAAAGCTGTGTCATAGCTCTGGCAGGCAAATATTGTGCCTGTACAGGAATAATTACACTATCTGCTGCTGTTAAAGCATTAAGTGTCAACATCCCAAGAGAAGGTCTGCAATCAATCAGAATATAGTCATAATCTATTTTGACCTTGTTTAAATAGTTTTTTAATATATTCTCTCTGCTCATTGCTGTAACCAAGTACATTTCCAATGCCTCTAAATCAAGATTTGCAGGTACAAGGTCAACACCTTCACGATGAGTAATAATCCCTTCATAAGCATCTGTATTACTGTCACGAATGACATCAGCTAACTTATCCGAAAGAGTTATAGGCAACTTGTCTGCTTCTTGAAAACCAAGGCACAAGGTTAAATCTCCCTGTGGGTCACAATCTACAAGTAAAACTCGCTTTCCTGATTTAGCTAAACCAATTCCCAAATTCATTGTTGTCGTTGTTTTACCAACTCCGCCCTTCTGATTACAAATAGCAATCGTCTTACAGTCAGGCATAAAAATCCTCCTTTCAGTTTATTCACAGCCGTACTGTAAAACGGCTATGTAACTTTCCGCAATATTTGTCCTCGACACCCCTGCGGCAAGCCTACTGGCTTTTACGGGAAGTTCTTCAAGCACCTGACTGCAATCAGGTTCATAGAACTTTAACCTCCGTCGGGTTCTCCGACAGCTCCGTAGAGAAGTATCATTATCCCTTGTGCAGGTCATCGCCATATCGGTGGCAACCCGATAATCACAGACGGAGTTATCGCTCACAACTTACTTAGTTGGTCTTGGCGTACCGCTGTAGTAGCTTTGCATTTCTGCTTACACAAGTAATGTACTTGAAGAAATGATATTCAATTTTCAAGGTCCGTGAAGAGGTCATTTTCAAGTTGCTAAAAAAAGCCCTTCACTTATATGGACTGGGAAAGGCATTTTGAGGGGGTATTTTTTAAAATTTTTGAAAAAATTTTAATTTTATCAGAAAAACAACAAGAACCACCTGTACAAAAGAAGTACAAGTGGTTAGTAGAAATTTCTATTATGATGTGTTATAATTATAAAAATCTTTTAAACTGCAATCAAATAACTAATATAAGTAGGTGAACTACGTTTTGAACAATTTATTTTGGGACGGAGAAATGGATTATGGTTGGGAAGACCTTTCAAAATATCTAAAAGATTCTTGCCAGAACTTTACTGATGTTATGTTGAATACAACTGAATTCTCACCTAACTCCGAAAGCAAAGACTTAATAACATCCGAGTGTATGGAACGTTTCAAAAGTATTGTAGAGATTCTATCAAACATTATTGCAGATGCTTTTTACTACGCTTACGAAGATATAGATAATAAAAATGTAAATGGTTTAAAGCTAAACGCTTGGATTCTTCTCGGCTCTTTAACCGAAACCACACTACAAATGTTTCTTGCTTTTTATATTGACGATTACAAAAACACCAAATGGCAACAATGGGAACAAATTCAAATCGATCAGGTTCAACGCCCAATTATTGATTGTATTCAAAAGTTGGTTGATGAAGGTAATTTGGATTCCAGTCAGGCTAAGTCTCTTAAAAAAGCTATTAAAGAAACCATAAAAGAGCATACTAAAGAACACCCGGTTCAAAAAATCATGTTAGACGAATTAATACAGCTATATTCAGCATTAGAATTGATAGATGAAGATGAATTGTCTTATCTCAGACTTATTCAATCTAATCGAAACGGAATTCACTCATTTCAAAGTAGAGAAGTGGGAACATGGAACGATTTGCAATTTAGTGTAAGATTCTTTTGCTACTTACTCGACTGGGTTATTAACCATCTTCCAGATATACCCGATTATGAAGAATGGTATTGAGACTATAAAAGTTATTTATTGAATTAAACAGCAAAAAGACAGGATGTGAATATTGATGGAAAACCTAGGTGAAATTTTGATTTACCAGTCCGATGATGGTCTTACAAATATCGAAGTAAAAGTACACGATGAAACTGTTTGGCTTACACAACAGCAAATGGCGGAGTTATTTCAAACCTCCCGAACAAATGTAGTTGAGCATATTAAGCATATCTATGAAGAAAAAGAATTAGACGAACTTTCAACCTGTCAGAAATTCCGACAGGTTCGAAAAGAAGGCAATCGTGAAGTAAACAGAGAACTGCCTTTTTATAACCTCGATATGATTATTTCTCTTGGTTATAGAGTAAAATCTGCAATCGCTACAAATTTCAGACGTTGGGCAACCGAGCGTTTAAAAGAATATATGATTAAAGGTTTTACTATTGATGATGAACGTTTAAAAGGAAATGGTGGCGGTAATTACTGGAAAGAGTTACTTGACCGAATCAGAGATATTCGTTCTTCCGAAAAAGTTCTTTATCGTCAGGTTCTTGATTTATATGCAACCAGCGTAGATTATAACCCTCATAGTGAAGAATCAATCCAATTCTTTAAAATTGTACAGAACAAGCTTCACTATGCGGCACACGGACACACAGCTGCAGAAGTTATCTATGAGCGAGCTAATGCTGAAATGCCTTTTATGGGACTTACTTCATTTTCTGGAGAACTACCTTCTCTAAAGGATATTGGTATTGCAAAGAACTATTTGAGTGAATCAGAACTTAAAATACTAAACAACCTTGTATCTGGTTATTTCGATTTGGCAGAAATCAATGCTATTGAGCACAAACCAATGTATATGGATGATTATGTAAAGCAATTAGATATGGTGTTATCTTCCGGAAACAGACAACTTCTTATAGGTGCAGGCTCCGTAAGCCATAAGCAAGCAATAGACAAAGCAAAATCAGAATATAGAAAATATCAAGAAATAACTTTGACTCCTGTTGAACATGCATACTTAGAAAGTATCAAAGAAGTTTCAAAAGAAGTTAAGAAAAAATCCTAATACATACGAAAAAATCCGTCTATCCCTTAAATTGAGAATAGACGGATTTAATTATCTAAAGTATATTTAATTTTCAGTTTCTTCCGCTTAGCCTTGCTAACCTTGATTATTAAATCATCTACAGCATCAGTATACCGCCCCATAGAAATCAAATCATTCTTTGATTTGATTAACTGCCTTATTAACTCACCGAGTTCTTCGTTTGTTAAATAGATGTGATACTTTTGATTTATCATTACACTCACCTCGCTAAAATTATGATATAGTATTTATTCTCACAAATAAAGTATGCGATATAAAATCATCAGCGTTAAATTAAAATTCCATAAAGGCAGTCGGATGCATAACCACCATTCCAATAAATTCATAATAAAAAGCAAAAAATATTTCTTTCTGGTTTTTACTAACTATTACCAAAATTATTGTATGTAAACGTGAACTGTGATACAATTAATTAACAGATTGTTTTATTTAGGATTATAAATTTGAGAAACATATATACTAAAAATTTCTGCTAGCTATTAATTTAATATTTATATCTATTTTCTCGTATTCACAGTAGCAGATAAGCAAAACCAATATTTGCATCTCATTGAACACTTCATATAACAATAATGCAATTGAGTAAAATTTTCAGGTGATAGTTATGAGTATTACAAAATATTTTAGAAATGCAGTTACTGCACAAATGAGTCCACATATAAATTTTAAAGATGATAAATTCATTAAAATTGAATTCGAACAATTACAATCCGGTGAAATATCTCTAAACGACACAAACTATCTCTTTGATAAAAATCAAATTAATTCTGAGCAAAAGAGTATGCCGGTTTTAATAGCACTAAAAACAATAGCAACAGATATCATAAATTCTGTAAAAAATTCTACATCACCAGAAGATCTTACATGTGTATTCTTTATGCCCGCATCGCTTAACAGAGATGGCACATTGCATCCATGTAAAGAAAAAAAGCCGTGGTTTGTAAGAGAATATTTATACCCAATGATAGATGAAGAAATTTGTATTGGATACGAAAAAGATCTTGACAATTATATAAGTTCAAGTGTTGCAGAATATCAAAAAATAGAGTCGTGGAACGACAGCTTAGATTACACTTCCTTAATGTTTGAGGCTGTAACAAAATGCAAATTAACTTCAGACACAATAGGAATAGACAAAAATATCGCTACTGAAAACTGTTGTTATTTGTTTTGGGATAACACTGTTATTGCTTCACACAACATATTGAAACTGTATGACAATATTATTAGTCATCCTACCACCTCAATGCCTTTATATGAAAGATTTATATCGTCTTCGCTTACACCACAAAAAGCTACATCAAAAAACACAGTCCATAATATGAAACAGCACAGCGGACAAATGGGTGGCGAATATCCTTTATCACCCTCTCAAAGACGCTGTATAAACCAACTTAACAATATGGAAAGCAGCGAAATATTGGCTGTAAGCGGTCCTCCGGGAACTGGAAAAACCACTTTACTACAGTCAGCTGTTGCTGATCTTTTAACTAAACATGCCATAAAAGCTATTGACCCACCAATTATCGTTGCTTCATCAACCAATAATCAAGCTGTTACAAATATAATTGATTCTTTTGGTGCCATTAAGCCACTTGGTATTGGAAACATAGAAAAAAGGTGGGTAACGGTTACAGAAAGCTTTTCTACCTATTTCCCTTCTTCATCAAAAATATCAAATGCTAAATCAAAAAACTATCAAATTAATGAAGAACTTATTATTAAGTTGAACTCAGGTTACGAAAAAGACAAATCAGAAAAATGCATGCTTGAAGAGTCTTCTAAATATTTTTCTGACTCAGTTAACAGCATAAGTGTTTGCAAATCTAAAATACATAATCGTCTATTAGAAATTAACGACCTTAAGAACGCCCTAATCAGTGAATTCGATAATTTGTTGCAAAAAACAAACGGGCAACCCGTTCAGAATTATTTAGAAAATTTACAACAAAAGATTAAAGACATTGACTCTAAGATATCTAATACACAAAATATAATTCAGACAAAAAACGAACAAACAGAGAAATATCAAAATAGAATAGCAGAGTGGAAAACAAAATATAAACAACTTCCAATTTATGTAAGACTGTTTTCTTTTATTACTATCTTCAAAAAACAGATTATTGCTTGGATCAAAAACAGCAAAAACGATTATGAATTATTAAATTTGTTTTCAACCAATACTGTAAAAGATATCACTAATCATTATAAAGGACTTATAGAATCAACTGAAAACGAGATATATAATCTTAGAAGCGATATAGCTCATTTCAATAAAGAAAAAGAAAGGCTTTATTGCGAATACAAAGCAATTGACAATGAATTGTCATTGGTTGCCGAAACAGCTATCAAACTAAAAAGCAAGACAAATCCATCGTCATACGATAACATAGATACAATAAAAGAAATAATCTCAAAATATGCTATCTATGATTTAAATGAAAAGATAGACACATCTGTTCGGTATATCGAATTTTGGCTTGCCGTTCATTATTATGAATGTATTTGGTTAGAAACAAAAAATCTTACAGACAAACAGCTTTCTACAAATATTAAAGATATACAGATTCACAAATTAAGAGATTTCTCTCTGATAACACCTTGTATGGTTATGACTTTTTATATGTTACCAAAAACTTTTGAAATATGGAAGCAAAATGAAAAGGTTGCTGATTATCTATATAATCATATAGATTTGCTTATCGTAGATGAAGCTGGTCAAACGTCCCCTGAGATTGCAGCACCTTGCTTTGCATTAGCAAAGCGAGCTATAGTAGTAGGTGATGAACAGCAAATACCTCCCGTATGGGGAACACACCGTGCATTAGATCTCACTCTAGCGATACATAACGGGGTTATTAACAACGAAAATGATTTTAACATCTTAATTAAATCTGGCTTAAACACATCTCAATCAAGTGTAATGAAAGTTGCTATACATTCATGTCCATACGGGGCAAATAACGACAGAGGAATGTTTTTAAGTGAACATAGACGTTGTTATGATGAAATAATTAGTTATTGCAACGAATTGGTATACAAAGGGAAGTTAGAGCCCTTGCGAGGTAAAGGAGCTGATGCTAAAAATCGAGCTTTATCTACTGATAAATATCCAATAATGGGTTATTTTGATATTCCAACCAACTCATCTCAGACAGTAGGTACAAGTCGTGTTAATTACGAAGAAGCTAAAAAAATCGCCTCGTGGATTACTGAACATTTCACAGAAATATACAATCTATACCAATCCGTTGATAAAAGCATCTCACCTAAAGATATTCTAGCTATTATCACCCCATTTCGTGCCCAAGCTAATGTAGTTAAAGAGGAACTTAAAAAAGTTTCAAAGGATTATTATCAATTTATAGATGTAGGTACTGTCCACACCTTCCAAGGTGGAGAAAGAAAAATTATTATATTCTCAACTACATATAGTAAAAGTGATTCTTGTTACTTTATTAATAACAATAAAAATCTAATGAATGTAGCTGTTTCTAGAGCTAAGGATGCTTTCTGGGTATTCGGCAGTTACGATTGTCTAAGAAATGCTCCAGACAGTTCAGCAAGCAAACTTTTAGCCAAGCATGTTAATCATAAGATACTACATTAATATAAATTCACAAGAGATAGAAACAGATTTCTTTTCTCTCCAAAAAAAAGACCTGCCAACGCAGATCAAATTTATATTTTGATGTAAAAGCACTTTTATTAAAAAATTTACAATCGATATGTTGGTTTAATAAAGGTAGTCGGCTGTTTATGTCACCACCAATGTCAGCGAATACTCAGCAAAAAATCGGAATGGATAATTTTACTTAGTAATACTTAACAAGTGAGGTAGACTACTTATTAGTACATACTTACAAAAAACAATAGGTAAGAACAGATAAGAAATACCGATAGCCGCTCCAGGAGCTCCATAGCCCAATATCTCATAATAACCTATAGGGTAAGAGCACTCCATACAAGAATCACTCGCATTACCCTCTATTGTGTACACTCTACCTCCTTCAACTTTTTCTACTATACCTGTGTGGTTGGAGTTTCCGTCCAAACCATCGTATTCCCAATCAAAGAAAATAATCATTCCTGCCTGTGGCTCCTCTGTACCGTCGAGCCATTCCCCTTTGGACTTAAACCAATTAACGCCGGTATCGCATACTGAGTATTTCGGTATAAGGTTGTTTTCAATATATCCGCACTCGTTGGCGCACCAGGAAACGAAGCAGGCACACCATTCGACACGGGAACTAAAACCGTACCAGCTCCAATACGGCTGACCGCCGACATTGCCGAGTTGTTCCTGAGCTACCTTGACTATGTCACTATCCGAGCTTGAAATACCGTGAAGGACGGATAGCCATAAAGAGTTGTTCTTGTCCGATAAAAGCTCTCGGCACATTTCCTTTTGTTCATCGGTAAAGCTCTTATTGTTCATCATCGTTTCAAGGTCAATGTGGCTTGTGGCAATATACAAGGTAGTTTTTTCAACATCCTTTTCCTTTTTGACCGTCTTGCCGTTCTCTTTCACATCGACGGTTTCTTTGACGGTTTTCTTTTCTGTATGGGATTCAACTTTGTTCATTTCCCAGAACAGTTTACGCAAATCTTCCTTTTTACCCTCGTCCATCGTCGCAACCTCTTGTGCCTCATCAGGATTTGCAGGATTCAGATCAGCCATATTTCTATCCACAGCGTAGATAGCTATAACTTCTTTCCACTCTGCTCGTGAGCCTGACATTTCAAGAATATCATAGGTATTGTTGCTCTTAATATCCTCAATTTTTTGATTGTATTCCTCGTTGATTTCCTGGACGGCAGTCTGCATTGTAACGCCTGTTCCCGAATCCTCCCCCGAAGCGAATATTCCAAAGCAGGAGCAGACAATTAACGCTATAAGGCAGATAACGATGATAATCACAACAGCTACCCAACCGCCTGCGGCGATAGCTGCCGCTAACGCCTTAATTCCTGCTATAATTGCCTTTACTGCCGCTATTGTTGCTTTGATTGCAACTTTCGCCGCCTGAACAGCCGCTTTTGCAGTTGCCCTTGCTGCCTGTGCCGCTTTTTGAGCCGCTTTAGCAGTTGCTTGTGCAGTTTTCTGAGCAGCTTTTGCGGCTTGCTTTGAGGTTTTTAGGGCTGCCTTTGAGGTTTTTTCTGCGGTTTTAACTGATGTCTTTACTGTTTTAGCTGTTCCTTTCTGCGCAGTTTTCACTGTTTTTCTACCTGCCGAGCGTGCTGACTGTTTAACTGTCTTTGAGGTTTGCTCAACTGTACGAATACTCTTTCTCCCTCCGTTGAATGCTTCGGAAGATGTTGTTCTGGCAGATTTTTCAGCGGATTTTTTAGCAGCATTTTTAGATGATTTCTGAACAGAATCCTTAACTGTGTTTTCAGCTTTATTTTGGGCTTTGTTCTCGATACGCTGTTTAATCTTGTTCTTGACCATTTTAGCTCCGTCTTTTGCATTTCCGAGCTGTTTTTTAGTCTGACGTACAGTTTCTTCTACACCTCGCTTTGCACCGGATTCTATTCTGTCAGTAGCATATTCATTAGCTGAATACTCCTCCGCTTCAACAGAATGCTCGGCTTTATCCTTGGTCTGTATATATGCAGATTTCATACGACCGGATGCAACCCTTGCCTTGTCGAGCGTTTTGATTGTACCTTTATTTTCTTTTTTTGCTTTAATATCAGGCAAATTATTACCTCCCTTCAAAAATTCTTAATGTTAAAATAAAAAACTCTGACTGGTGTTTCTCCAATCAGAGTTTTTATAATGTTATTTAGTTTGATAAACTGAAATCTGTAGATATCTTTTACTTAGATAAAATATCAAATTTTTTGTCTTACAATCTCAAAATCAGCCTCAATTATAGCGTGATCTGGAAAAGGATCGACTATATAATCATACACATTCTTTCCATTCATATCCTTCCCTTTATACTGTTGAAAATCCGTCCCCCAAATATACACACTTTTTTCTTTGTTAACAAACGTTCGGTCATAGTCATACAACCTACTAATTCTAATAGCGTGTCCTCTCATGAAAAAGTGATCCTCTGGAAAAGAAAAATCTCCCTCATTATCATGGTAGATGCTACCACCTGCTGGGGTATGCATTTCAAATCCATAGTCTTTTGCTAACTGTTTTATTTTAGTCAAACACCAGTCTTCATCTTCAAATCCTCTTCGATAGTTATTAAAATCTCCAACGATAATGATATTTTCATCATGTTCTACAGATTTTAAAACAATATCAAATTCGTTCTTTTTTTGTTTATTGGTTATGTTCATTGTATGAATACGCATACCTACAATTACAATGTTTTGTTTTGTTTCTTTATGAATACACCGTATTTCCAAATGGTCAGGGTAAGTATGATTCTCAGAAAGAAAACTTTTGACACATTCTATTTCAAAATAGTCCTTTCTAATTGCTATGGTAACTTCATTGTTTCCGACATCCGTGTTATTGCTGCAAAACACATAATACTCATTTCGATTAAATATATCGCGGTATTCCTTATTCCAATTTGGTATATTAAAAGAGGTCTCCGTCAAAACAATAATATCCGCTTCTTTTTCTTGAATAACCGTCTTAATCCAAGTTGGCATATTCGTTTTTGAGCGACCATTCCTATGATTAATATTCCATCCAATAATTTTCATATTTTTCATTCCTTCGATTCATAACGCATTTAATATCCTAAGTTTCATAATAAAAATAGGAATTTAGCACTTCAGAAATTCCAATTTATTCTACTAAAATTATATCACTCACGCTCAGCTTTGTCTATGATAATTTACTTACGCCTTTTTGCCACAACGACAAGTCTGCCGTTGTCGTGTGTGTATTCGCAGGTGGAAAGCGTCAACAGCTTATCGCCGTATTTTGCAGTTACGCCTGTATCATAGAATGAAAGTTCCTTACATTTGCTCACGAAGTCGGAAAAATGCTGTGGGTCATAGGCGTTGACAAACTCATAATACTTGAATGAATTTTTATCTGTTTCATCAACAGGAACGGCGAACACGGCAAGTATGTCATAGGTTGCTTTCCTGTCAAGCGTATCAAAAGTGACTTGCTTTTGTGACTGCCAAAAATTCTTACTTCTGAAAAGCTCAAGATTTGCAAACATTGAGCCGTCATTCATATGATGAGCGTAGATTATTACATTGTCAGACGGAGTTTTGACATCACAATTTGCCTGAACATAAGGGCAGCCGTAAAAGGACTGATTTTTGTAAAAATCTCTGTTCAGATAATAGTCAGGCTCATTTGGCGTCTGCATAACAGGATAATTGATATTTGTTCCGTCAATCTTTATCCAACCGACCATATCGGGGTTATTGGCAAAAGTCATTGAGTCAGTGTAGTTTTGAGTGTTACTATTACCGCTACCTCCGTCCTTGTATTCCGTATACGGATTGACAGCCGCTTCACTTGCGGAAACGGCTGTGCTGTCCTCAGCAGCCGAAACTTCCTCGGCTACGGTTTCATACATCTTTTTATTTTCTTCTGATTCAATCCTGCCCTTGATATGGAAATAGGTGCTGACACCGCACACAGCGACAAGCACCACAATCAAAGCTATTAAGATTTTCTTATTCATAGCAGATTCCTTTCTTCTACGCAGTAGCACCTTCACCGGGCTTGGTTGTCATCAGCATGTAAAGCTGTGTATTCTTTGGGAATTTGTTTGCGAACGGCACAAGTGAGCTGCCAACCTTGATAAGTCCGTGTCCTGCTTCAACATTCGTGATATACGAAAGCTGTAAATCGGATATATTGAGCAGTCGTGCAAGTTCTTCCCTGTCGGTTGAAGCTTGATTGAGCATAACAATAAATTCAGAGTTTGCAAGCATCGTCCTTGCCGTATGGCTCTGTAACAGGTCATCAACATTCTGCGTGATGCCTGTCGCATATGCTCCGTACTTACGAACACGCTTCCAAAGTGTAAAAAGGAAATTAGCGGAATACTCGTGCTGAAACAGAAGATAAATTTCATCAATAAAAATAAAGGTCGATTTACCTTTCGCTCTGTTCTGCGTGATACGGTTGAGTATGCTGTCCATTACAACGAGCATACCGATTGACATAAGCTGTTTGCCGAGGTCGAGAATATCGTAGCAGATAAGGCGGTTATCGGTATCAACATTTGTTTGCTTTGCAAATGTGTTGAGTGAGCCGTTGGTGAACAGCTCAATCGCAAGAGCGATTTCCTGTGCTTCAGGCTCGTCCTGTTTGAGAAGCTCCGCACGAAAATCCTGCAAGGTAGGAACTCTGCCTGTGTAATTGTTCTGCTGATAGGTACGATACACACCTGCCGTGCATCGGTCGATAATTGATTTTTCCTTTGCACCTAATGGTAAAAACTGCTCGCAAAGCGACATAATAAATTCGGATTTTAGAATAACTGGATTTGCACCGTCTCCGTATTCCTCGGACATATCCATAGCGTTGATATGATTTTTAGAGGTAGCCGAGATATCAATTACCTCGCCGCCGAGCGCATTAACAAGTGCTCCGTACTCACGCTCGGGATCGACAATAATTACATCTGCATCCGATGAAAAAATTTGATTGACAATCTCACCCTTTGCTGCGAATGATTTACCGCCGCCCGATACACCGAGGATAAACTCGTTGCCGTTCAAAAGCTGTTTGCGGTCGGCTATAATCATATTCTTTGAGATAACATTCTGACCATAGTAAATACCGTTGTCGTGGAAAATATCCTGAACACGAAACGGCATAAGCACGGAAAGTGATTCGGTTGTCAGAGTGCGGAATGAATCAATTTTGCGTACCCCGAAAGGCATAGCTGTATTCAGTCCGTCCATCTGCTGAAATTTCAGTATTGCAATCTGACAAAGGTGTTTTCTCGCCGTTGTGAGTAATGCTTCCGTGTCGTTGTCAAGCTGTTCCTTTGTGTCTGCTGTGTGTACCATCGTAAGGACACCGAACATCATACGCTGGTCACGGGTAGTAAGGTCATCAAGAAATTCTTTCATTTCTTTCTTCTGCTGTTCCATATCATACGGGACGGTTGCGGAAAAGTTGTTGTTGGCGTTTTGTCTGCGCTGCCAATTCGTTATATTGGTTTCAACACCGAGCAAACGGCTCTCAGCTTCTCGCACGGCTTCGTCTGTCGGCACGGGTATAACATCAATGGACAACATCAGATTACGGTTAAGCTCGGTAAGCTCGGAAATCATACTATCCTTGATATACGAAGCGTAGTCACGCATAAAAAGAACTCTGCCGTATCTGTCGCCGATTTTGAAATAGTCCTTTTCAAACTCCATTGAATCAGGGCAGATATAATCCTTGAAGCTGTGTCCTTTCTTACAGCTTTCCTTAATGCTGAAATGATAGGAGCTTTCTTCACCCACACGGTAAAAATCGTGAAAGATACGAAGTCGCTCCTCTGCTTCAAGCTCAATGCACTGACTTCCGAGCTTGCTCAGGTGAGTAATCATATCGTTACCTACACGGTTAAAATAGGTGCGGGCTTCCTCTATATTTTTCTTGCAGACAGATACCGTAATATACTTGTCCTGCACCATTGAATTTGCACCTGTTGCTTTATCAAGCAGCATTTTGTTGTACTCATCACGGTAGATGTCCAGAGCGTCACCCTTGAGAGGAATCAGGATTGACTTTTCAAAATCAAGTCGGTTGAGCCTGCGGTTGTTAATGGTAATCTTTGTAGTAGCTCCGCTGTCAAATGAATTGAGCAGTTCGGAGTACTCAAGGAACATTTCCTCTTTATCCTCACGGCTTGCAACAGCGTAGTTAATATCGGTAAATTTAAAGGACTTGGAAAATTTGTCCCTTCCGATTCGGAAAATGCCGTCATCATAAATGGCGGTAACAGGAATAACATCCTGAACCCCTTTTGGAACGACAAACTTTTCCTTGTCCTGTTTTCCTATATTTCTTAATGTTTTAATCATTGGCTTTCATTGCCTCCTTTGCTTTTCTTTCGATACTCGGCTTCATAAGCTCGTAGTAGGTATTTGTGGATTTGAATGTCAGCTTTTTAGGCGTAAGAAATTCTGATTTCACCCAAGCAATGACGAATTTTTCGGCAGTCATTCCGTTGTACTTCACAAAGCCGAGTGCCGCAAACGGAGCGGCGGACAGAATGCAAATCCACGATACGGTTTCTGTACCCACATACGGCTTTAAAAGGAAGAAAACGGCAACCGCAACAGCACAGGCACAGACAGAAAAAATGATCTGTCGAAGTGACAGACCAAAAAATACGGCTTCTGTGTAGTTGCGGATTTCTCAGTTTATTTTTACTTCCAAATATATTACCTCCTGATAATTTTTTGAAATAAAAAATCGCCATCGGTTAAGATGACGATTTAAAATTTTAATATTAAATAAGTTTTTATGTCCAGGAAATCTGAAGCTTTTTATGATGTTCAGCACAGTCTGCGAGATAAAGGTTAATGAGTGTCTGATAAGGTATTCCGGACGCTTTTGCCTGCTCCTTGAAATAATCTATTATCTCGCTGTCAATATTGATTGTAATTTGTTTTTTCAGTTTTTTTGCATAAGGATTTTTCCTTGCGTTTTTGAAATCATATTCTTCTTTCATTCTATTCACCCCATTCTTCATACTGTTTGCTTTCGGATTTTGTTGCTTTCCTTGCGGAAATAATGCGTATTACAGTATCGGAAGCTCTGTAACAATGACAAACCACGAGCAGATTTGCTCTGTTGCTGAGTCCTAAAATGATAAATCTTTCTTCCTCCTGTGAATGCTCAGGATCGTCAATTATCAATGCTTCTTCATCATAAAATACGGTTTTGGCTTCTTCAAAGGATATTTTATGCTTCTTTTTGTTGATCGCATTTTTATTATTATCCCATTCAAACTGTATCATATCCATAATTATATTATAATTATAAAATCATTATGTGTCAATAGAATTCAGAAGAAAGTTTAAAGTCCCATCATCTCACGAATGATACGGTCTGACATCTTTACCGTGCCGACAAGGACAAGCATATTGAATATCAGTTCACCGATATATGCCCAAGTCATTGTAACGGGCGAAGCGTCTGTTGCTACCACAGGCGGTGATGTTACGAACAGGGAGAATATCAGGCAGGCTAAAACGATAACCGCACCCTCGAGGCAGACTGCGCAGTAGCTTTTGAAAAAGCTCTTACCGACATTCTGCGTAGGCTCGCCTGCAAATGTTGAAAGCGGTATGGGAGCAAGCGCCGTATACATATAGAGCTTGAAAAATCGACCGTACACGGTCAATATCATAATGAAAGACATTACGGTAATGAACAATCCGCCGATAAGTGTTACTGCCCATAGCGGAATACTCTCCCAGAATCCGCAGTTTTCTATTGCTGTTACCATTTCATCAGGCAACACGGTTTGCGTTGCCGTTTCCAAGCCTGCGGATGTCATAATCGTTCCGATTGTACTCTGTACAATATTGAACAGCGTCAGCATAAGCTCCATTCCGTTTGTAATGACGGCTTTGGCAAGAATAAACCGGACAAACAGCTTTACTGCGTGTTCAGGCTTCTTCACTTCTGCGAAGTTCCATTAGAGAACACAAAGCAAATACCCTCATATCCGAAGATAACAGAAGTTCACATCTGCAAAGCCGCCGCAGGTTTTTAAAACTCCTATGACAAAGAACAGCACAAGTAATGCTAACCCGATAGCCTGCACGGCAGAGTTTACATTCTCAATCGCCGTCCAGATACCACCGCCCTTAAAGTCTTTCGGAGATGTCAGCACTAGAGACCAAATCTCCGTAATTTTGGAATTCCAGGTGTCAAGTGCGTTTTGCAAATTCTGAACAACCCAATTATCGGACATTAAAGCACCTCCTTAAAATTTATGGGGTATGGGTCATAAAACTCATACCCCTGTTTTGATTAAGAGCCGATAATAAGATTAAGAATTTCCTTTGCGAAGGTGATGATGACGCCGCCTGCAAGGGTAAGGAAACCGTTGGCTCTTTGTGACGGGTCGTGTGATTTGAGCGAAAGACCAATCTGCACAACGCCGAAGCCTGTGAGGATAAGTCCGACCGCTCTGATAAGTCCGAAGATAAAGGTTGAAAGGTTATTAATTGCTGTAAGTGCATTTCCGCCGCTTTCTTCTGCTGCAAATGCCGTTACTGTATAGAACTGAACAGCCTGACAGACAAAATCACTTTTTGAAGTCGCATTTGCTGTATCAAGCATTTCTGTCATTTCTTCAACCATTGAAGGCTTCATCCAATAGGCATATTTCTTTTTATTTTCGCTCATTTTTGACAGACTCCTCAATTTCAGATTTTTGACATACTGTAAAACCGCATAACAGTCGGCTCTGCCGTCTGATGTGACGCCGTGGGGAGACGCCCCACTTTAACCTGCTTAAAATAATTTCCTCGAAATTATGCGTTTTTCCTCAACTGCTAACTGTGAAAGAAATCAATCGCTTCTGTGATAGGACGGATAGTATAGAGCAAAGTACCGTTGCGCTTTCGACCGTCTTTTGTAATTACCTCTGTTTTCTCGGTTGAGATTAAATGCTTATCCTCAAGGCTTTAAACATATTTTCTGACCGTATTCTGACTCATTTTCAGAGCTTTCCCGATTGTTCGGTAGCCGGGATAGCACTGATATGTTTTTCTGTTCTCGCACCTCAAAAGATAACAGTACACAGCAATTTCTCCCGAGGATAAACCAAGACAAAATATTTCATTCGGCAGAGTGAAGTAATGTTTTGCATTATTTATAGAATTATATCTCAAATACTTCCTCCCGTGTTCTGCTCCACCCACTCACAGAACTTTTCTTTTGGCACGACAAGTCTTGAGCCTATTTTCAGAACAGGAAAACCTTTTCTCCTCACCAATTCATATGCACTTGTCTTTGATATTCCAAGTACCTTTGCAATCTCCTGCACCGATAACATCAACGGCAGTTCATCATAGCTTTTATAAAAATTTTCATTCATCTTCTTCACCTCTGCTTTTAGGGTAACAGAAAATTGACAGTCAGACAATAGAATTGTATAATCTTAGTTAGAGTGATGTTAATTATCTAATTTTAAAAGAATTTAGATTTTCTAAAATGAGGAGCAGATTATGAAGAAGGATTACTCGGAATATAAACATACAGATTATGAAAAATATAATATTTCAAGGCAAAGCAACAGCTATGTGTACTATGATTTCTTCATTAACTTTGCATCATTCGATCCGGACTCGAAGTTGTTTTCAATCAAAGTTGACAGGGTTAATGAAGACCTTTCAATGAAAGAGGCTATTGATGAATTTGAAGAACTTGAACGCTCACTCAGAGAGGTTCGTCCTGATAATTTGTCTGATGAAGATATTGCTGATTATGAACAGAGTAGGGTTGAAGGCTTAGAGAAAAACAGAGCCTTGCGAGAACATTTCTCTGCAAAATATAATATTGACTGGGATGATAGTGACAAGTATTTTCAAGATCTTATGGATGAATATGAAATAAAAAAAGAAGAGCCTCTTCATAATGTGCTTAGCGGTGCTGTAATTGACCTGCAAATAGGTGAGGGAATACTTGATTTTATCTATGCGGACTTTAAAACGCCATTCAATGAAAGCTACGGATTTGTTTCTGCTTTTGACAACTTCATTAAAAACAGCGAAGAGAAAAGGCACATTGAATTTAATGAAAAACCTGAAAAAATATACAACTGCAATCAGGAAAATGTTGAAATGTTTTTCAGATATACAGACAGCAAACTTTTCATTGAGAATATAGCAAATGCGTCTTTATACTCAGCAATTTGTCCTCCTGTGTTTTTGAAAGAAAACTTACCTGTTGAAGGTCTGACATGGTATTACAACTATCTGCTTACATTACAGAATGAGTATAAGGAGCTAATAGAATTCTGTTTTAACGAGGACTTTTATCCGGAAGTAATGGAGAAAATCAAGCCGGCTGAAAGGTATTTTCTTTACAAAATAATACATAACCAGCCTCTGACAATTCAAAGAGAGGAGTATTTTAGTTACAGCAGAAGCAATCCAAATGGAAAAATCCTGCCGATTCGTTTATCTCAAGAGGATTTTCTCAGCAGAGTTATGAATGAATATGAGCCGACTGAACAGCATAAGGAATTTCAGAAGAAATATAATTTGAGTGATGCCGTGATGGAAGTGTTCTGTCGCTTTCCTATTTCCCCTAATACAAGTTATAAATTCAGGAACATCAGAAAAGCACTTGAACTTGAATTTACAAAAATGCTTGAACAAGATATTTGCTTTAGAAAGTGCAAACGCTGTGGTAAGTATTTTATTATGAAGGGCAATTACAGCACAAACTACTGTGACAGGATTGCCGAAGACGAAACAAGAAACTGTCAGGATATTATAGCTCTTGAAAACTACAAAAAGAAAACGGCGGACAACGCCGCCATTAAGATTTACAACAAATATTACAAAAGATATTCCGCCAGAGTTAAGGCTCATACTATACTTGAAAAGGATTTTAAGAAGTGGAAGTATGAGGCTATGACTAAGAGAAATGAGTGTATGGATGGAAAACTGACAGAGGAAGATTTTATCACTTGGATGGAAAGTTGCTTCCCTAATAGGAACAGGAAACATTAAAATACAGAACAGAGAATTCAATAAACTTGATACACAAACTTTTCAGCGGTTTCTTAGCTTATCATTGTTTATAGTGATGCAAATTTTGAATATGTAACTTGCAAAAACAGGAGACCACATTTTATGTGATCTCCTGCTGAGAAACGCAAGTAGCACGATTGCTGTTGCCTTAAATATTACGACCACTATATTTTTCTTTTACTTTTTCCATGTTTGTGGCATTAAAAAAGTATTCCTAGATAATAAAGATAAACTATTTTGCTTTTGAGCAACAACAAATATTTCTTTTCCACTTATTTCATCCACTTCTTGATTCATGTTTTTAGCGCTAAAACAATATGAATCAATTACACGAAAACCAGCTTTTTGAAGCAAGTTATCTATTCCTTTTATAGTATAACGCCTGTCTCTAATGATATATTCACAAGGAAGACTATTTTCACTAAAAAATTGCTCCTTTCTATACACTATACCGGACTTATCATCGATTAACATAGAATCACCGGAAAACACATCTCCTGTTTTTTGCATAGTATTGGTTCCTTGAAGTTTTAATAGTGCGTCTATGTTGTCATCAATATCTTCAAGTACATTCCAACATTTTCTTTTTGTATATGTCATATTCATGACAGAAATAATTAGGATACCTTTATTATTTAAAATCTTTCTAATTGATTTCAATAAATTTAGGTTCTCTTTGTCGTTGAGAAATGATCCAATAACATCATAAAGAGCAATCGCTACATCATATTTTTCTTTAAATTTATATGACCTTACATCTCCGCTAATAAAACACTCAGGATTATATGCTTTTTGAGCCGATTTGATATTTTCTTTTGAAAAAATCAATTTCCTTGGTTTTTATACCTCTTTTATTTAATTCTATTGTGTGTCTACCAATACCACAACCAACATCAATTACTGAATCATTCTTCTTGATATATTTTTCACAAAGATAATCTATTTCTTCCTTTGTGCGTGAAGTCCATTTGTGATTTTGCATATTCATCATAGAATAAGCTTGCTGAATAATATCATTTGGATATTCTAGATAAGCATACAATTGTTGTGTATCATCAATTCGTGGAGGTTGGGAGTTAAAAGTAAAAGCCAACCATTCGTATCCTTCGGATAATTCTCTGTTTAAAAGAAAAGTTCCCCTCTTATATGTTTTTTTAATGCGTTTATTTAAGTCTTTATGATCAACATAAAATTCAGTATTTACCATTCCACACGAATAATTATCTATCCATGAGCTGTCATCAAAAATATCATATGCTACACTTTTTAATTTATCTAATTTTTTGTTTATAGTATTTGGATCTACTTTTCTCATGGTTGCTCTCTCTAATGCCTTGATTGTCATTGGATTTGAAGTGAACAATTCCCAAGCGTAACAATCAGACAACCCCCATATAGAATGAAGAAGTTCACTGCCTATACCATTACCGCGAAATTGCTTTGCTACAACCAATTGAAGAATCCAGATAATCTCTTTTGTCTTTTCCTTTTTATATAAAAAGCATGCCCAATAAGATTTGATTCAAAATAAACCATTGCAACAAATCTGTCTGGTTTATTTACAAAATTCTTTTTTTATCATACTTGGTGGAAATTTCACTCTTTCATTACACTTGGAACTGTCTGGACAATATGAAGACCATACACCGTAGTGTTCTGAAAACAGATTTGATGTGTCAATAATCTCTTTTTCAGACATAATACTGCATGGAATGTTTTTGTAAACTAAATAATCTGTTTTTCTTAATCTATTATGTTTCATTAAATCATCACCATAAATCCTTTCACCTATAATATATATATCCTAAAAAATTGCATATAAATATGCAATTTACAAAATATTATAATAGAATATATACTGCATTTAATATTTTATAATGAAAGTTTGTCACTTATGAAACACAAACAAATACTCGTGTGCGATGAGCAAAAAATTATATTTCACGCTGTTTGTTTTCCAATAACCTGTTGCCCTGCAATTATGCTGTTCCTTTATGATGATTTCCTTTAGCTTAAAGCCTGCGTCTTGAAAAATTTTCATTACATCAAAACTCATCGGAACCATATGCCCTTTCTGACGGGTATCTCCCATAAGCACTGCACAAAACTTATCTTTCTTTAGTACCCGATAACTTTCGGCTGCAACCTTTTTCATTTCTTCAAGAAAATCCTTGACTTTGAGTTGGGATAAATCTCCGTCTATGCCGTCGCTGTATTTGATAATATCGGCATAGGGCGGATAATATCGGCATAGGGCGGGTGAGTGCATATCAGGTCAATACTCTCATCAGGGATAAACTCCAGATTTCGTGCGTCACCTTTTTTAATATACACTTTTCCTTTTGCCTGTTCATAATCAAAATCAATCTTTTCTCTGCACCGTTCTAAAGCAACATCGTTAATATCAACTCCGATTATATCCCGATTCAACAGCTTTGCTTCAACTAGCGTTGTTCCGCCTCCTGCAAACTGGTCAAGCACTAAATCTCCTTCTTTTGAATAGCGGAGAAGAATATTGCGAGGAATGTACGGCGACCAGTTACCTCTCCATTTTGCATCGTGAGTTGCCCAATCTCCACGTTTCGGAAACGACCAATGCGTTGTCATTTCCAATTCAAAATCTTCAGGTTCCCATTTTGTTATCTTTTTATTCGGCACTATACAAGCCCCATTTCTATAAGATGGTTATATAACATATTTCTTCCTGACCAATTCCAATATGTAATATCCTGCTCCATAAACAACCACTTAATGGCAAGTAAAATAATTGCAATAGGTCTTAATATTCCATCTCCATCCGGAAAAACTACATTTTCTAATCCCTTAAAACTATATTCATTAATTTGAAAAATATTGATAATTTGCTTCGCAACTATATCGTATTCATGCTCATAGTTGTTTTTTACATAGTTTAAAACTTTAAATATATCATTATGAGAAGGGTTACTATACCTTCTATTCTTTTTAAAATACATTCCACTAATATTTACCGTAAAATCAAAACCCTTGTTCAAACCTGTTGGTCTTTTGAGAATAATTGAATATTCACCATAGTGCTCTACGATATAGTGATATTTGGAACAATTTTCACCTTTACCAATTCCGGGTTCTTCTAAAGTAAATAATTTAGCAACTTCTATTCTGATGCCGGTTCTATTATCAGATTGAAGATTGTATTCAATATTATGCAATGCAATGTTAACCTCCATATGCAATTCTTACATCATAAACAAATTGCTTTTGAAAATAAAAAGCATGGTTTTTGTTTGAAACTTTCCGTCCGTATATTTTTGAATAAACTGGATGATAAGGCTTAGAGTCCTTGCTCCTAACCTGAATATGCCTACCGTTTGATGTATGTATAAATCCATCCTTTGATGTTTCAATGTGTTCTTTTAACTGTATGCAAATAGAGTAATAATCATCTCTCCAAATGTTCAAAAGAGAAGAAAACTCGGGTTTTGACAAATCAATATGAATTGCATCAAGAAACATCCAGTTATGCGGATCTCCGACTTTGCAAACAGGTACATACAACATATTGTTGATTTTCTCGTATAAGTGTGTTTCTTCAAACGGTTTTTCAACAATTAGTTCGTCAATAATACTTGCAATTTGCGTAATAAAAACTGTCTCAAGAGGTCTACCTGTTGCATCACATTTATTGCTCTTTAGTTCTCCGTCCTCAAAGCCGATGTTTGCATTATCAAGTTTCTTTCCTAAAGCCATTTCCAGTAATTGACCGGTTTTGCCTTTGTTCTTGATAATCATAGGAAAATCTAACTCTTCAAAAATATCCGCAAAAGGGATATTGCAAATGGTTTTAATTTTTGCCTGTGCTTCTTTTAACTTCATAGTTATTGACCTTCTTTCCAAAGGAATAAACTGCACATATTGCGCAGTTCAAATAATCATATATAGGGTATTAAGTATTAATCTGATAGTGCAGAAAAAATTTTTCTGCACTATCAGCACTTTTGTTAGGGATTTAACTATCACTCCTACATTCTTTGCACCAAGACTGCGGAATGATTTTTTCATCGCCCATATTTCTGTAACCAAAAAGCTCTTCTATCTCTTCTTCTCCGTGAGCAATTTTACCACAGTTTGGACATTCTGCATATTCACCATATGGCATCATTTCACCCCCCTTTTTTTAATAATTTTTAATCAACAGTTCATTTATTTTTCCTCTGCCTTTGCCTTTGCTGTTAATAGCTCTGTTTGCCGACACTCGATTTATGTTAAGCCCAGCATACAGGCCATCAAAGAATTCGTCATTTTCATCTACATTCTTCGGATCTGAATTACTTGCCATTACTTTCGCTGTTTTAAGTGATTTAATAAATTCGGCTAATTTAATCTGATCTTCATCATTAAAGTCATCAGCATTGTATGACGTAAATTCAGACGTCTTTGTCAGCGGTCTGTATGGTGGATCGAAATATACTAAAGTGTTTTCATCAACTACATTTTCAATGCAAGTATAATCGGCTGTCAGAATAGTAACGCATTGCAAAAGCTCTGAAGTTTTTTTGAGGTTATCAATATCGCAGATTTTCGGATTTTTATAAGCTCCCATCGGCACATTATACAAGCCTTTTCTGTTGACTCTATACAAACCGTTGAAACAGGTCTTGTTCAGGTAGATAAACAATGCTGCCCTCAACAACGAATTGTTTTCATCCGGTTTCTGAATTTCTGCGTTGAACCGCTCTCTCTGCTGATAATAGTATTCTTTTCTGCCCTCATCATCTCTTTTAAGGTGCTCATTTTCATACTTCATCAGCAATTCTATTAACTGATTTACATTTTCTTTTACTGCTATGTAAGCGTTCATCAGCTCGGCATTCGTATCGCATATATAGACCTCGTCCATTTCATATGTGTTGAGAATATCAAACAGTACAGCTCCTGCTCCGACCATAGGCTCACAATATTTGCGTATGGTTGTTCCCATTCCGGCAGGATAGAATTTTCTGATTGTAGGCAACAGCTGTCCTTTACCGCCTGCCCATTTCACAAAGGGTTTTGCAGGATTTTTATTGTCATATCTTATTGTTCTTCCGTCAACAGGCTTTACAGCGTCCTTTGGTATTATCCACATATTTCCGAGCATAGCTACATCGGGAATTCTGTTTTCCTGACACAAAGTTATAACTCTCCTATGGGATATACTCCATTTTTCTGCGGCTTCACCAGCAGTCATATAAGCAAACATTCTATCACCTCGAATATTACTGTTTTTATTATATTCTAATTCTGGAATAATAGCAATACTATTTTTATATAAAAAAGAAAGTTCAGATCTATGTACTTTATCCATAAGAAAAAACTCACTTTCTTTTGTAAAAGTTATTTTTTTCTTGAACACACTATTTTCAGGTGATATACTAAATATAAAGAATATACTTACCAAAATATTATGGAGGATACTTTGAGCAGAAATAAGAGCAGAATATTAATGCTATACAGAATACTGGAAAAATACACTGATGAAGATCATCAATTATCTATGGAGGAGATTTTACAAAAGCTCTACAACAAAGGATTTGAATGTGAACATGACTCTGTAAAAAGAGATATTAAATTACTGCGTGAAGATTTTGGCGTAGAAATAATTTCAGGCAGAGGTAGAAATGCTACCTACTTTATCGGAGACCGTCTTTTACAAAACGCCGAAATAAAATTATTGTTAGACTCTATTTATGCCTCTAATATTATTCCAAACGGCATTGCGGATAGTATATCAAAGAAGTTGAGAAGCACCGTCAGCATATATGATGCAGAAGCATTAGACAGGAGTATTTTAGGTATCAATATTGCAAAAAGTGAAAACAAGAGAATACTAATCAACATAAATAATATTGTGCACGCAATAAATAATAAAAAGCAGATTTCCTTTGAATACCGTCATTGGACTAAGGATAAGGTCCTGAAAAACAGAAATGGAAAATCATATTCATTAAATCCGTTTACACTTATTTGGGCAGACGGTAGATATTATCTTTATGGATATGACACCAAGGAAACTGATGGTATTCTTAAAGAAAGAGTTTACAGAGTTGACAAACTCTACCATATTGAACAGTTGGAATTTGAAATAAGAGGAAAGGAACAGTTTTCAGAATTCAATCCGGATACATATGTATCCCGAAGAATCGGCATGTTTTCCGGGAAAGAAGAATGTATTACTGTAAAAATCCCCGAATACTTGGTAGGTGCATTTCTTGACCAATTTGGTACAAACATTGAAATTTGTGATGACGAGCAAACAGAATATTTACAGGTTTCCTTTTATGCTGTTCCGTCTAATATATTTTTAGGATGGATAATTGGTCTTGGTAATGTAGAGATTTTACAGCCCGATAATGTGAAATCAAAAATGATCGAACTTTTAAAAAAGAATATAGATTTATGTCAAGGATAAATAGGGGGTACTATATGCCCTTATTTATCCTTTTTATTATGTTATACTATATAGTGACAAATCTTAACGAGGTGATAACTACGAAACAATACATAGACTCAGTTTTAAACGACAATGTAAACGGCCTTTTTCTTTGTGAACTTCCCACAGGATACGGAAAAACTTACACAATCACAAATTGTATGCGAGAATACGCCGCAAATCCTAACAACACAAGAAAAATAATATACCTTACAACCCTCAACAAAAATCTTCCGGAAGAGGATTTAAAAAGAGCATATAATGATGAAAAATTATACAATAAAGAGGTACTGCGAATACGTTCAAATTTTGATGAAGTTGTAGATAAAATCCCTGTTCTTGATATTCCTGAAGAATTTATATCCGCTGAATATTATGAACTTGAAAAAGCAATAAGAAATTACAAAAAAATAAAAAACAGCAATATAAACGATACTCAATATCAACAGATGTTAGTTGATATTGTTAACAGGGCAGAAAGAAATTTCAGGCACTTTGTTTCCGATACACTGAAAAAGAGGTTTTCAAATAAAAAAGACAAGCTAAAAGCAATAAAGAATGATGCAAATTACAAGTGGATAGGTGCACTTTATCCTGCAGTATTTGCTGATGAAAGAAAGATTATTCTTATGAGTATCAGCAAATTTATGAAGCGAAATTCTGTTATAGTAGAACCTAGTTATGAATTTATAAAATCTCCTTTATTTACCGATTCAATCATTATTGTTGATGAATTTGATGCGACAAAATCCACTATTGAAAATGAGCTGATTGAAAGAGCTGTTTCAGTTCGAGAAGATTATATTTCTGTTTTCAGGCAGATATTAAGAACTTTTAACACGGATTATTTTTCAAACAATCTTAAAAAGGCTATTGACTCAATTGACTATAGTAAAGGTAAAATAATTACCTTTGCAAAGTTGAAAAAAGAGGCGGATGAAATTGCCAATGAATATCACACTAATCTGAGTATAAAGGTAAACGAAAATCATATTGACAGAAAACAAAATTTCCTGTTCAAGGATGCTACCTACCACTCTATACTAAATGGAAATGCAAAGTATATTCGTGCAACAAAGGATAAGGAGGAAAACATTGTTAAGGTTTTCTTTGAGGATAAAAAAACATTCTTTGAAAACCGCAAAAAAGACGATATTGTAATTTATAGCTTTTTAAGAAATATTAACAGATTTTTACTTCACTTCAGAAGATTTCTTTTTCACTGGGCTAATGAATATATGAACATCATCAACAAGGAAAGACCGTTTATTGCTGATGCTATGACTATTGAAAATGCTATATCTACTATTATGAAAAAGCTTGAGCTTAGCAGTAACCAAAGCAAACTCCTGCTTGGTGAATTATGTGAGCAGAAAATAAGTCAGAAAGAAAAACACAATATTCCAGACGATTCTTTCTACCAAAAAGGAATTGAAATCTTTGAATTTGAAGATAGCGACTCACACTTTGACTTTACAAATCTCCGTTTTATAAAACTATATGATACACCTGAAAAAATTATAGGATATATTTCAAAGCACAATGCTGTCATCGGACTTTCAGCTACCGCTGAAATACCTACTGTTGTCGGCAACTACAATCTTGATTATCTCAGAAACTATCTGGAGAACGACTTTCATTCTACACCTGAAGATATGAAAGACAGAGTTAAAAAACAGATGTTCAGGCTTTATGAACCATACAAGGACAAAGGAATTAGTCTTAGCACCGAAGTTATCAGTACTGAGTACAGTGAAAGCAGAAGTGAAGATATTTGCAGAGAATTATTTGAAAACAATGATTTTTCAATGGTATGCGGTAATATTATTGACAATGAGTGTGAAGAAATATATTACCGAATCAGGTACTGCAATATTCTGTATGCTATGGTATCCTTCCTTAAAAATACAACACTAAAATCCATGCTTTACCTTGGAATGGCTCTTCCTGAGGAAAACAAAGCATCTATGAACTATAATCTGCTTTTAGGATTAATGGAAAAGGCAATTTTATTTTGCGGACTAAACTATAACGCAACAGATACACTGTTTGTGCTTAAAAGCAAAAATTTTGAAGAGGATAAAAAAGTTCTGATTAATAAATTGGAGCAAGGAGAAAAAATTCTTATAATTTCTTCTTACAGTACAATCGGCGCAGGGCAAAATCTGCAATATGCAGTTACAGACAAAACAAACTATATTGAACTTGCCGAATGTAAAAATCCAAAGGATAAACGCCACTTTACAAAGGATATTGATGCTCTGTATCTTGGAAATATTACAAATCTTACTACCAATATTTATACAGATGAAAAAATTACAGTTAACCAGCTGATAAGTATGTTGGTACAAATAGAAAGTCTGTATGAAAACGGAGAAATCAAGCGTTCACAACTTAATAGTCTTATTAGAACAGCCTTTAATTCCTACTCTACAGGGCATACATATGAAAATAATGAACTATATAAAATTAAAAGTATCCGTATGCAGGCAACAAGAGAAGTCATTCAGGCAGTAGGCAGAATGTGCCGCACATTTGTGAAAAACAGAAACATTAATATTTACATTGAGGACAAGCTGCTTGAAAAGATATATAGCGGTGAACTACGGAAAAGAATAATGTCGCCTGAGCTGGAGGCTATTGCTGTTTTGAGAGAAACTCTTGGAAGTGATTATTCGGATGAACGGCAGCGCATCCTTAATACTGCAGAAAAAATATCTTCAACCGGAATGTGGACTATTAAAGGCTTGCTTTACAGAAAATGGAACGAAAGGAGTATGCAAATATGGCATGAATTAAGAGAGCTGGTGTTGACTTTTCCTACTGCAAATCAAAGCCAATATAATGCTGACTATAATTTGAAAATGCTTTATATTACTGCCGGTAAAAAAATCAACAAATACCTTTACTCTCAGTACTATGATTTTGATGATGTAATTATTGATTTTGGTACAAGTAAAATTGACTTTCAAAACAGTGGCAGAGCAAAAATGAAGGGTATAACAAACGAAACTATTATTTATGAGGCAGGAGAGAAAAACTCTTATCTTCCATACGCGATGAAATATAGCGGTATGAGAGAACACTTCATTAAATTAGGTTATGCAACAACTTTTGAAAAAAATATGTATATGATGAGCCCTGTGCTTTTCCACAACATCTATAAAGGTGCATTAGGAGAAGTCTGCGGCGAGTTTATACTAAGCAGAGAACGGGGAATGAAATTAAAGCCAATTAATGACCCTGATAGATTTGAGTCCTTTGATTTTGAACTTAATGACGGTATTTATGTTGACTTCAAAAACTGGAAGCCTACTTACCTGCAGGACAGAGAAAGCACTACTGAAAGAATACGGCAAAAGCTTGATACTATTAAGGGCAAAAGGGCATATATAATCAACCTTGTAGGAAACAACAATACGAAACCTACTATAAGCTGTGACGGAAAAATTGTAGAGATTCCGGGATTGATTGACCAAGACGGAAAACCTATAACCACAAATATTAATATGATAAGGAGTGAAGATTTTTTATGATACTTACCAACAAGTTTCGAGCAGAATACAACTATGAAAATATAGAAAGGGATTTTGACATTTACTTTGTCAAAGGCACAACAGGTTTATACAATACAAATATCCTTGATATTCCTACCGCTGAATACAAAGCACTTGCAGTGCAACATTCTTTTGGAAAAGAAGCACTTGTTCTTTTTCAAAAAGGCAAAGAATATAATCTCAATTTTAGCAGAAAGATAAAAGAGCAGTATCCAAATGTTGCCGTAGAAAAAATCAATGTTCTGGATAAGGCTGAAAGAAACAGGGTTTTCTATTATAATGACAGACTTCTTGCACAACTGCTTATAAACTCTATGAAAACTCCTAAAGGCGAGTTGTTCTCCTATAATAATCTTACAGGTAAGTTATACTATGGCGACAGCACATCCCCGATAAGAGACAAATCAACTAAAGAAATATATATGTTCCGATTCCTCCAGATTTCACTTAAGCCGGGAATGTACTTAACCCTTGATGTCAAGACATTCAGGAAAAACAGTTATTCAAAACAGGGCAGTTTCTACATAATAGACGCCGAAACAGGAGCTTTCAGAAAAAAACTGAAAAGTGACAAAGTTGACCTGAAGGACACCTTTGCGCCGGGTTCATATAAAAATTCCCACAATACGGTAGAATTTTTATGTTATGAAAACCCAGAAAAATTTTCCAGAAGCAAACTGGGTATAATGAATAAGTTTCTTGAAGATGTAAAGCTAAAACTGTCTGATTACTTAACACTTGAATATGACTCATACGATGCTGCTGATAAAACGGAAATTAAAAAAAGCAAAAAGACTGAAATCAGCGTAGAAGAATTCGGAAAAATGCTTAGTGAAAAAGACATTACCATATCCGACTACTGCAAGGACAAACAGTCCGAATCAATGCTTGACAGCATTGTTCGCATTCTTGAAAGTGATTACAATATACACCCTCTGATAGATACAACCTCAGAAAGCGGTTACAATATCCGTATTATCTATGGTGAGGAATACTATGAAAATAATAAGTTACCGGACCCACACAAAGATGATAACAACGGTCTGATTGTTCAACATATTATAGTTGAAAACCATAGCGAGGAAAAATTAAAAAACATGGTAAAAAAGGTAGTCCAGGAATTAATAATTAAAGGGGATATTTATAGTCGTAAACTCTCTATTTATGATTGGACACAACTAAAGACAGACAAAACCTGGTCGTTTGTAACAAGAGAAAAGATAGAAGGATATACATACCCTGATTCTCACTTTGAATACAATATGATGACAGTAACACCAACAGGTGATTTGAATTTTGAAACCTTTAATGATATTGAACCCACAGAAAGTACTGATAAAGAACGAATAATGCTTATGTATTCAGAATACAACAAAGAAAACAGCAGGGTATGTAACAGTGTTGAAGGTCTTGTGTTTTCTGATATTAATAATATACACGCAATTGTGAGGACCTGCGAATTTACCATTCCTGACATTTACAAACTCAACATGGCACTTAAAGAAACCAACCCAAACACAGCAGTACGAAAAGAAAATCTAATTAATATGATTAATGCATTTTCATCAGAATATCCACAGTACGCTGATGAAACAAACAATCTTATAGCAATTATAAGAGAGCAGCAACCTATTCTTACAAAGTATGAAATTCGCAGATTTATGAATATGCAAAAAAAGTATGCTATTGATCTAAATCAGTATATGCGCGATAAATATGGTGTGTGGATGCATCCGAGAATCAAAAGTCTAAAAAATGACGAATACCTTATGAGTAATATCGTAAATATATGCTGTTTTAAAAAGGATTTTGTTCTTGAAGAGGGTGAAGAAGTGTACTATTATGCAGGAGAAAAATCGCTTAGAAGATCCGGTGTCAGCAGAGCTTGTATTATTCGTAAAATAATATCAGAAAAGAAAATGGAATTCAAGGACCTGCTACCACTTCTCTCCGTTGAATTTGTACGCAACGGTCAATATACCGTTGTACCTTTCCCATTCAAATATCTGCGAGAATATATAAAAATCAGCAAAAACATATAGTTTAATATACTGAAAAAATAAAACGAATCTGTTTCCGCTTTGTATTCTTTGTTTACAGCGGCGCAAAATTTGAGTTATGAATTGATTGACAGATTGATTTTAGCATGTTACCATACACTGCAATAAAGGATGTTATTTTAACATACCGTCAGCATTTGAAATTTCTATAGAATAAAAAAGTCATCAGCTATTATATTGTAAGCTTAAAAATACCAATAGCATCAAAAAAGCATCAAAACCACGAAAATGTAATTTTGATGCTATGAATTTGGCTTAAATAGTGGCTTGTCTATGCAGTTTTGAGCTTTCAACAGTCGTTCCAAAACCGCGTGCCGAGGGTTCGAGTCCTTCTGCCCCTGCCAAACATTAAGGTTACTGAATTGCAGTAACCTTTTTTATTTTACAAGCGTTAAAAATGTATCAGAAGAAGGACTTAGCGAAAGCGTTAATGAAGCTTTTTCGCTTGCAACACACCGCAACATGCCAGAGCTTATCTTCCATTTTTATGACCACATTCTACCTCTGCCAATAAAAAACAGCTTAACACTGCGTTTAAGCCGTTTTTGCTATACTTTGCTATACAAGATTATATGCAGTAAATCTTTATAACCGCTTTTAATACTGAAGTACTGTTTTAAATAGCTGAAACGGTATTAATAATACCACTCTGTCAATTTACCACATTATTAACACAACATTATTTATCTTAAAAATATATAAAAAGCTTTGAAGAAAATTATATTCTCCAAAGCTTTTTCTCTATTTACAGCGTAACCGATTTTGATAAAAAAAATAATATTGTGATATATAATTCTATTTCATTGAATGGCAATTAATGTAGTTTAAACGGCAAGTTGTGTCACAATATATTGAATAATCGAGCAATTTATAATATATTATTTACGGACGGTGATGATGTGAAGATCGATATTAAAACAGATAAAAATATTAAAGAAACCGAAATTTCAATTACCTGCAAAAAGATTACTCCTGAAATAGACAGAATCGTATCAGCGGCGATGATAATCAATAAACAAATCACAGTTAAAATAAAAAATGAAACTCTGCTTATTAATCTCGATCAGATTTATTACATTGAGTCCATAGACAGAAAATGCTTTATTTATTCTCGAGACACGGTATATGAATCAAAATCAAAATTATATGAACTGGAAGAACAGCTTAAGCAATACGGTTTTTTCAGAGTAAGTAAATCCTGCCTTGTAAACATAGATATGATTAAAAGCCTGAAAGCTGAAATAAACCGAAAAATCAGAATCACTCTTAATAACGGCGAACAGTTGATTTGTTCTCGTCAGTATGCAGAAAACTTCAAAAGGATAATGGGGGTAAAGTAAGATGGAAGAAAAGAAAACGATATTTTCATACATAGGTCAAGCATTTACAATATTCGGAATAACAACTCTTATTCTTTGCATATTAAGCCTGCTTTTCGGAGAGGATGGCAAAGATATTTCATCCTTATTTCAACTCGGAACAAATGGACTTACTTTAAAAACTTTATTTGAATTTTTGGGAGTTTCAATTGCAATCACCCTGTTAAGATTTTTGTTTTTTACAGATGTAATTATCAAACGAATGTCAATTTTACTTCGTACAGCTTCAATGATTATCTGCGTAATAGGAATACTTGCCGTATGCATCCGGCTGTTTAAATGGTTTCCTATTGACAATATTATTGCGTGGCTGATGTTTTTTATAAGCTTTGGAATCTGTTTTGCAGTAAGCTTGGCTGTTACATCAATAAAAGAGAGAATAGAAAACAAAAATTTAAATGACGCATTATTGAGACTGAAGGAGAATTATAAAAATGAAAGTAATTGAAACTTTCAATATTTCAAAACAATACAGGAACACTACGGTACTTGACAAGATTAATTTAGAAGCAGGTAAAGGCGAAATAGTAGGAGTTTTAGGACCGTCAGGAGCAGGAAAGACCACGCTTATCAATATACTTACAGGGCAGATTAGGGCGGACGGCGGCGATGCATATATTCTTGAAACTTCCTGCGTAAATCTTGACTGCAAAATATATTCAAAAATCGGAATAATGATGGACAGCTTTGGGCTTTATGAAAGACTTTCTGTGTATGAAAACCTTAAATTCTACTCGCAAATTTTTAGAATTTCATCAAACAGAATTGAATATGTGCTAAACAAAACAGGTTTGTACGGTGCAAGAAAAACTTTGGTGCAAAATCTCTCAAAAGGTATGAAAGCAAGACTTAATCTTGCAAGGGCATTTCTCAAGGAAGCAGAGCTGTTGTTTCTTGATGAACCTACCTCCGGACTTGATCCTCAGACAGCACAGCATATTCACGGTCTTATTCAAGAAGAAAAGCAGAAAGGTACTACTGTATTTCTTACTACGCATAATATGCATGAAGCAGAAAAGCTTTGCGACAATATTGCTTTATTATGTGACGGAAAAATCGTTGAGTATGGGAATCCTCAGAAAATTTGTTCAAAATACAATTATATGAATGTTATTGATATTACCCTTAAAAACGGAGAAAAAATCAGCCTTCCAAATTCCCCAAAATCATCTGATAAAATCAAACAGCTTGTTGAATCTGAAAGCATTAAGTCGATTCACTCGTCAGAGCCTAATCTTGAAAATGTATTTCTGCTTCTTACAGGAAAGGTACTTAAACAATGAAAAATATTTTATTTATATTCAGAAAACAGCTAAAAGATACTCTTAAGAATAAAGCAATTCTCATTCAGTTCATTATGCATCCTTTAATTGCTGCAGTAATGACGCTTTCGGTACATATCGAAAATATGCCGGAGAACTTTTTTGTCTACCTCTTCTCTCCGATGTACATAACTATGGCACCGATCGTAAGTATGTCATCAATCATAGCAGAAGAAAAAGAAAAAAACACACTCAGGGTTTTGCTTATGTCAAATGTAAAATCTTATGAATATTTTATCGGTATAGGCGGGTACATTTTTCTGATTTGTATGTTAGGGGCAGCAGTATTCTGTGTGCTTGGAAAATTTACAGGAATTGAAATTCTGTATTTTATGGGAATTATGGCTGTTGGTATTTTAACATCAATAGTAATAGGAGGTACAATAGGCACTGCAAGCAAAAATCAGATCTTGAATACTTCAATAACTATGCCTGTTATGCTTGTGTTATCATTTGTCCCTATGCTCTCTCAGTTTAATGATGTAATAAATAATGCAGGCAGAGTGCTGTATTCACAGCAGATTTTTAATCTTATAAATCACACATCAACCCTTGATTTTAAATGTGAAAGCATAATTATTATCGTAGTAAATATTCTTATTTCGGCAATACTGTTTGCAGTACTTTACAGAAAGAGCAAATTTGCATAAACTATATTTAAAGTCTTATCTTTGCCCACAGTGCAGCAAAAAACATCGGATTTGAAATAAATTTCAAGTCCGATGTTTCATTATAGCGTAATATACACCTCACACCCGTCTGTTATGCAGTTAAACTGTGTTAAATATCTTTTTACAAAACACAGTACCGTCACCCTATAATCTGCCGCAATAACAAATTTGCTGCAAGAAATACGATATTTAGGTCTGATAAAAAAGTGTTTTGTCCTTCAGTACATTTAATAATCTATGTTTTGCTGCATATCTAAAACATCTATATAATCCTCAATGTACTCTCTTTTTAGTAAAGATTTTTCAATAAAACGATCGAATTTTCCGTTTAATTCAATATCTTGTACTATTTGAAAATTTGCTTTATTAATTTGTGTGTTTTTTATTTTACTATAAGCTGAATTAATCTTTTGAAAATCGCAATTTTCACTGAATTTAAGATATAACGGCAAACTTGAAATATATTGAATATTACATTCAAAACCTTCAGAAATAAAATAATAGTAAAAAGCAAGCATTGCTTTAGAACCCAGCCAAGGAAACAACCCTAAAGTATTATCCGAGAATACCACAATATGATTATCTGACAAACCGAATTCACAAAATTCAAATCTATTTTCTGTTAACAGCTTTTTTGCACTAACACTTAAATAAGAATAAATATTATCACAAAGTAAAACCTCTTTTATTTTCTTCATTAATTTGGTTTGTATAATAGTGTTACAAAAAGAAAACCAATTATTTGATGATTTTCCTTTTATTTTTTTTACATATATACAGTTGCTGTTTTCATCGACATCAATAACTTTCCATGTAAAACCTGCCAGTGCAAAACTTTCCCCTTTAGGGAATTTTATACTTACTGTGCCTATTTCTTCACTGCCATAGCAAACAGTATATTCAAAAGCCGTAGAAAACACACTGTAGAAATTAAAATTATTTATAATTTTTTCACCTTTAATTCCAACAATCAGAGTATTATTTTCTGTAACTTCAAGCTGTCCGATATCTATCAAATGAAGAAGAAATTTTCTGTATTCTTGCTGAGTAATGTTTTTAAATACAGACAGTGTAAGAACACTTTGAGCAAGTGCTGCAGGCGTCATTTCCCCTGCCGAATACATAATACTCATAGTTTGGTGATACAGTACACTGAAAGGACAATGTTCTATATATATCGGTTCAATCCATTTTTCGTCAATATACAATTGAATTATTGCTATGCATTTTATAAAATTCCAATTAATTTTTTCAAGAATACTACCATCCATATTATAATTATCCTTGAAAACAAAATACATTTCCGATTCTAAAGTCTTTCTGCCGCTTCTGCCTAACCTCTGTACAAAGCTTGATACAGAATTCGGACAATCCGTTTGAACAATTCTTTCAAGATTGCCAACATCTATTCCTAATTCAAGAGTAACTGTAGCACCTATAGTAATAGGACTTTCGGAATTTTTCATTTTTTTCTCGGTGTACTCTCTAAGCATACCTGAAACATTACCGTGGTGAACCATATAAATGCTATCTGACTTTTTTCTATCGTTAATCGCCTTTAATTCCGCTATATTTTTCTCAACCTCTGCTTTACTGTTAGAAAATATAATACATCTTTTATTCTTTGTAATACGGTATAGATAATCGTAGTAATCATCGTAATTATCACTTTCATCAACATTATTTTTTGTTGAAAAAAAATTTACAGATAACCTCACCTTTTTTCCATAAGCATTAACTTTTGGTGTTACACAATTATATGAAGTACCTAAATTAAGCCATTTTTCTGCACTGGAATAGTCATTCAATGTTGCAGATAACCCAACTCTGCGGGGGATATTATCGGTAAGCCGCTGTATGCGTTCCAAAACAGACAAAAGCTGAATTCCACGCGGGCTGTTCATAAAATAGTGAACTTCATCAATCACTATAAATCGTAAATCAGAAAAAAAAGCAACAACATACGGTTTATTTTTCATAATCATTGCTTCCAATGATTCAGGAGTGGTCTGCATTACCCCTTTAGGTTCTTTCAAAAACTTATTTTTAATATTTTGACTAACATCGCCATGCCACTTGCAAACAGGAATATCTGAATACTCCAATAATCCGTTGAGACGCACAAACTGATCATTTATTAGCGCCTTAAGAGGACTTATATACAACACTCCCACGCTTTTTGAAGGTCTGTTATACAGTTCAGTTAGAATCGGAAGAAAAGCAGCCTCTGTTTTTCCGGAAGCAGTCCCCGAAGAAAGCAATAAATTTGAGTCAGAAGAAAATATCACATCACAAGCCGCAATTTGAATACCCCTTATCTCTTCCCAATGATTTTTATAAATATAATCTTGAATAAACGGTGCCAACTTATCATATACTGATCCACTCATAATACAAACTCCGCAAACTCTTCGTGAATCTCCTCTTCAGTTGTAGTATTTTCTGACAGTGTTACTGATTCATCGCCTAAAATGTCTTTCATTTTCTTAGTAGGGTTTTGATATAAAATGTTTAATATTTGAATAAAATCTCTTATGACTTCACGAGGCGTTATGTTTTTCCCCGCCCCTATTCTGCCAAACTCCATTTTTATAAAGCTTATCATTTCTTCTTCTGTTAGCGTCATCTTATATGAATAAAGATCAGAATGAATTTTTGCAATCTTTTCTATTAACACGAATTGCTCCTCATAAGATAGCGGTTCAAGTTTAATAATAGGGGAAAGTAAATCATGTGTGGTATTATCAACAAACTTACCCGATTCCAATCTCGATTTTAATACCTCATAACTGAAAACACCTCTTCGTTCATCTTCTACACATTGAGGAGTGCCACCCATAATAATACCGAGATATTTTGCTTTTCCCTGCAAAGTATCATTATACATTGTTAATAGTTTCTCATAATTATACTGGCGAGTAATAGAATTTGGAATCTTATAAATATTTACAAGTTCATCTATAAGCATCAACATTCCCTTATATCCTGCCATTACAAGAAATATAGAAAAAAGTTTTATGTATTCATACCAATTTTCATCTGAAATCATAGCATTAATACCAAGGTTTGTTTTAACTTCTGTTTTTGTTTTGTACTCGCCTCTGAACCACTGAAGAACTTTGCTCTTTAAATCATCATTGTCAGTCCTGACTGCTCTCCAATACAGCGAAATTACTTTTGCAAAATCAAATCCGTTGACCATTTCCTGAATTTCGTTTATTACTAAAAATATCTTTTTGTCTACCGCTTTTTCAAATTCGTTGCTCTCAATATCAAGATTTTGCTCCTTTACCACTTCCGCTTTTACAGAATTTATCCATTTTTCCAGTATAAGTGATAATGCTCCGCCGTCAGGTTTAGTTTTTGTGGACATATTTTTTATAAGCTCTTTAAAAGTAGCTAATCCCTGATTTTTAGTACCCATAAGTCTTCTTTCAGGAGATAAATCGGCATCAATTACAACAAAACCCTTATCCATAACATATGTTCTTATTGTCTGAAGCAAAAAACTTTTTCCGCTGCCGTACTTACCAACGATAAAACGAAATGTAGCACCACCTTCTTCTATTATTGAAACATCATTCAATAGTGCTCTAATTTCCGTTTCGCGACCTACTGCAATATATCCTGTACCTACTCTGGGAACAACACCTCCACCCAAAGCATTAATTATAGTCTTAGCGATCCTTTTAGGTACTTTTTCACTCATATTTATCCTCCTTAAAAACATTCCTTATTTCATCTATGTAATCGTCATAAATACAAATAACATCACTTGTATCTATAAGATTATCAGAAATATATTCAAGAGCCTTCTCATTGATACCATCAATTATAGTTTGAGGCATTTCGCAATATTTTAATGCAAGTGAATTTAGCTTTGTATCAGTGTTTTCATCGCAATCTAATATTGCTGACAATGCCTTAATTTCCACCTCACTCAACGAAGCTTTAAATCCCACAAACTCATTCTTACTGTTATCCAAATCAATTATTTTAATTTTCTCCTCTATCTTTGGCTCAATATTTTTTTGTATATCCAAATTCTCTGAAGATTCTTCCTCGTCTTCCGATACAAGCACCTCCTGAATTTTTTGAGAACTCTCTCGTATTGACGCAAACTTACCAACATCTAATTCTACCTAAACAGGTATAAAATTATTTTTCACATTTATATTGCTGCTTTTTTTGTGAGATTTATCAGACATAATTTTCAACTCTATGTTTGTTGTATCAAAAAACTCGTCAACAGCGTTTACTACTAATTGAGAAAATTTTTCAGTAGTAAATATTTCTAACACTTTAATTTGATTTTTGCTTTTTTCTTCTTGCATATAATATGCTGCATCATTAATAACACTCACGGGGTTTGGTCGAAGCTTATATTTGTAACCCAAGAGCTTACGCAATTCATTTTCTATTAACTTAATTGAGTACCCAACAGCTCCTCTAAAAATGTTAAAATCATAATAATAACACCATCTGCTCCCGACACCGTTATCATAAATAAACTTTTCACCCGAAACAAATTCCGTTTCTTTGTGTAACTTTTTAGGTTTTCTGTAAAAATGCAATCTTCCGAAAGGATTCCATAGATACTCATTGTAATTATAAGAATAAATCATATTAAAGAAATCAATACCCATTCCCTTTAGATACTCTTCTATAATCTTAAACGAATAATTAATTCCATCAATCAGTAAATATCCATATTCAGTCTTAAAAAAATTACTTTCTAAAAATTTGTAACTCGAAATTTTGTTTAAAAGGTTAACACTTTGTGCATATTTATCTCTATTAGGTTTTTCAAACCGTTCGATATTATTTTTTAAATGCTTTGGTAATAAACTGTCAATTTCTTCAAAAGAGCACGGAATATCGTTCATTATATAAAAATCTTTTATCCAGATTTTAAAATCGTAATTAAAATAAGGATCCAATTGACTATATTGTGTCGCAAAATCAATAAAATGCATCAACAATGCTTTATCGTCTAAATCAGATATTTTATTTGCTAATTCATTTATGTAGACATAGACATAACTTTGATCTGTTTTAACAATAACACCTTGTCTTACTTTCGTACGCCAAGTCAGATATGTTCTTAATTGTCTGTAATTTAAGTCATCGTATCCGGGACTGTAATAATAACATTTGCTGCAATCATTGTAATTATCCGTAACATCTTTCATAAAATAAGCCTGTTTATAAAATAATTCAGACAAATACTCTGAATATTTTTTATTATAATTTTGGTCAAAATAATCCAAGGATGGCTTCTTTATTTTGATTTTTTTCATTTGAGAAAATTTTTCCTTTAAATCGGATTTAGTGACCTTATTATTGTAATTTATTTTTTCAGATGTATATATTTCCCTTTCGTATTCCGATGTTTTTTCTTCTACTATAAAAAGCTGTGCATCTTCTTCATTTTGATTATGGCATACTCCTGTATTTGATTCATTTTCTGTTTTATCCGATTCATCTCTATTATCATCACATTTAATTTTTTCTGATTTTAATACAGTATCGTTAATTATATTTATTTTTTCCAAAGGTACTTTGTTATCTGTATTAATTTCTGTATTATCAGAAGAAACCGAGGCAAATTCATTTATTTTTAATATATCACTCTCATTCTGTCCGTTATCTGTTTCTTTTGATTTTTGAATTTCGTTTCTAATCAGTATTGCAACAACAAATATAAGAATTATGACTAATATATACGGCAACATAGTTTTCCCTCTCAAATTCACCAATATATGACATTAATCATATTTTACCATATGTTAAATAATTTCACAACCAAAATTTCAAGTATTTTATACATTTTTTATAACATATTACTTTTTATTAAATAAATTTTACACCCTGATTATTGTCGATTAAAAATCAGGGTGTGTAACTTTACAAATAAATAATTAATAAATTTTACAAAACATCAAGCTGTGATAAGATAAATCAGCAGGTTAGCTGAGAGAAATACGATATTTACAACCGTAAACACGAGCAGGTATTTTGCCGTTGAGATATTTTCTTTTTGTATAAATTTAAACGAGATAAGGCTTGCCATAGAAGCGATAAGCGTTCCCAATCCTCCGATATTTACTCCGATTAAAAGAGCGTTTACATCTTGTGTAAAGCCCGACAAAAGAATTGCACAAGGCACATTTGAAAGCACCTGACTTGCAATAATGCCTATTGCGACCTCGTTTCCGCCTACAGTATTGCACAGCCAATCGTTAACAACGCCGATGTTGCCCAAATTTCCTATAAAAATAAACAGGAACACAAATGTCAAAAGCAAACTGTAGTCAACCTTTAGAAGCGAGCGTCTGTCAAACAACAGCACCGCAATCACTGTTACCGCAAGCAACACAATGTAATTTATTATTCTGAATACGCCCAAAAGGGAAATTGCAAACAGCACAAAATACATTGCAATAAGCTTTGAATCGTATTTTAGATGAGAAATATTTGTGACAGGTTTTAGCTCGGCTTTGCCCGAAAATAAAGCAAAAACAACAAGCAAAACAAACGACAGCAAAGCGTACGGAAAAATCGTCTCAAGCAAATCGGTAATTTTCATATTGAAGGCGGAAAACAAGTACAAATTCTGCGGATTTCCTATCGGAGTAAGCATACTGCCGAGGTTTGCCGCGACGGTCTGCAAAGTTACGGCAAAAATCAGTTTTTTGCCTTGTCCCGCAAGCTTGAGCGTTACAACCGTAAACGGCACAAATGTTATGAGCGAAACATCGTTTGTGATAATCATTGAGCTGAAAAAGCAGAGCAATACAAGTATGAGAATTACCGAACAGACAGTTTTTGCGTAATTTAACAGCTTTTGAGCCAATAATTTGAATAATCCGAGTCTGTTAAAGCCTGCCATAACCGTCATCAGGCAGAACAGCAGGGACAGCGTGCGAAAATCAATATAGCTGAAATATTCTGTGCTCGGCGTTACAAAAAGCATTGATACAAGTGCCAGCAGCAGCGATATAAGCATTACCGCCTCACTCTTTAAAAATCCAAATATTTTGTTCATTCCAATCCACCCAAACAATTAACTGACTTATAAATTATATAATACAGAAAACAAATAAGCAAATAAAATCTTATGTTAAATTTACAAAACAAAAATTTTATGATAAAATAAATTCATAAGAACTTAACATAAATTTCCTAATTGTTCTTGGTATGATATAATTTTTCGCCGTAAAACTCACGCTCTGTCATTGTTGTAGTTCCCTAATTGTTCTTGGTATGATATAATTGTTTATCCAGTCGGAGTTAATGCCAACAGTTGTAGTTCCCTAATTGTTCTTGGTATGATATAATTGTTAAATTCTTCTCCATCAATTTTTCCATGTTGTAGTTCCCTAATTGTTCTTGGTATGATATAATACTTTGTGAGTGTTTCGGCGAAAAAATAAAGTTGTAGTTCCCTAATTGTTCTTGGTATGATATAATTATGTTATGCTTAAAAAGAATGACCTTTTCGTTGTAGTTCCCTAATTGTTCTTGGTATGATATAATAGGGAACGAAAATCCCGCATAAACTTAGTGTTTATGCGGGATTTTTCATTTTAATTTTTAAGTTATGTGTTCAGAAAATACAGGGATTTTGTGTTTTTTCAAAAAATTGAAAGCTGTTCAAACACGCAGTGCTCCTCTTCGTTGACAAGACTGCCGATTATAAGCTCCATTTTTTCATACTGCTTTTCGGTAATTACCAGCAGCCGAACAGAGCCGTTATCGGGCTTATTGCTGCGTATTCTTATTTTGTGCTTTTCAACATCGTCGTACCCGTTGCATATTCGGCAGTAAACGGAGAACTGCACCATAAAATAGCCGTCCTTGAGCAGAAAATTGCGAAACTTGGTTGCGGTTCTTCGCTGTGCCTTGGTTTTTACGGGTAAATCAAAAAATACTATCATTCTCATAAATTTATTCATAGGTATGCTGTTCCAAATCCATTATCTGCGGCAGCAGCAAACTGCTGTTATTGCATGTCAGGTATCCGCTCAGGCTTTGCACTGTAAGCTCTGCCGCCCGTGAACAGGCAAACAGCCTGTTGTCTATGATAACATTTGCCGACAGCAAATTCACAAGCTGAGCTTTGATTGCGGTAGTTAGTTCATCTGCATTATGCGAATGTCTTTTTACAAACAAATCAACTACGGGTCGGTAGCACTCTATAATGTCATCGGCAAGGTTAAAATTGTTTAGTGTGCTTTTGTGAAACAAGCCGATACTCGGTTCAAAGCCATAGACTATGAGATACTTTGATATTGTGCTTCGCAAAACAGCGTAGCCGTAATTGAGCATTGAATTTTCAATGTTTTCCTGACTTCTTGAAAAGCTTTTGCCGAACAGCAGTTTAAAATACTGCGACGCCGCGACAGCCTCCATATTGGTGCTGTCGCCCGACTTTACCTTGTGCTTTATACAGTCTACCGATTCCCACTCATCTATACCGCAAAGTCGGAGGACTGAAGCCTGGTTTTCTATTTTCTGCATTATTATCTGTTTCCAAAGCTGTTTTTTGCTTGGCAGACTCATATCAATCTGTCCCCTTAGTACGGACAGATGCCTTGAATGACGGCTTACCGGCAAAAACACTCCGCACGGCAAATGCTTTTTGTCGGACACATAAAAGGTTATTGCGTATTCCGAAAATTTTGCAAGCAGATATCCGTTTACATTTACCTGCGGATTATCCGCGGCTATGCAGTCGATGTCCTCAAGCGGTATTTTGGTGATTTCGCCGTTGTCGATTATAAGCTGCTCGTTTTTTACAGAGAGCTTTGCTGCGTTTGCAAGAAAAATATTTCTGTATCCCATTACTTAAAACCCATTCTCTTTTCTTTTGTCACCTTGGTTATGTTGCCCAGCACATCCACCTGATATTTTTCAATGGATAATAAGGTTTTCACTCCTACCCCTCTGATAAAATATGTATTATCATGATTAATCACTTTTATAGAAGATGTTGCAATATCAGCACCCTTGTAATAGCAGAAAAATTCTTTTAAAGATATATTTTCGGCAAGAGTACTGTCCTTGTTTACAAGCGAAAACTTCATATCCTTTTTTGATTTCACCTTGATTAAATCGTTGGGGTAAAGTGAGAACACAAAGTCCTTGTCGTCCATAACTTTCCAATCGTCATAGCTTTTATATGCCACAATAGCCTTATTAGGGAGTTTGTCTTTAACCGTATCGGATACATATATCGGCACAAGATAATATCCATCGTTTTCAACAAAGAAAACATCAACCCGCACCATAGAACCGTTGTCGGCAACCGCAGTATCCTCCAAAACGGGTACTGTAAGCGTTGCTTTTTCAATTATCTTGACCTTTTTTTACAAGCGGACCTGTTTTGCCCTTGCCCTTCGGTGCGTACAAATCTTCTTCAAACGCTTTTTGAGCGTTGCCTCCGAATGCAGCAAGCCTGTTTTTCAACGCATTGTACAAAAGCATATCTGCCTCGGGATTAAAGTAATCTTTTATTTCGCCGTCTTTATCAAGCTTCAGAGATGTAATCGGCACCCTTGAAACGGTATATCTTACTCCGTTTTGCTCATACGGTTTTCTGATTGTTTCTTTGTGGGCAGAGCCACTGACCTTTCTTCTCGGCATTCTTGAAACAAATATCGGCTTTACCTCTTCGTTCGACGCGTAGTTTGGCAGGGGATTTTGGCTTAGAACAAATGACGGATTATCGGAACAACGCATTTTTAGTTCATCCCTAAACCACTTGTACGGGAGCGGAAATTTGTCAAAATCAAGAACCTCACCTGTTTCCTTATCAACCTTTATGTAGGGCTGTTTTGAATATTTGAGTTCGGTATATTTTGCGTATTCCGATATACGCTTCATCATTTTTGTTGTAGTGCAGGCAACCACAAGGGCATCAACTGCATGGTGACAGTCGCCGTTTTCTCTCACCTTATTAATGCCCCAGCGTTTTCTTAAATAAGCAGTAGCAGAGCCGTTGACGCTTTTTACAACATTTTTCATACCGCTGCTGTTCGGGGCAAATTTTAGATAACGCTTTATATAATTAAGCATAAATCTTGAAATATACTGCGTATCGCTGAGGTTTCGCTCTTTAAATCTTGCAAGCTCCTCCTCAGTTATGCTTTCTTTGAGGAGATTTTTCTTTTTATTGGACCTTAGCTTTGAGTTTTGGATGTGTATTATAAAGTCCTCGGCACGCTTGCCCTTTAAATATTCAAGCGGAAGTCTGTTGCCCTTTTGTCTGTTCTCGCTTGACAAAACAAGCACTTTGTTGTTGTAACGGTCATCAAAACTTATGCTGTACGGCACAATGTGGTCAACATCCACATAGCCCGGCTCAAACAGTCTTTCTATGCTTATTCTCTGCTGAGAATACGGACAAACACCGTCCTGCTCTTTCCACAGCTTGAGCTTTATAAGATCCATTCCCGTGGGATTTATAACACCGTAGTTGTTTCGCAGCTCGTCGATAAGCTTTTCATTTAAAGCGGCATTTTCCCTTTGCGATTTTTCAATTTTATTTCGCTCATCCCTGTTTTTGGCAAGCTCTCTTGCAAGCTCAATGTTGAGATAAACAGGGCTTTCGCCCATTTCACGGATAATCGCATTTATCACCTTTATCATCTGCGAAACGGCTCTCCTTACAACGGGGTTTATTATGTCGCCGAGTTCGGGGGCGTCTTTTGGATTTTGCGGCAAAAATTCGGACACCGATTTTTCGTCCGCCTTAAAATTATATCCCGCACTTTCGCACGCCTCGTTGTAGAGCATTCCCTTTTCAAGATAAGGTGTTATTTTATCTATTGCCTTGACGGAAAGATTTGCCGTTTTCGTAAACGACGGAAGCGAAGACGCAATCTTTATCTCGGTTTCGCTGAATCCTTTTTCACGCATCCATGCTTCAATTTTGCTGTCGTTTTTGTAAACCGTCAGTACATAAGCTAAGTTGTTGCGTTTTTCTTTGCTCCATGTATCATATTCCGATGAAAACGCCTTTTTAAATATGTGATAGGCAGGAAGATACGAAAACTTTGTTTTCTTTTCGATTTCATCGGCGGTTTTATCATCGCTGTATGAAATATTAAAATAGCTGTCTTCTGAAATTCCCAACAGCTTTCGGATACCGCCGTAGGTTAAGTTAATTTTTGCAAAAGCCGCTGAAATAACTTTTTGTCTTTCTTCTTCCGTCAGACTGCGTTTTGTCTTTCCGTCTACTATTTTTATTGCGTTTACCTTGCAGAGCAAATTAAAATATTCAAACGAATAAGACGCTTTTACGGCTCTCGGCTCGTCTTTTTCAAAGGTACATTTGCCTATCATTTTTTCAATCAAATTACCGCCGTACGGACTATCGCCGCCCGGTCCCTCGTCAAACGCTCTTTGAGAAAGATAAATTTCAAGATATTTTTCCTCAAACTCATCAGTGGCAAACGGGTTGCCAAAGCCTCTTTGACTTTCAAAAATACATTTTATCTCGTCGCAGTAATTTTGCCGTGAAAATGTTACCTCATATTTTTCAGCCTTGTTACGCTTGCAGTCAGCAAACTTTTCATCCTTAAAAAGCATTTCGCCTATGGTGCGATACCCTTTTTCTTTGAGTATTTCGTTATTTTCATTAACTGCCGTAAGCAATGCACCTGCATCGCTTTTTTTATCCTTTGCATCAGCCTTGCGGTTTGATTTGAATCCTCTTCTCTGACTTAAATGTATGAGAAGCCTTATAAAATCATCCTTATCAAGCAGTTTGTCAATAGCCTCGGCTCTGATCTGATATATATCGGTCAGCTGTTTTTGCTGATACAGGCTGTCGATATATTCGCTTGATACGCCGAATTTATCTATTATCAGATTTTTAATTCTTTGTTTTCTGAATGTTTTTCTGCGAAGTCTGCGTCTTGCTCCTCGGTATTCCCTGCGGGGAGCGGCAAGTGATGAGCCGTCCTTAGGATTTTCTGCCTTTTCAAAAATTCTTGATGAGAGTCTGATGATTCTGCACGGTTCGTCATTGTCGTTGAGCATTACAACTGCACTGCCTACTGACGAAATACCAGCGTCTATTCCTATTGCGTATTTCATAATGTTTCCTCCTAAAAAAATCGAGTGCCTCGACACGCCATTCGAGCAGACAGGTTGATATTATCAAACCTTCTTTGCCCGACTGTTTTCGAGCAGTTTTCTATAAAGTAAAAAAGATGACACCCTGTCACAAAGGACAGGGTGTCAGAGCTTTGCGGTCTACTACCTTATCATAGCGACCTAATTGTTCTTGGTATGATACAATTTAATTATATTATACATAATAATATAATTTTGTCAACATAATTCTGACAAAAAACATCAATTTCGCCGTATCCTTGTGTGTATTTTACACTAATTGCCAGTATATGTCAATATTTTTGTTAATTTTTTCTTTGAATGTCAGCGATACTATAATAATCCTATGCTAAATGATTTATAATCCCACATAATCCTCAACACATATTTTTAATCTGTTTTAACGGTGAAAATAAGTTTTTATTTGTTTCGTCAACCTATTATTATTTTTTAGTTGACATATGTAAACCAAAGTGTTATAATGCCGTTGACAATTATGAAAACGAGGTATATTTATGAATACAGCTTCTAAAAGTAAAAAATTAAATGTTTTGTCAATGGCACAAATATCCGTCTGCACGGCACTTCTGTGTGTATCAGCATGGATTTCTATCCCCATACCGATTATATCCGTTCCGTTTACATTGCAGGCACTTGTGATAATCCTTGTGGCTCTGCTTTTAAAACCCGCATACGCTCTTACGGCACAGATAATATATACGCTTCTTGGAATTGTCGGCCTCCCTGTTTTTTCGGGTTTTAAGGGCGGTATCGGCTCTGTTCTTTCACCGACGGGCGGTTTTATTATAGGATTTATAATATCGGCTTTTCTTGTCAGCCTGTTAAAGGGCAAAACCGACAATATTTTAAGATACATACTTATTTCAATTTTTGTAGGTATTCCGGCTATGTATATTCCCGGTATCATCGGGTTTATGTTATACACCGGCTCTGATTTGCTCTATGCCATAGTAACCCTTACATCCATATTTATTATCGTAGATATTGTAAAATGCATCATTGCATCTCTTGCGGCTGTCGCACTGAAAAAGGCGTTGTCAAAAGCAAATATCGGCTTTGAAAGATAGATATAAAATTTTTTGTAAATAGTTTATTATACTTGAAAAAAGATAAATAAAAACGGCTAAATGCGTCGCAGTATATGCTTTAACGCATTTAGCCGTTTTTTTGCCGTACAATATGTAAGGCAAAATTAAGCATTAAGTCCGAGTGAAATAGAAATCGCGTTATTTATATCATTCATAACAGACTCATCAATCGAGCCCATCTTCTCCTTTAAACGCTTTTTGTCTATCGTCCTGACCTGCTCAAGCAATACAACACTGTTTTTTGCAAGACCTGAGGTATCGGCATTAAGAGGGATATGAGTGGGCAGATTTGCCTTTGACTGCTGACTTGTAATTGCCGCTGCAATTACTGTCGGGCTGAAACGGTTGCCCACATTATTTTGCACTATCAGCACAGGTCTGATTCCTCCCTGCTCCGAACCGATAACCGGACTTAAATCGGCGTAATAGATGTCGCCACGGCGAATATTCAAGGCTTTCACGCTCCAAATAATTTATTTACTGATATTTTTGCCTTTCTGAAAGCTTTTATACAGCTATTACATAATATTTTTGAGCGTAAAAATTGTGAATATTATTCCTTTTTAAATTATATATTTTGTGTTAATCAGTTTTCTGTCGCTTTGATTTTTGTAAATTCAATTTTAAGCTCTGCGTCTTTCATTTCTGCACATAATATATTTCCGTCAAAATCTGTATTTAACAAACATTCTCCGCTGTCGGTTTTTATTCTGTATGTACGAGTGCTGTCATCATTTGACAACATTTCCTCCCTGCCCTGAGATACACCGTTCATTATTGATCTTAAAAGGCTCGGAAAACTCTTTTGCGGCAAATATGCTTCATCGGCACTGCAAACAAGCTCTTCTCTCGACATTTCAAGCTCTCCGCTTTTATAATAAAATCCAATCCCCTCAAGCTCTTTCGGACTGCTTATACTTATGTATGTTAAGCCCTGCCTGTTATTGCTGACGCTTCCGCTATACTGAGCATTGCGGTAGCTTGCTTTGAATTCAGCCGTAAAATCTGTTTTTATATCATAATATTCTGAATATGAATTACAGCCGCACAACAATATCAAAAGCAAAAAATTAAAGACACATAATGTTTTTAACGCCCATTTTGTCATAAACTGCCTCCATAGGTTATTTAATACATTATATGCCTTTTGTGTTTTTAAAATTACGGCAAACAAGCCGTTTCGCCGTATATTAAAATCCGCACTTTCTGTAAGCCGTGCTGATTTCGTTAATCAAATCGGTCGGCAGCATTGAAATTTTGCCCAGCTTTTCGGCGGCAATATCACCCGCAAGCCCGTGCAAATACACAGCCGCTGCCGCCGCGTCAAATGGGGTTGCACCCTGTGCAAGCAATGCCGCAGTCATTCCTGCAAGTACATCACCGCTTCCTCCTGTTGCCATACCCGAATTTCCCGTTTGATTAATAAGCACTCTGCCGTCGGGGGAAGCAATAACAGTCCCTGCCCCTTTAAGCACCGTAACAACACCGTATTTGTCTGCAAAATCCGCCGCTGTTTTAACCCTGTTTCGGTTTATCTCTTTTGTGTCAGTACCAACCAGCCTTGCCATTTCGCCGGGATGAGGCGTGATTATAATGTCAGACTTTTTGTTGTTTAAAACATCGGGATTTTCTGCAACGCAGTTGAGTGCATCTGCGTCAAGCACAATCGGAATTTCACAATTTCTGATAACAGAATCAACTATCGCCCTTGTGTCGTCGCACACCGACAAGCCGCAGCCGATAAGCACTGCACTTGAGCGGTTTGATTCAGACAACAGAAAATCAATATTCGACTTGCTTAATTTTCCGTCGTCTGTCTGATCAAGCGGAAAAAACACGCTCTCATATATTTGACCTGCAATAATCGGATAAATGCTCTTAACAACTGCATTTTTAAGCAGTCCGATACCGCATCTAAGCGAAGCCTTGCCTGCCATAACGGCGGCTCCCGCCATACCGTAACAGCCGCAAATCATCAAAAGTGAACCGAGCATACCTTTATTGGCGTCATCGCTGCGGCGGTACACGGCTTTTTTTACAATATTTCTGTCTGTTTGTTCCATTAAATCAACCTGCATTTCTGTTATAAAACAGCTTAATTACAATATCCTTGTTGAGATATCTTTTCATTCCCTCAAGGATTTGCCCGTTGGGCGTAAAAATCAACAAGCATTTTCCGTATGCCGCACTGTTAAAGACTGCATAATAATTTTCGCTGTCGGCGTCAATATCACGGGCGGCGATAAAGGTCTTTGAAAACCTCATTGAGTTTACTGATTTTTCTCCTTTTTCAAGCTTTTCAATTTCTCTTATGGGAACTTTGCAGATACGCTTTCTTTTTCTCAGCGAAATTATTTTTGAAATATCAAGCTCATCTCCTGCGACCGAATATTCAAACTCAACCTTTTGTGATGATATAACATACCAAACCACATAAATTCCTATGATAAACAGAAACAGTCCGACATAGAACATATATGCGGTTATTGCAAATGCAAGAAAAGAAAAAACTATGGGAATCGCTATAAGAATAAAAACCGATATTATTTTGATAAACAAATTTTTTGGTTTATTTGCTCTTTTTACAACTTGTTCGTTAAAGCCTTCCAATTTAAAAACTCCTTTTATTAAACTGATACAATCATAACATAAAGGCAAGCTGTTTTCAATAGATTCAAGCCAAAAGCGTTTTCATATCGGCTTTTACATAAAGGCAAAATATGATATAATAACCTAAACTGTTTAAGAGGTATGTACTGTATGGAAATTGTTTATTCGGATAAAAATATAGTTGTTTGCATAAAGCCTGTCGGGGTTGACTCGGAAAAGCAAATGCCCGATCTTATCAAAGCTAATTTAGGGGGCGAAGCATACACCGTCCACAGACTTGACAAAAATGTCGGAGGCGTTATGGTATATGCCCGCAGCAAGCAAGCTGCTTCACAGCTGTCAAAAGCTATACAAAACGGAACCATGATAAAGGAATACATTGCGGGCGTACACGGCACACCTCCCGAAAAAGGCGACTGGGAGGATTTGCTTTTTAAGGACTCAAGCAAAAACAAGGTATTTGTCGTAAAACGACTGAGAAAAGGCGTAAAAAAAGCCCGGCTTGAATATGTAAGAATAAGCGAAGGTGAAATTTCTCAGGTTAGAATAAGACTTCATACCGGACGCAGCCACCAGATTCGTGTTCAGTTTGCAAGCAGAGGCTACCCTCTTGCAGGCGACCGTAAATACGGCTCCAAAGACAAGCGAACATCGCCGATGCTCTACTCCTGTAAAATAACATTTCCTTATCAAGACAAAACTGTTTCTTTTGAATCAGCACCTGACTGGCAAAATGACATAAGCTAAACATTAAAATACAACGGGTACACTTTTGTACTTCGTGCACCCGTTGCTTCTAAGCTTTTAATATTAATTAGTTAAATATTAAAGAGCTTATTACTTCATGTTGTTTTCGTATGACTCGATCATCTTTTTAACCATCTGACCGCCGACTGAGCCTGCTTCTCTTGAAGTAATGTCACCGTTGTAGCCCTGCTTGAGGTTTACGCCTACTTCGTTTGCACACTCCATCTTAAAACGCTCCATAGCTTCTTTTGCCTGCGGCACATTAAGCTGATTCTTGTTACTTGACATATTGTTTTTCTCCTTTTTTCAAAACTTTATTAATTTTATTTTTATTTTTAAGCGGCTGTTTGACTTCTCAATTTATCGCCGCAATAGTATTTTGTGTACTATATTTAATTTTATTATTTGAAAATTTTTCAAATTTTGATGTCATAAAACCGCCCTTATGCAAAATGCAAAAGAGCGGTACTTTTATTTAAAAATATTAAATTTTTGATTACGATTATCAGTTACCGTTAATCTCGTAATCAAAGAGCTTTGTCCTTTTGCATTTTTTCAATTTATTTTTATTGACTTTAGCAAATAAATGTATTATTATATTAGTACAATGTTAATGCAAATGCCAAAAGGAGTGATGAAATGAAAAAAGTTATAAACATAAGCCGTAATAAAAAAATTATCATATATTATATCACTAATTATTTGGCAGCTTTATTCTGTGTGTTTTCTGCCGTGTTTTTACACTCAATAACGACCGGGTTTTTATGTTTTTTTCTGGTTTTTGCTCTGCTTGTACTTGACACATATTTTATAAAAAAATGGTATCATTTTTTCGCATGCACTATTTCACATTCAATATCAAACCTTGCAATAACGGCTATCTACTATATTATGTATAATTCGGAAAGTTACGGTATTCTTAATATAGACTCGGTTTCTTTAATAATTGAATTTATCATTATTAATTTGTTGTTTATAATTACTGCAACATGGTCATCTGCCGGATTGGTATTTAAGTATAAAATATATGAAAACGAAAACACCTCTAAAAACACTGTATTTAATATTATAATTTTGGGGTTTATTTTTCTGACTGCAATATATTTTATTTTATCAATTTCGGATTTTTTATTCAGCCAAATGTTTATTTTAGAGTTTATACCGTTAATAACGGGATTTTTAATGAATATGTATTTGATTTTTGTGCCTTACGGAAATCATGTAAATTAATTTAAACCACTCTGTTTTATTTTACAAAACAGAGTGGTGTTTTTATTCTATTCAATTTCATTAAAGTCAAACTGCCTTGTAAATTCCTTTGTTTCGCTGTTTCGCAAAACCGCACTTTGATGCTGTTCAAGAATACTTGTTATTGCGTATAAATCAATCCATATCTCGTTGTCGCTTTCCTTTTGACTTTCGTCAAAAATAAGCTCCAAACCGATATGAAGGTGGCTCTGGGTTATGCCGTTAGTGTTTTCCGTGTCACTGTAGCCTGTTCTTCCCACATAACCGATTACATCACCCGCCTTAACAACATCGCCTTCCTTAAGATTTTCTGCGTACGGTCTGTTCTGTCGCAAATGAGCATAATACCAGTATCTCATTCCGTCGTTTGAGCGGATTCCTATTCTCCAGCCTCCGTATTTGTTCCACCCCAAACACTCAACCTTGCCCGATTCAACAGCAATTACGGGAGTACCCACAGCCGCCATCATATCGTGTCCGAGATGCGGGCGTGAATAGCCGTAGCTTCTCGGTGCTCCGAAGTCATCGTAGCACGAGTACGGAAAAGTTTTTGCTATCGGCGAAAACCACCTTACACCGTACTTTTGCTCCGTAACTTTGCCGCCGTCGCCGCTCTCACGCTCCTCTTCGTAAGCTCCCACCATTCCGCTTAAAGCCGCAGTGTATGCCTCTTTATAATAATCGTAATACTGCATATCCTTTGTCAAATCTTTTTCCTTTTGTCCGTTTGCAATTTTTTCTGCGAAATCCGTCATATCGGAGTATTTATACTTTGAAAAATCGCCTCCGTATTTAGCCCCCAGATATGCAAGCAGTGTTATGTAGTCTAATTTGTTTTTTTCGCCCTGCGATGCGGTATCAAGTTCTATTGCCGCTTGCAAAGCGGATTTTGTGACATTAAATTCGACATATTTTATATAATTGCTGTTTGTTATATCACGCCCGCCAAAAAGGGGTATAACAGAAATTGCAATAGCAAGAACACCCATAAACACACACAGCATTTTTTTCATACACATCACCATACACTAAATATACCCTAACACAGCAAAATTTCTGTATCAAGCTATTAGCATAATATGATTTAATAAAAATTTTTAGAAGTATATTAAAATGGACGGCAAACCGTCCGCATAATAGGCAAACAATAAATTTTCCAAAGTAAAATAAAATCATTCAAACGGGTCGTTGATATCCTTTTTATCTGAAATACCGTATATTTTAAGCTCGTTGCCTGCACGACAGACAGCCAAAAACACATCCTTTTGCTGTTTTCCCTGTTGCTTGAGCTGATTTTTTAGCCATTGCAAATTGTTTCCCGTACTTTTTAAATTTTGTTCAAAAACCTTTCCGTCGGAAATTACAACAATTTCAGGTCTTGCACGGTCAACATTAATTTTTAAATCAGACGCAGTTACCGGACTTTTGCTCTTTTTGGGCAATACGGACATTTGTCCGTTCTGCTCAAGGAAAACGGTTTCAACATCGTCCAAACAAAAATATCCCCTGTTTCTAAGCATTGACAAAAACTCATTCATATCAATTTTTGCCGTAAGAAAATTCTTTTTATAAATCTTTCCTTTGTCATAAAGCACCACTGTTCTGCCTGTAAATAACCGTCTGAGCACCACAGATTTTTGCGAATATATGATAACAAGATAACTACACCCGCATAAATCACAAGAGCTGACAGACATTCCAAAAACCTATCAAACCCGTTTGTTGCCATTTCCGCCGCAATGGAACCGATCGTGATTCCGTTGATGTAATCAAACAAGTTAAGGTTTGCCATCTGTTTATTGCCTATAAATTTTGATAAAACAAACAAGACAACAAGTGAAACGGGGGCTGTAATTAAAATATGCAAAAAGTCCACAATAATCACTCCTACCAAATTATTGTGGACTTTATCCTATAAAATTATTCTTAAAACATATCCTTTACCACGGTTTAATTGTGCCTGTAAGCTCAGATACACTTTTTAAACCGTTTTCATCGAGGAAATTATTAAGTCCCTCATTAATTTTAATCGGAGCGTAAGGATCGGAGAACAAAACCGTTCCTATCTGCAAAGCAGAAGCACCTGCAATGAGCATCTCAACCGCATCCTGCCAGCATGAAATTCCGCCCATACCTATTATGGGGATATTAACCGCTCCCGAAACCTGCCATACCATTCGTACTGCTACAGGAAAAACAGCGGGACCGCTCATTCCTCCCGTGTTGTTGCGAATAATGGGACGGCGTGTATTAATGTCGATTCTCATACCTGTAAGGGTGTTTATCATGGATATTGCATCGGCACCGTTTGCCTCGGCAGACTTTGCGATAGACACAATATCCGTCACATTAGGGCTTAGCTTTACAATGAGAGGCTTTGTGCAATGCTTTCTTACAGCGTCGGTAATTGCCCCTACCGACTCACAGCTCGTGCCGAACTGTACGCCGCCGCTCTTGACATTGGGACAGGAAATATTCATTTCAATCATATCCACATCGGTATCGCTTAATTTCTCTGCCATTTCGCAGTATTCTTCGGGCGTATTTCCTGCAATATTCGCAATTACAACTGTATTTTGCTGTTTAAGCCAGGGTAAATCTTCTTTGATAAATACATCAACACCGGGATTTTGCAAACCGACCGCATTAAGCATACCTGACGGTGTTTCGGCAACTCTCGGAGGTGGATTTCCGTCTCTTTTCTGCAATGTTATGCCTTTGCAGGAAATTCCGCCGAGATTTTCAAGCGGATAAAATTCTGAGTATTCTCTTCCGAACCCGAATGTTCCGGAAGCGGCAATGATAGGGTTGTTAAACTCAACCCCTGCTATTTTTACCGATAAATCAGCCATTAAAATACTACCTCCTCTGCGTTAAATACGGGTCCGTTTTTACAAACATGCTGCATAATTTCCTCGCCGTTTTTTCTAACCTTAACGGCACAAACAAGACAGGCACCTATTCCGCACGCCATTCGCTCCTCAAGCGAAATTTGGCACGGCTTTGCGTTTTCTTTGCACACCTGAGCAACAGCCTTGAGCATAGGAGTCGGGCCGCAGGCACATACCTCGTCCACCTCGTTAATCTTTTCTTTCAGAATATCCGTTACGAAGCCGTGAACGCCCGCACTTCCGTCATCTGTAGCAAGCACAAGCTCTGCACCTGCTTCTTTGAAATCTTCCTGCAAAATAACAAGAGATTTGTTGCGAAACCCTGTTATGACAAGGGGATTTTCGGTTTGTTTTGCGGTGTATAACATCGGAGGAACTCCTATTCCGCCTCCGATAAGGCAGTAACGCTTGCCTTTTTCAATTTTGAATCCGTTGCCGAGCGGAGCAAGAATGTCCACATCGCTTAAAGGCTTCATCTCTGACATAAGCTTTGTGCCTTCTCCCTTAACCTGATACACAAGTCTAAGAACGCCGTCATGGCTGTCGCAAACGGAAATAGGTCTCCTCAAGGTTTTTGACGGAACATAAACATGAGCAAACTGACCGCATTTTGCAAGAGGTGCAATCTCATCGTTTTGCACTCTCATATCAAAAATACCGTCTGCAATTTCTATGTTTGAAATAAGCTTAAATTTTCTGACATCATAATTCATTTTATTCACCCTGCCTTAAATTTTAATTATATATAATCAAGCTCAACAATAATCACCCTGAATTCTTCGTCATAATAAACATAACATTCACCGTTTAATTCAGGGTCGTAGCCGTTTGTAAAGTTAGCATTACTAATCCACTCATATATATATCCGTTATAAACAATATCATCCGCCGTTGAAACAAAATCAAGCTCATCGCCTATAACAAATCTGTAATACTCCTCTCCGTCAGCCGCCGCCTTTGCAATGGATTCGGCAATTTCGGCACCGTCGCTGTAATCATCAAATGTAACACAGCTGTAGCTGTAGTAATAATATTTTTCCCCGTCACACTCAGGCACAAAAACATTATAGTAAGAATTGCTTTCGGCATACTCATCGTACGAAATTTCACTGTAAAGCGGAGCAGGCTTGTGAAGTTCTGAAAACTTATCGGCAGGAAGATTAAAATAATTATAATTTGGAAACTGACAATCCTCACTTGAATCGTTCCAAGTTACATCGACGCAATACCATTCGCCGTCAATAAGTGCACAATTCCACTGATGCGGTTCACCGTCGCCCTCGCCTGTTACACTTACGCAGTCGATACCCAATCGGTTGCACAAAAGCTGAAAGGCTCTCGCATAACCCTCGCATACGGCTTTTTTGTCCACAAAAACCCCGTATGCGTCATTTTCGTTATTAATAATACCTTCTGTTTCCACCGCTTCGTAATCATACTCGCAGTTATCAACGATATAATCGTTTGCGTACAGCTCAAGCTCATACTGCGAAGCATTTTGAGGGGCAGATTCAACCGCACTTTGAACCGTCTTATCAAATTTTGCTTTCATATCATCAAACTCATCAGCTTCTACGCTGTAATCCAAATACAGAAATGTACTCGAATATGATACTACATATTCAAAATTGCTCGTAAGCCAAAACACTTCGGGGTGGTCGTTGCGGTATGCCTCTATAACTTCGCAAAGCATCATTTCACTTAAGATTTCCTCAATGTAAATCGAATCTTCATTCAGATCCTCAACATATTCATCTATCATTACATAAACATTTTTAAGACTTTCGGACGAAAGGTGTTTGTATCCGTAGCTTGTGTCAACATCACGCTTTTTGGCAGGTTGAGTTGACGGCTCTGTTTGCTCGGACGATGTCTGAGAAATCGATTCATAGAAAATAATGCCGTCAACAAAATTACAACAGCACATATTAGCAATCAGCAAAACCGAAAATAAAATCCCGCACAAAATCTTAAATATCATTTTTATTTTCAATACAATCATCCTGTACATAATCGGTAATTTAATTTTACAGTAAATCTTGTATTCCGTCAATTGCATTTTAAATTTTTTTATGCTATATTATTAGAAGTCTGTTCGCAAAATCCAGACTCTAAAAAAATACTACGGAGGAATTTAATATGAAAACAAAATCCACAATGTACATTGTGCAGGCAGCCGTTATTGCCGCACTCTACGCTACCCTGACTATTCTTCAAAACACCCTGCTCCCGGGCAGTGCCTCAATGGCAGTTCAGTTCAGGGTATCCGAGGTTCTTACAATCCTTGCACTCTACACACCTGCCGCAATTCCCGGACTCACAATCGGATGTGTTATTGCGAACATAAGCTCGCTTTCCACACTCGGTCCTTATGATTTGATTTTCGGCTCGCTTGCAAGTCTTGTTGCCGCACTTCTTATGTACATGCTCAGAAACAAGAGAATTTGGGGACTTCCCGTTGCCGCTGCTCTGATGCCGGCACTTGCAAACGGAATTATTGTAGGCTTTGAAATTGAATTTTTCTTTTTGGAGGGCGGTTTCCACTTCCTAAGCTTCTTACTTCAGGGCGGACTTGTTGCTCTCGGTGAGCTTGCAGTTCTGTTCATTCTCGGACTTCCGCTTTCAAGGCTTATTGAATCGCAAAAGTTCGATAAAAAGCTTTTGGCTCTCAAATAATTTTGTACTGAAGATTTTGCATTAAAAAGCACCTGTCTCAAAAAGACAGGTGCTATATTTTTGTCTTGCAGGATTTGTGACATGCGGAGTATGCATTATAACTTATGTTAAATACGGGCAGATGTAACATCTGCCCGAAATTTTTAAATGTTTGAAAGAAGCTTTTTGATTCGCTCAACAGCCTCTATTGTATTTTCTCTGTCGCCGAAAGATGTAAGGCGGAAGTAACCTGCACCGTTTTCGCCGAAGCCCTCACCCGGAGTACCTACAACATTTGCCTCTTTAAGAAGCAAATCGAAGAACTCCCAGCTTCCCATATTATTCGGACACTTAAGCCAAATATAAGGTGAGTTTTTGCCGCCCGTGTAGTAAATTCCGAGCTCATCAAGAGCAGATGCGATAATTTTTGCATTTCCCTGATAATAAGAGATATTTTCCTTAATCTGCTTTTGACCTTCCTCGCTGAATACAGCCGCAGCAGCACACTGAACAGGCCATGAAACGCCGTTGAACTTTGTAGCCTGGCGGCGATACCATGTTGCATAGATATTATGACCGTCACGCTCAAGCTCTTTGGGGATAATCGTGTATCCGCAGCGAGTGCCCGTAAAGCCAGCCGTCTTTGAAAGCGAGCACATCTCGATTGCACACTGTCTTGCACCCTCTATTGCAAAGATAGAACGGGGAATATCATCCTCTGTAATAAACGCTTCATAAGCTGCGTCATAAAGAATAATTGCATTGTTTTCAAGTGCGTAATCAACCCACATTTTGAGCTGTTCTGTGTTGTAGGCAGAGCCTGTGGGGTTGTTAGGAGAACAAAGATAAATTATATCTGCCTTTACGCTCTTGTCGGGAAGTGCGGCAAATCCGTTTTCCTCGGTGGAAGCTGCGTAAACAATTTTTCTTCCTGCCATAATATTTGAATCAACATATACGGGATAAACCGGGTCTGTAACAAGCACGACATTATCCTTGTCAAAAATATCTCCGATATTTCCGCAGTCTGACTTTGCACCGTCGGACACAAAAATTTCATCGGCAGAAACCTCAACGCCGAAGCTCTTGTAGTAGCCTGAAATTGCCTCTCTTAGAAACGCATAACCCTCATAGTCGGGATAGCCCTTAAAGCTTTCCTTGTGAGCAAGATCCTCAACGCCTCTTTTCATCGCCTCAATTACTACGGGAGCGAGAGGAAGCGTTACATCGCCGATTCCGAGCTTGATTATCTTCTTGTCGGGATTTGCTTTTGCAAATTCGGCAGTTCTCTTTGCGACATCGGCAAAAAGATAATTTGGCACGAGATTGTCAAAATTCTTGTTTATCTTCATATTTATCAGTCCTTTTAAATTTTTACGGACACTATGCTCTGTGTGTCTGTTTTCGTTGATTATTTCTCAAGCGACGCCTTGATAAATTCTCTGAAAAGAGGATGTGCACGGTTGGGGCGTGACTTAAACTCAGGATGATACTGAACGCCTACATAGAAGCGGTTTTCGGGAATTTCTACAGCCTCTACAAGGAGTCCGTTGGGGGATGTTCCCGTGATCTTCATTCCTGCGTTTTCAATTTCCTCTCTGTAATCGTTGTTAAACTCATAGCGGTGACGGTGGCGTTCGGCAATTTCTTTTTTGCCGTAAGCTTTTTCCATCATTGAACCGTCTTTTATTACACAAGGATATGCACCCAAACGCATTGTACCGCCCATATTTTCAATGCCGAGCTGTTCGGGCATAAGGTCAATAACATTGTGCTTACCATCGGGAGCAAACTCTCCGCTGTTTGCGTCTTCATAGCCGAGAACATTTTTTGCGTACTCGATAACGGCGGTCTGCATACCAAGACAAATTCCGAGATACGGAATATTGTTTTCGCGGGCATACTGTGCCGCCATAACCTTGCCCTCAACACCTCTGTTGCCGAAGCCGCCGGGAACAAGAATACCGTCAACATCGCCCAAAAGCTCTTCTACCTTATATTTCGTGATAAGCTCACAGTCAACCCATTTAATTTCAACATCAGCACCGTTTTCATATCCGCCGTGTCTGAGAGCCTCAGCAACCGAAAGATATGCGTCGTGCAGTGCAACATATTTTCCGCAAAGTGCAATTTTGCACTTCTTTGTGCGGTTATTAATTCTGTCAAGCATTTCTTCCCATTCGGTGAGGTCAGGCTTTTTATCTACGGTAATATTAAGCTCACGGCATACAACATTTGAGAAATTGCTCTTTTCAAGCATAAGCGGAGCCTGATAAAGAGTAGGAAGCGTAATATTTTCGATTACGCAGTCGGGTTTTACATTGCAGAAAAGTGCGATTTTGTCAAATATACTTTCCTCAAGAGGCTCATCACAGCGAAGCACAATTATATCGGGATTAATACCCAAAGAGCGAAGCTCCTTAACCGAGTGCTGTGTAGGCTTTGACTTATGCTCCTCACTGCCCTTTATGTACGGAACAAGCGTAACATGGATAAAAATACTGTTTTCTCTGCCCACCTCAAGAGACACCTGACGGATAGCCTCCAAAAACGGCTGACTCTCAATATCGCCTACCGTTCCGCCGATTTCGGTAATTACAACATCGGCGTTTGTCTTTTCACCTACATTGTATATAAAAGACTTTATTTCATTTGTGATGTGCGGAATCACCTGAACGGTTTTTCCGAGATAATCGCCTCTGCGTTCCTTTTCAAGCACATTTGAATACACCTTGCCCGTTGTAAGGTTTGAATACTTGTTCAAATCCTCGTCGATAAAGCGTTCATAGTGACCGAGATCAAGGTCGGTTTCCGCTCCGTCCTCCGTAACGAAAACCTCGCCGTGCTGGTACGGACTCATGGTTCCCGGGTCAACATTGATATACGGGTCAAGCTTCTGTGCAACGATTTTAAGACCTCTCGCCTTTAAAAGCCTGCCGAGAGATGCGGCTGTGATACCTTTGCCAAGACCCGAAACAACGCCGCCTGTGACAAATATATATTTTTTATTTTTTTTGATTTCCACCGCTTTTACACCTCTACCTCTCCGTCAAATACCTTTTCGGCATTGCCTGTCATATACACCGTATCATCGGTGTAATTGATAATAAGATCGCCGCCGATAAGCTTAACCTTAATGTCCTCTCCCTTTTTGCACAAGCCGTTTTCACACGCCGCAACTGCAACTGCACATGCACCTGTTCCGCAAGCCCAAGTTTCGCCTGAGCCTCTCTCCCATACTCTCATCTTGATTGTATGTTCGTCAATAACGCTTACAAACTCCGTATTAACTCTTTCAGGGAACAGCTTGTCAAATTCAAACTGCGAACCTACCTTTTCTATATCAAGGTTATCAATGTCGTCCATAAACACTACACAGTGCGGATTGCCCATTGATACGCAGGTAATATTGTACTCCTTGTCGCCTATCTTAACAGGCTCGTTTACAACCTTATCCTTGTTGATTGCAACAGGGATTTCTTTCGGGTCGAGAATTGCCTTTCCCATATCAACTCTCAGTCTTGTTACTTCTCCGCCTGTTGTAAACGCTTTAAGCGTCTTTATTCCGCTGAGGGTTTCAACAGTAATTTCGTCTTTCTCGCTGTAATTAACCATACCGTGATCATAGAGGAACTTGCCCACACAGCGAATGCCGTTTCCGCACATTTTGCCCTCAGAACCGTCACGGTTGTACATCTTCATCTTTGCGTCAGCAACCTTTGACGGGCATACAAGGATAATGCCGTCGCCGCCGATTCCGAAATGTCTGTCAGACAGTCTTACCGCAAGTGCTTCGGGATTATTGATTTCCTGGTCAAAGGTGCTGAAATAAATGTAATCGTTTCCGATGCCCTGCATCTTTGTAAACTTAAGCATTTCCTTTTCCTCCCTCATATTGTTAATATCGATAAGCTCTGTGCTGTGCTGTGTATAGTGGCTCTTAAGGCAGTCTGCAAGTGCATTCGCCGTATCAAGCGATGTAAGACAAGGAATGTTTCTCTCAACGGTTTTTCTGCGGATTTTAACCGAATCTCTTGAAGGAATTCTTCCCTTTGCCGATGTTGAAATAACATACTGAATTTTACCCGACTCAATCAATGTAAGCGTATTGCTTGTCTTTGATTCGTGGATTTTCTTTACCAAAACTGCATCTATACCGTACTTTTTAAGAACCTCGCCCGTTCCCTCGGTAGCGTAAATTGTAAATCCGAGGTCGTAGTATTTCTTGGCAATTTCGCCGATTTCGGCTTTGTCGGAATTACGAACGGTAATAAATACGCCGCCGTTCTTCTTCATCTTGTAGCCGGCAGCTATAAGGCCCTTGTAGAGTGCCTCTTCAAGAGTGCCTGCAATACCCAATACCTCGCCCGTTGACTTCATTTCGGGTCCGAGATGATTGTCAACATTAATAAGCTTTTCAAAACTGAATACGGGCACTTTTACCGCAACATAAGGGCTCTTTCTGTAAAGGCCTGTACCGTATCCCATATCCTTGAGCTTTTCGCCGAGCATTGCTCTCGTTGCGAGATCAACCATCGGAACACCCGTAACCTTGCTGATATAAGGAATTGTACGGGACGAACGGGGATTAACCTCAATTACATACAGCTCGTCCTTGTAAATGAGATACTGAATATTTACAAGACCCTTTGTTCTAAGCTCAATCGCAAGGTTTTTAGAGCTTTCGATAATAATTTGGGTCATTTCATCTGAAAGATTCCAAGCAGGATAAACAGCGATAGAGTCGCCCGAATGTACGCCCGCACGCTCAATATGCTCCATAATACCGGGAATCAAAATGTCTTCGCCGTCACAAATTGCATCGACCTCAATCTCGGTACCCTGCAAATACTTGTCAATAAGAATCGGATTTTCAATGTTCTGAGCAAGAATAATCGCCATATATTCCTTAACATCGTCCTCGTTAAATGCGATGATCATATTCTGACCGCCGAGAACATATGAAGGACGAAGCAAAACAGGATAGCCGATATTGGAAGCTACATTCAGAGCCTCTTCGGTAGTCATAACGGTAACGCCCTTAGGACGCTTAATATTATATTTTTCGAGAAGCTCGTCAAAACGCTCTCTGTCCTCAGCCATATCAATAGCGTCATACGATGTACCGAGAATATTTATATTGTTATCGCTTAAGAATTTTGTAAGCTTAATTGCAGTCTGTCCGCCGAACGCTACAACTACGCCGTAGGGCTTTTCGGTTTTTATAATGCCCATAACATCCTCTGTTGTAAGAGGCTCAAAATAAAGTCTGTCAGCAGTATCAAAGTCTGTTGATACGGTTTCGGGGTTGTTGTTTACGATTACTACATCGTAGCCCGCTTTTTTAAGAGCCCAAACGCAGTGAACCGAAGCGTAGTCAAATTCGATTCCCTGACCGATTCTGATAGGTCCCGAACCGAAAACGATTACGGTCTTTTTGCCGTCCTGACGCTCATTGATAAACTCCTCTGCTTCATTTTCCTTGTCAAATGTAGAGTAAAAATACGGAGTTTCCGCTGCAAATTCAGCAGCACAGGTATCAACCATCTTATATACGGGCACAAGCGGATTTTCTATCTTTTTGCCTGTAATTTCTTCGATAGTCTTGTCGAGGAAACCGATGTTTTTCGCACGGACATAAAGCTCTTCGGTGAGCTGACCTTGCTTAAGCTCATTTTCCACATTAATAATATTTTTAAGCTTTTCGAGGAACCACTCGTCTATCATTGTAACATTGTGGATTTCTTCCACCGTAATTCCTCTTTTTAAAGCCTCATATACACAGAATATTCTTCTGTCGTCGCACACGCTTAGTCTGTCATATACGGAAGCGTTTGAAAGCTCGCAAAACTCCTTGTCGTCAAGAGTGTTGTGCGAAATTTCGGCACCTCTTACAGCCTTCATAATTGCCTGCTCAAATGTGGGAGCAATCGACATAACCTCGCCGGTCGCTTTCATCTGTGTGCCGAGCGTACGCTTTGCATATACAAATTTATCAAACGGCCACTTGGGGAATTTTACAACAACATAGTCAAGAGCAGGCTCAAAGCAAGCGTATGTTGTACCCGTAACGGCGTTTTTAATTTCGTTAAGTGTATAACCGATTGCGATTTTTGCCGCAACCTTTGCGATAGGATAACCCGTTGCCTTTGAAGCAAGTGCCGATGAACGCGATACACGGGGGTTAACCTCAATAACCGCATACTCAAATGTTTCGGGATTAAGTGCAAACTGACAGTTACATCCACCCTCTACCTTCAGGGCGGAAATAATGTTAAGTGCCGCACTTCTGAGCATCTGATACTCCTTGTCGGCAAGAGTAACTGTAGGAGCAATAACGATTGAATCTCCCGTGTGAACACCTACAGGGTCAAAGTTTTCCATTGAGCAGACTGTAATAACATTTGCGTCGCTGTCACGCATAACCTCAAACTCAATTTCTTTCCAGCCTGAAATACATTTTTCAACAAGCACCTGAGTGATAGGAGAAAGCTCCAAACCGTTTGAAGTAATTTCACGAAGCTCTGACTCATTATTAACAATACCGCCGCCTGTGCCGCCGAGTGTAAACGCAGGACGGATAATTACAGGATAACCGATTTCATCCGCAAATTTTACAGCCGATTCAACATCGTTTACAACTATCGACGGAATACAAGGCTGACCTATCGACTCCATAGTATCCTTAAAGAGCTGTCTGTCCTCCGCCTTGTCGATAGTCTCGGGGTTTGCACCGAGAAGCTTAACACCGTACTTGTCAAGAAATCCTTCTTTTGCAAGCTGCATTGAAAGCGTAAGACCTGTCTGGCCTCCGAGAGTAGAAAGAAGGCTGTCGGGACGCTCCTTTTTAATAATTCTCTTAACGGTTTCAAGCGTAAGCGGCTCAATATATATTTTATCTGCCATTGCATTGTCTGTCATTATTGTAGCGGGGTTTGAGTTGACAAGAATAACCTCAAGACCCTCTTCCTTGAGTGCACGGCAAGCCTGTGTGCCTGCATAGTCAAACTCGGCAGCCTGTCCGATTACGATAGGACCCGAGCCGATTACCATAACTCTTTTTATATCCTGTTTGAGTGGCATATAATCATTCCTTATCCAAATTTTATCGCTTATTTACTATCTTTACTTACTTATTTTTGTGTTCTTTAATCATATCTATAAAGCGGTCAAACAAAAATGCTGTATCAAGAGGGCCTCCGCAGGCTTCGGGATGGAACTGAACGGAGAACGCAGGCATATTTGTGTATCTTACTCCCTCGCAGGTGTTATCGTTGCCGTTTACAAAGCTTACAACTCCGTTTTCCGGCAAACTGTCGTTTACAACCGCATAGCCGTGGTTCTGTGAGGTTATGTACACTCTGCCTGTATCAATCTCCTTTGCAGGCTGATTTGCACCCCTGTGACCGTACTTAAGCTTTTCTGTCTTAGCCCCCTGAGAAAGAGCAAGAAGCTGGTGACCCAGACAAATTCCGAATGTCGGAATTTTTGACTCGCAAAGCTTTCTGAGTTCCTCGATTATCTGTACATTCTTGGACGGATCTCCGGGGCCGTTTGAAAGCATAATGCCGTCGGGATTCATCGCAACAATTTCTTGTGCCGTGGTGTTCGACGGTACAACCGTAAGGTTACATCCACGCTTAACAAGCTCTCTGCCGATATTATGCTTTGCACCGAAATCCATTAAGACTACATTAAGCTCGGGATTTTCAGCCTTGTAGGTTTCTTTTTCCTTTATTGTAGTGCTTTCAACCGCATCCTCAATGACATAGTTCTTGATTTCTTCAAGCTCTTCTTTGCTAACCTCCGGCGAATAGCTTATCTTGCAGTTGAGTACGCCGTATTCACGCACAATTCTTGTGAGTGCACGGGTATCTATTCCGTAAATTCCGGGGATTCCCGAATTTTTTAAAAAGGTGTCAAGATCACCCTCACAACGGAAATTAGAGGGAACTTGGCACCATTCTCTAACAATATAACCTTTAAGCGACGGCGAGTCACTTTCAAAATCAGAGGGAATTACCCCGTAGTTTCCGATTAAAGGGAATGTCTGAATAACCACCTGACCGAAATAGCTGGGGTCGGTGAGTGTTTCAAGATAGCCTGTCATAGCAGTTGTAAAAACAAGCTCTCCCATAGTCTCTTTTTCAGCACCAAATGCCTTACCCTCAAAGACTGTGCCGTTTTCAAGAATCAAGTATGCCGCACGGCTCATAAATACACATTCCTTTCAAAATTCACTTAATAATGCTAACTTTAATTCTCATAGGTCTGTATAACCTGCTTTGCAACCTGGAGTTTGCTTATCCGCAAGTCCATTGCCTGCTTTTCAAGATAGCGGTGTGCCTGCACTTCCGACATATTAAGACACGAGATAAGCAGGAATTTTGCTCTGTTAATTATCTTCATATCCTCAACCATATGCCTTAGCTTCTCGTTTTCTTCGGTTACGCACAACATTCTCATTCGGAAACATTCCGTAAATTGAAGAAAATGATGAAAAAGATGCTTGTTAATGGGCTTTGCAATAACTAAGACGCCGTGCTTTGTAAGTCTGTCGTTTACATCGTCGGCATTTTTTTGCGGCACAATAATAACAACGCTTGACCTTGTCGTCTTTGCAAAATGCTCGGACAGCTCAATACCCGATTCCTCACTTAGGGGGGCATTTACGCAGATCAAGTCAAACTCATCTTTTTCAACAAGCTTTTTAGCTGTTTTGGCAGTAAGCGAAACCGAAATACTGCTGTATTCCTCGCTTCTCAGCAGTTCAGAAAGAGAAGATGCACTCTGTTCCGAGTGTGAAATAAGCAAAGCTTTTTTCAAGCATACCACCACCGCTGCATTGTTTCATTCATCATACTATTGTACAAGATTTATCACTATTCAAATTTACATAAAGGAATTATTTAAAAAGAATTTTTACTAAATACTCTGATTTTGTTTTTATTAACCATTGTATGTTTTTATGAGCAGGCTTATAAGTACCGCCTTTGTACAACAGTAAAAAAGCCGAGTACATCGACACTGGGTTCGAGCAGACAGGTTAATATTATCAAACCTTCTTTGCCCGACCGTTTTCCGGCAATTTCCTATAAAGTAAAAAAGGGAACAGGTAAACCTGTTCCCAAAACATTTATTTACTTTGCATTCTGAGGCAGAGCATACTTCTCCTTGTATGCCTTATAATCAGCATTATACTGAATATCATCGGAATTTCTGAGTTCGTGAAGATACTCATGAGCCTCATAACCGTTGCGGTTAATTTCTATTACGCCGATTGCAATGTTTGAACAGTGGTCGGACACTCTCTCTATATTTGTAATCAGGTCAGAGAATACAAAGCCAAGCTCTATGGTACATTCACCGCTTGTAAGGCGTCTTACATGGGATTCCTTGAGCTTATCGCGAAGTCTGTCGATTACCTGCTCAAGCGGCTCAACCTTTGAAGCAAGCTTTACATCGTTATTGATAAATGCAAGCGTTGCATTGTTTATAATCTCTACAAGAGCCTCGTTCATAACTTTCAGACCTGCAAGAGCTTCCTCTGAAAATTTAATCTTCTTCTGCTCAATTTCCTCGGCTACCTGCAAAATATTAACAGCGTGGTCGCTTATTCTCTCAAAGTCACCTATTGTATGCAAAATAAGCTGAACAGTCTTGCTGTCCTTTTCGGAAAGAGTTTTTCTGCTAAGCTGTACAAGGTAAGTTGAAATTGCGTCTTCATAGGTATCAACCATATCCTCGTTTTCTCTTATAACCTTTGCTGATTTTTCGTCATATTTTCCTAAAAGCTCAAGGGATGCGAGAAGCGTACCCTCCGAAAGACGAGCCATATTTGTGCTGACTGACATAGCACGCTCGGCAGCAACCGACGGAGTATTGAGAAAACGCTCGTCCAAAAACGGTGTTTGAATATTTGCGTCATCCTCACGAATCGTAAGACAAGCAAGCTTTTCAAGCTGCTTGTTAAACGGAAACAGCAATGCGGTCGCACAAACATTAAACAAAGTATGGATAACTGCTATATTAGCAGGGTTTACAACATCGTCAACAAACGAAAAGTTAACAAACGCATTAATTGCATAGAACAAAGTGCTAAGCACAACTGTTCCTATTATATTGAAATACAAATGAACAAATGCGGCTCTCTTTGCATTCTTTTTTGCACCTATACATGAAAGAAGTGCAGTAATACAGGTACCTATATTTTGTCCCATTACTATAGGAATAGCCATTGAATATGTTATGCTTCCCGTAGTAGACAAAGCCTGCAAAATTCCGACAGAGGCACTTGAACTTTGAATAATCGCAGTCAAAACAGCACCGGCAAGAATTCCCAGTATCGGATTCTGGAATGCCGTGAGAATGCTTGTAAACGCAGGATTATCGGCAAGCGGCTCAACTGCACCGCTCATCATATCCATGCCCACCATAAGAACTGCAAAGCCTACAAAAATCGTACCGAGATTTTTCTTTGAATCCGACTTTACAAACATAAGCAGGATAATTCCCACAAAAGCAAAAATTGCCGAGAAAGACGACGGTTTTAAGAGCTGCATAACAAGGCTGTCGCCCTCGATTCCCGAAAGACTGAGAATCCAAGCGGTAACCGTTGTTCCGATATTGGCACCCATTATGATTCCTATAGCCTGTCTTAGCTTCATTATTCCGGAGTTTACAAATCCGACAACCATTACGGTAGTAGCCGAAGATGACTGAATAACAGCGGTAACTGCCAAACCGAGGAAAAATCCCTTCAGTGTGTTGTTTGTCATCTTTTCAAGAGTTTTTTCAAGCTTACCGCCCGAAAATTTTTCAAGACCGTCCCCCATTGTGTTCATGCCGTACAAAAACAACGCAAGTCCGCACAACAGGCTCAATACAGCAAATAAATCCATAATTTACATACTCTCCTTTACTTCTAAATCATATTAAAGCCAAGTTATTTTTTTGTAAATGTAATGTAAAAAGTATGTAAAGTTTATTATTTTCGTCATTTCTGAGTAAATTATTCGTAAAGCAACGCCATTTTTAGAGTTAACATCAATAATTTATTTTACTCAATATTTATAATAACTAAACATTTTATTATTTTAAATAAAATATAACGAAAAAATTGCAATCCTTGCAAATAATTATTAAAATATGTTGTGATTTTGCCGCCGAGTGTGCTATAATGTTCTTTAATAAATTCGGTAATTGTAAACAGGAGTTTTACGCTATGGATATCAGTAATAAAAAATCAGCAGCTATTCTTGCTGTTATTATAATAATCAGCCTTGCAATAAGCACTTTTTACATGACAACAAAGCAAGGCTACCACGAGGATGAGCTTCTGACATATAACCTTGCAAATTCCTCAAAACAGCTTAATGTTGACGGCGGCTGGAACACACCCGAAGACTTTAACGAATATTTAACCGTAAGCGAAAATCAAAGGTTTGATTACGGCCTTGTTTATGAAAATCAAATTATCGACGCATCGCACCCGCCGTTTTATTACGCACTTGTACATACGGTTTGCTCGTTTTTTCCTGAAACTTTCAGCAGATGGTTTGCTTATTCAATAAACCTGTTTGCAATCATCGGCGTGCTTATAATGCTCTACAAAATCGCCAAAAAGGTAACCGAGAATAATTTTTATGCCCTGTTAGCCTGCGGAGCATACGCACTCAGCATTGCGTGCGTCACAACCACAATTTATCTGAGAATGTACGCAACGCTTACATTTTTTGTACTTGCGTTTCTTTACATAAGCCTTGTGATGTACGAAAAGAAAAACACGGTAAAGCTGTCTGACTGTCTTTTGCTCACTCTTACCGTTATTCTCGGTACTCTCACACAGTATTATTTCATTATGTTCGCAGGATTAATCGGGCTTGTTTTCCTTGTATTTAAAATAAAGGAAAAGAACATAAAAGACCTTATAAAATATATTGTTTCCGCTCTTGTCGGAGTAGCAATAGCTATGTGTATTTACCCGTACATAATTTCAAATGTACTCGGCGGAAACAGAGGGCTCGGCTCACTCGACTTTTCCTCGCTTGAACTTATTACAATACTCACCTATCTTGTCTATAAGCTTTGCACTTATATAGAAGTTTTGTCTAAAGACTTGTTTTTAGGTCAAATTTGGCTGTTTGCGCTTTGCAGCGTCTGTGCCGTAGGATTTGGCATTTACTTTAGATTTATAAAAAAACATAAGCTAAACCGCAAGGCAATGTTTGTTATCGTACCTGCTTTAGTGTATTTTATATTCATTTCGCTTGTGTCACCGTTTAACAGCGACAGGTATGTTATGGCGTCGCTTCCGCTTATTTCAATGCTGTTCACATTCGCTTTCATAAAAATATTTATGCTCATAAAAAGCCAAAAAGCACAGCTTATTTTGCCGGCGGGAATTTTACTTGCAAGTGCAATAGCTTTCGGCACGGTAACGCCCTACTATCTTTACGGCAAAACAAATCTCTATGAACCAAAAACCGATAACTGCGTTTTTGTGGGTACTGCGATGCTTGAGTGGAACAAATGTATTGACAAGCTTGAAAACTATGACAGTACAATGATTGTACAGACATCGGAAATGTCAAAAACACTCGGAGATGAGCTTGAGAGTTTTGCCTCGAAGCGTGGAATTGTCACGAAAGGTAAAATCTCCGAGCTTGCAAAGGCATATATGAACAATGGCAGTGAAAAAGAGCTTACAAGCAGTATGGACGCCCTCAAAAACGACGAAAAGCTTGCCGGCTTGGACGAAGTCACCGTCTATATTTCACGCCTTGCGGACAACGAAGACACAATAAAATATATTACCGAAAACACTAAATTTAAAAACTACGAGCTTATACAGGCTGACTACAGCTTTGACGATTTTTATAATTGGTACGATTACTTTGTACAAACAGAGTCGTACTGCAATGTATATCGCTTTTATTGATAAAAAAGGGTGGTAATTTTGCAAAATCAAGAAAGAAAAAACTCTATAGGAATTGCCTTGTCAGGCGGCGGCTTGCAGGGTATTGCACATATCGGTGCTATAAAGGCTCTTTACGAGCTTGGAATAAAACCGCAGTATGTATCAGGCACAAGTTCCGGTGCGGCAATGGCGGCAATAGTTGCTATGGGATACAACGCCGACGAGATGAGAGATATTGCCAAAAAGCACTGGAAAACACTTGCCGAAATTGATAACGGTCTTATTTTCAAGGCACTGGCTCAATTTATACTGAATAAAAAAATACAAAAGGACGGAATAAAATCCAGCGAAATAATCTCCGATGTTATCAAACAAATAATGGACGAGCGTGGAATCAAAGGGTTTAAGGATTTGCCGATAAACCTTTCAATCTGTACAGTAGATACTCTTACAACGGATGAGTGTATCTTTACAACGGAAGATGAACATCTTGAAAATGAACATATACACTATATATCCGATGCACCGCTCGAAATTGCAGTAAGAGCAAGCATGGCATTTCCCGCAATATTTACAACCTGCACCTACGATAAATACAACTTTATCGACGGTGGATCAAAGGACAACCTGCCGGTTAAGATTTTGAAAGATATGGGCGTAGGTAAAGTGCTTGCAATAGGCTTTAACATCATGAATTACGACCCTGATTCAGGTCTTGAAGGACTTATTAAGGTTATTTGGCGTGCTCTCGATGTTTATTCAATAGACGGCACAAGAAAGTCGATGAAAATGGCTGACTACGCCGTTGAAATAAACAATGAAAATACGCAGCTGTTTTCTATGGACGATATTGACGAAACCATAAACGAGGGCTATGACGCAATTATGGAGCACAAAGATGAAATTTTAAAAATTTTTAAAGATGAATAAAAGTCGAGTGCCTCGACACTGGGTTCGAGCAGACAGGTCGATATTATCAAACCCTTTTTACCCGACCGTTTTCGAGAAGTTTCCTATAAAGTAAAATAAATCCGCCGAAAAACCCGAGGCGTACTTTTTATAGCCTATTTAAATTTTTTAAAATCCGGTAATGGCGCCTGAAACATACTGAAGAATCAGATTAGCATCATTAATATCCATTTCGCCGTCGCGATTAACATCTGCGGCAACTTTATTTGCATCGGAATAATTGTTTAATGAAGCAAGGCATTTTTGTATAAAAGTTACATCATCAACAGTTATCTCTCCGTCCAAATTAGCATCGCCTAAAGTAATAGCATCTGTTTTTATCCACTGCGCGTATGCGGTAACAGAGTCGCCGTCACTATCAGCTTGATATACAACCTCGTCAGCATTATAATAAAGCTTTTTATTTATAATTCCGGAGTCAAGCCATTCGTTATCTGTACAGCTCCAATAACCGTATTCGTCACATAAATACCATCCCAAAAAACTATAATTCTGTTTTATAAAAGTATTTGATGACAAAATCAGCGGAATGTCAGTGTAACCTGTTATGTCAGCCATAGTTCCGTTTCCGTCACCCGGGTCAAATTTAATTGTGTAAGAATTCGGCGCCCATTGAGCATACATATAAACCTCATCACCATCTACAGATGATGTTTTTGCTATAGTCGCTTGATCATTGTATTTGAATTTTGTATAACCGTCAGGCTCTGTTCCTTCAACATACCAGCCTGTAGAGCTTCCATTAGTATAATACCATTTGTTGTCAGATGTCCTGCGAGCAGTCCATCCGTCAAAATTGTATCCGCTCTTAACATACAAATTTTTTGAAATTTTCGTATTTACACCGTATGTTATTTTCTGCTGAGACATTGTATTTTGTCCGCCGTTGGGATTAAAAACCAACCTATAAGTTATCGGCTCCCATTGAGCATACATATAAACCTTATCACCATCTACAGATGATGTTTTTGCAATAGTTGCTTGATTATTGTATTTAAATTTTGTATAACCATTAGGTTCGGATCCTTCAACATACCAGCCTGTGGAGCTTCCATTGGTATAATACCATTTATTATCAGATGTTCTGCGAGCAGTCCATCCGTCAAAATTGTATCCATTTTTTACATACAAATTTTTTGAAATTTTCGTATTTACACCGTATGTTATTTTTTGCTGAGACATTGTATTTTGTCCGCCGTTGGGATTAAAAACCAATGTATAAGTTATCGGCTCCCATTGAGCATACATTGTAACTACATCGCCGCGTGTACCGGAAGTATGTGCAATACTCGCTTTGTTTACGTACAAACATTTGCTGTATCCGCTCGGCTGCTGACCTTCAACATACCAACCCGTTCCGCCGGAACCTTTGTAGTTCCATTTATTGTCAGACTGTCTGTGCGCATACCATCCCTTGAACTTATAACCTGTTTTTGAATATGTATTAGCCTTTAAGTTCACCGGTATTCCGTAAGTGACCGCGGTGTCGCTCATTGTGCTTCCAGTTCCGCCGTTTTTATTGTACTTAACTGTAAATTTGTGATTTGGAACATCGGTAATCGCCTTGTACGCATTGAGTCTTCCGCCGCTTTTAACTTTACCAGAAAGGTAACTGGTTTTGTCCGAACCGTCCAGTATTGCCGACCTCATTCCGTAGTTTGTGATGGTCGGGTATTTGCTTTTTATAAGCGCTGCTACTCCCGCAACATAAGGAGCCGCCATTGAGGTACCGCTTAAATATGCGTAATACCACTCACTTGTATTCCCGTTATATGTGGAACAGATGCTGCATCCAGGAGCAGCAATATTAACACTTGATTTTCCGTAATTTGAATAATGATTACCGTCTTCATCAGTATATAAAAGCCCAAATACATCATTTTCATCGGTAGCCGCAACCGAAATTACATTTGACAGCTTGTAAACCGACGGATATAGTTTTGTATATCCGCTCGGTGGATTGTCAATATTTTTATTATCATTTCCGGCAGAGCAGACAAATAAACCGTCATAGTTTTTAACACTTTCTTTTATCGCTTGGTCATCTACATAGATACCAGAACTAAAATTTATTATGTCAATGTTTTTTGATTAGCATACTGAATAGCATTTGCGATAGCATCCGTGCTAGATTCACCATCAGAGTCATAAATTTTAAGACTAACCAATGTCACATTCCAACAGGCGCCGGAAATTCCTCTATTGTTATTGCCTACTGCTCCGATGATTCCGGCTACGTGAGTTCCGTGTCCGTCTGAATCTGTAAAAGGCGCGTTATCAACAAAGCTTTTGCTCAGCGTTGTGTCAACGTTTGCCGTTAAATCGGAATGAGCGCGTTTTATTCCAGTGTCGATAACACCGACGGTTACATCAGAACTTCCGGTTGTTATGTTCCAAACAGCCGGCAAATTAATTTTACTTGCTGCCCACTGTTTACTGTAGTATGAATCATTTGGCACCGCGGCAGGCTCATAAATATAATTTGGCTGTACCGCCCAAACATCATCACGAGCTTCAAGCTCGTCAATAGCGTCTAAAACCGCCTGTTTGCTTTTTGTCTTTAGGTCGAGCTTGATTATCCGATGAAAAGAGGAATAATCATTATTATATCCGCTTTCGTCTTCGTAATCATCGACAATTTCATCATTAATCGCTTCGTCAGCCGTCGCGGTACTGTTAACCTATAAAGAATTTAACTGCAAATTTTGTTCCTTAATTGATTCAACGGTGTAAGAGGTTAAATCCTCAACTTTTTCGGCGTTAACCTCGCTGAAATCATATTTATCGTAATCGTCAAGTTCAAGGCTCACGTCGTTTTTCAGCATTACAATAACGCTGTCATCCTCAAAATCGTCGTCAAGTGTAGCGTCGCAGTAAATTTTTTCCTCTTCGGCTTCAACAGATACAAGTTCAGCCGATTTATTTTCAGATACACTTGAAAAGAATTGATCCGTTTCGGCAAAAGCCGGTATTGCACTTGCCACTGCCAAAATTAAAGCCAGCAGTAATGCCGTTATTTTTTTCATAATAATTCTCCCCTTTCCTCTTAATTAATATTTTATTTTTTAAACTCTTCTGCGTTTGAGAACAAGCAATGCGCCTGCCGCAAGCAGGGTTACAATTCCCGTCGCCGCAAGGGCGGATGAAGCGTTCTGTCCCGTTTGAATTGGCGAATTGTTATTTTTATTATTTCCGACAGTATCGGGTGTTGACTGAGATTTTGTTTCGTTGGGTGTTGTTTGAGGATTTGTTTCATCAGTAACATTTGGTACAGTCGGCTCAGTTTGTTTATTAGCTGATGTGAAATTTAATATTTTGGCAATTTCATCCAAAACATTATCGGCTATTACTCCTGTATCATATGCGTCTTTTATTGTGTAAATAGTACCGTTTTTATACAGGTCAACTTGTTGAGCTGCATCCACAATATATTCATAATTTCCTATTATATCTTCTATTATTACAGCTATTATACTCATTCCTGTGAATCTATATCGAATTAATATACTACCGTCACTTAATGTTCCGAAGTATTCCAAGGTAACATCGTCTGTTGTAAGTCCGTATTCTGCAAAAGAATATTTATCCGCTACCGCCTGCTTTATTTCAAGCTCTGTTTCGGCATCAAGTCCGGGAGTAGTTGGGTCATTAGGTATTGCAGGATAAGTTGTTACTTCATCCGAGCTTGCTGATTCATCCGGATTGATTACCACCTCATCCGCGCTTGCCGTTTTTGCAAATGCCGTTGTTATAAATAAAGACGACAAAAGCAACATTATTGCCATTGTGATTGATATTATTTTTTTCATAAATTTCTCTCCTTAATTAAAATTTTTATATTTTATTATTTTGATTTACAAAAACATCTCCATCACATACATTTTAAATAAAATTTTATTAAAGTTACCTTTAATTTATATCAATAATATCATATATAATATTGTAACGCAAGATTTTCGTTATAATTTTTCTCTTTTTTGTTAAATAGATACAATAAAACTAAATTAAACTGTGCCCATGTGATAATATAAAACATTAGAATTTTAGTACGGTAACAATATTTTTTCTGCTAAACCTTTTGGTGTATAACTCTTTTTACTGCAAATCAGGTCGTTTGTTTCTTTCGTGGTGATAATCTGAATATGTTAAGAAAACCGCTTTGAAGGAAGTGAAGTGAACCCCAAAGTTTAGACAAATAAATATTAAAATTCAACAGAATGAGTTCGGTATTGCACCGGGCTCATTTTCAATTTTGTAATTATTCTATCATTGTTGTAGTAATTAATGTAATCTTTCAAACAGTTGATGAATTCATCAACTGTTTGAAAATGCTCGCCGTAAAACATTTCCACTTTAAGTCTGCCGAAAAAGTTTTCCATAGCACCATTATCCATACAGTTACCTTTTCTTGACATACTTTGGGTAATATTGTGTAATATTGTGTTCTGTAAGTAACCGCTGATATTCGGTGTGCTGATATTGTCACCCTTGATCCGAATGGAACACAGGCGTCGCATCATCGGGAAGCTTCTTGAAAAGTTCTGTCAGCATTTCTCGTATTTGTTCTAAATTAGGACTTAGTGAAATAGAGTAAGATACAATTTCTCTGTTGAACAAATCCATTACAGGAGACAGATAAACTTTTTCATCTCCTACAATAATAAATAAGGTTAAAGGCACGGTAGCCAGCCGTGTCTTTTTCCA
>DXYF01000017.1 GCA_019415945.1 Clostridiales bacterium
TTCGAGCAGACAGATTGATATTATCAAACCTTCTTTGCCCGACCGTTTTCGAGCAATTTACTATAAAGCAAAAAAGCCGAGTGCCTCGGCACGCAATTCGAGCAGACAGATTGATATTATCAAATCTTCTCTGCCCGACCGTTTTCGAGCAATTTACTATAAAGCAAAAAATCAGAGTGGAATAATCCGCCCTGATTTTGGTTTTTTATTTGTTATGTTTTTTCTTTACCGTTACCGCGTCAAGCTCAAACCAGAACACACTGCCCTTGCCCAATGTACTGCGTACTCCGTAACGAGCACCGTGTGCGTCGAGAATTGACTTTACGATTGAAAGCCCAAGTCCTGTACCGATAACACCGCGTTTATGCTCCTTGTCCACCTTATAATATCTGTCCCAGATATACTGGAGCTTGTCCGGCTCAATGCCCTCGCCGTGGTCGGTCACCTCTATTTTTACCTTTTTGCCCTTAACGCTCTGAGTAACTATAACCGTCTTGTCCTCGCCTGCGTGGTTTACGGCATTGTTGACAAGGTTATATATTACCTGGGAAATTTTGAGTTCATCGGCAAACACCCACACATTCTCATTGCTTTCAAATGTAATGGTGTAGCCCTCCTGCTCCCTGAGCTTTGAGTATCTCTCAAAAATATCGGCAACGCTGTCGGTAAGACAGTAGCGTGATTTTTCAGGCTGAACTGTACCCGACTGAAGCTTTGATAGGTCGAGCAAATCGTTTACAAGGGTTGAAAGCCGAGTTGCCTCGTCTATTATAATTTGTATGTTTTCGGGCGTATTTTCTCCCGGAAGATCTCGCATAACCTCGCCGTAACCTGTAATCATTGTAAGAGGCGTCCTCAAATCGTGTGAAATGTTCGCAATAAGCTCACGCTGAAGCTTTTCGGTTGCGGCAAGCTCCGTTTTTGCGTAGTTAAGCGTTGCGTTAAGCTCTTCCACTTCAAGATAACCCGTCGCGTCAAACTCAACATCATAGTTCTTTTTTGCAAGCTCCTTTGCCGCACTGTTCGTCTTTGAAATGGGACTTGCTATTTTGCGTGTGGCGTAAATCGAAAGAAGCACCGCAATTATTATAAACACGATGGATACTATGAACATCTGATCCTTTATAATCTCTACTGTATTGCTCAGCGGAGAAATGGACGAGGTGACAATCAAAAAACATTCGCTTGAATCCTCAAGGCTTATTATATCGGCGTAGACCATATTTTTCACCTTGCTTGTGCCAGCCTTCGAGTAATGACGCTCCGAACGAGGTGTGTCGGCAGACGCCGAATCATACACAAGCTTGTCAAGTGCCTGCTGTGCAATACTCCTGTCACGCTCGCTTGTTACGCACATATAGTGTCCGCCGTTGTCTAAAGCCTTTTTATAGTACGAATAAACATCGTGATACTCAAGGTCAAGCTCGGTAGCGGGGTTGTCGTACTCGCAGTTATACATCAGCTCAAACAGCGTTGATGAGGAATCGTAAACATACACCGACAGCGAGTTGTATCCTGCTACATTTTCGATAGTGCCCTGAACATTTTTATTTTCTTCGATGGATTTTGAAATTATTGAAGCGTTTTTTTCAACCATCGAGGATTTTGTCATCGTATAAAAAGACTCAAGAAAAAACGACTGAAACATCCAAAGTACAACTAAAATTATTATGCCGAACAGCAAAAAGTAGCATAAAAGCTTAAAGTTGAGCGGTATGTTTTTTCTGCTAAACCGTTTCAAATCTGTAACCCACTCCTCTCAGGGTTACGATGCACTTGCTGTATTCCCCAAGACTTTTACGCAAAAGCTTGATGTGAGTATCAAGCGTTCTTTCATCGCCGAAGAAATCATATCCCCACACCTCGCTTATCAGCTTTTCGCGAGTAAGGGCAAGACCTTTGTTTTTGACCATGTAGAAGAACAGCTCATATTCCTTTGGCGTCATATCTATTCTTTTGCCGTCGATAGTGACGATGCGTGCCGAAAAATCAACGGAAAGACCCTCGTAGGTAAAAACATCGTTTTTTTGTTCTGAGTTCTGAGCACCGTTTGCACGCTTGAGTACGGCACTGACACGCATCATAAGTTCTTTCGGAGAAAACGGCTTTACAACATAGTCGTCGCTTCCCAGCTCAAACCCGTGGATTTTGTCGTATTCCTCGCCCCTTGCAGACAGCATAATTATAGGGGTAGAGCGAAATTTTCTTATCTCACGACACGCCGAAAAGCCGTCAAGTTCGGGCATCATAACATCCATTATAATAAGATCAAATTCCTCTTTGCGGCAAATCTCAATAGCCTGCATTCCGTCAACAGCCTCTTCAACGGTGTATCCCTCAAACTCTGCATATTTGCGGATAATCTGTCTTATTCTGAATTCATCATCTACTACAAGCAATCTGCTCATTCTAACCTCTCCTCACTTTTAATACAGCTTTGATATATTATCAGTCTGCACTCAATTCTAAAGCACAAATGTGATAAAAATATGTTATATTTGAAAAAATTATGAAAACTGCCGCCCAAACGCACACCTTTTCACAAAAAATTATAGCACAACAATACAGATATTGAAATACCGTCAAAAAAGTTTTATAATGTTTTTGTAACACTACAAAATCACCGAAAGGAAGCTTGAGATGGAAATAAGACGCATTAACGCAAAAACCGTTACCGACGCCGTAAAAAAGCTGTTTATGGACTGCAACTACTTTATCGGAAACGATATTATGAATGCTCTTGAAAACGCCTGCGAGTGTGAAAAGTCGCCCGTCGGCAAAAGCGTTTTGTCGCAGATTATCGAAAACGACAGACTTGCGGCAAAAGAGGAAATTCCTCTTTGTCAGGACACAGGAATGTCGGTGCTGTTTGTCGAATACGGCGACAAGGTGGTAATTGAGGACGGAAGCTTTGAACAAGCCGTAAACGAGGGCGTGCGTCAGGCGTACGACGAAGGGTGTCTTAGAAAAAGTGTTGTAAGCGACCCTGTTTTCGACCGCATAAACACCCGCGACAACACTCCCGCAATTATACACACAAAAATCGTAAACTCCGATACAATAAAAATCACGGCAGGCGGAAAGGGTTTCGGAAGTGAAAATATGTCCGCCATAAAAATGCTCACACCGTCATACGGCGTTGAGGGCGTTAAAAAGTTTATTCTTGACACTGTTTTTGCGGCAGGTCCCAACCCGTGTCCTCCTATTGTTGTAGGAGTAGGAATCGGCGGCACATTTGAGCGTGCGGCACAGCTTGCCAAAGCGGCTACCTTTCGCCCCATAGACACCAAAAACAGCGACGAGCGTTATGCCCGCCTTGAGGACGAGCTTTTGACAGAAATAAACAAGATGGGCTTCGGCCCCGCAGGATTAGGCGGCACGACAACTGCCTTAGGCGTAAACATCGAAACATCGCCCACACACATTGCGGGTATGCCGGTTGCAGTAAATATATGCTGTCATGCGGCAAGACACGCAAGCACGACTATTTAACGGAGGAATATTATGACTAAAAAAATTACGCTTCCGATAACTCAGGACGATATAAAAAGCCTCAAAGCAGGCGACAGCGTTTTGCTCACAGGCACAATTCTGACAGGGCGTGACGCCGCACACAAAAGACTTTTTGAGCTTATAGAGCAGGGCAAGGAACTTCCCGTTGATATTAAAGGGGAGATAATTTATTATGTAGGTCCCGCACCTGCAAAAAAAGGCTATGCCGTCGGCCCCGCAGGTCCCACATCAAGCTACCGAATGGATAAATACACTCCGTCGCTTTTAAACCTCGGTCTTAAAGGAATGATAGGCAAGGGAGCAAGGAGCAAGGAGGTTATTGACTCGATTGTAAAAAACAAATGCGTATATTTTGCCGCAATCGGAGGAGCCGCCGCACTCATTGCAAAAAGCATAAAATCCGAGGAGCTTTTGTGCTATGAGGATTTGGGAACGGAGGCAATTCGCCGATACACGATTGAGGATTTCCCGTGCATTGTTGCCGTTGACTGCGAGGGCGGCAATGTGTATGAGTCGGAACCCCAAAAATACAGAACCGTATAAAACAATTAAAGCGTTGTGCCGACTGAACTTTAGGCACAACGCTTTTTATTAACACATCATATTGCTGTTTACTTCGTATTACAAAATATTATAAAACCTCTTTGCGTTTTCGCAGGTAACATCAAGAAGCTGCTGCACACCCATATTACGCAGGGAGGCTATTTTTTCGGCTGTATATAAAATCATCGAGCTGTCGCAGCGTTTGCCCCTGAAAGGAACAGGCGACATATACGGGGCGTCGGTTTCAAGCAAAAGTCTGTCAAGAGGTATTTCGCTTGCAACATCAACGCTGTGGCGGGCGTTTTTAAATGTGACAACTCCGCCCAAGCTTATATACATTCCCAGATTTACCGCCTCACGCATAAGCTCAACACTTCCCGAAAAGCAGTGTACAAGTGCATGGGGGCGGTATTTTTTTAAGAACGCAAGCGTATCGGCGTGAGCTTCTCGGTCATGGACAACAAGCGGCATTTTAAGCTCAAGAGAAAGCTTAATCTGCTCTTCAAACACCTTTTTCTGCTTGTCACGGGGAATATCCCAATGGTAGTCAAGTCCCGTTTCTCCGATTGCAACGACCTTTTTGTGCTTTGTAAGCTCTGCAAGATCGTCAAGGTAGTCGTTTGGTATTGCGTCAAGATTTTCGGGATGAAATCCTACCGCCGCATACATAAATTCGTACCTCTGTGCAAGCTCAATGCTCTTTCGGGCAGTTTCAAAATCCACGGAGTTATTTACTATACCGCACACACCTTTTGCATTTATCTTTTCAAGCAGGGCAAATCGGTCATCATCAAACCACTTGTCATCATAGTGTGCGTGTGCGTCAAAAATATTGCCGTATTCCATAAAATCACTCCGTATCGTTCTGAATTTCAACCCCGAATTCCTCAAAAAGCGGTATAAGCTTATTCTCTATGTCATCCGATTCAACATAGCTGTCCAAATCAATGCTTTCTCCGTTTCTCATTCTAAGCTCATAGGTATTATATCCGTCATCTGAGGTTGATTTTACACATTCCGTTTCGCTGTAGCTGTAAAAACTTCCTTTAATGTCAAAATAATGTCTGTTCACATTTATTCCCGTTTCATAAAACGAAACACCCTTGTTTGCACTCAAAAATACAAACAGCAACGCCAAAATATAAAACAGGTAAAGAATTATTCTCGTGCGTTTTTTCGATTTTTCCGACTCAAATACGGCGTCATAGTTCTTCATTTTTTCAAATCTTCTCTTGAAAAGCCGCCTGTATATTCGTTCCTTCAAAAAGTACGCAGCCGAAAAGCTGCAAAACAACGCAGGAATTATACAGCAAACGGCGTTATACCACTCAAGAGAGCTTGCGTAAACGGCAGAGCTGTACATAATTTGAGAAACCGCATAATACATACCAATGCAGAGAATCAAAAAAGGAATGAACAGCAAACCGCACGACGCAAAATACGGCACAAAACCGCTTGTACCGTTATACACCCGAAGTCCGTCCCTAAGGCATTCGTATTCCTCGCTTAAAATGGCTTCGGGATTTTCGGTGTTTTTTAGATACTCAATGATTTTTTCTTCATAAAGCAGCCGATTCTTCTTTTTTTCATATCTTTTTAATGCCTTTTTGCGGTCTCCCGAAAGAAAGTCACGATATTCATAAGACGAAAACGCACACTGCTCAAAACCGAAATACACACTGTACACATACTCGCAAACCCGATCAAGGTCTGCTTCTTCTCCGACCTGCGACTCCTCGTATATGTATTTGACAAAATCGATGCCGATCATATTTTGTATGTTTGTTTTGAGTATATCCATAACCCTTTTTTCCGACTTATCAGACTCTGCAAAGCTTTTAAGCTTCGGCAAAACCGCTTTAAAATCATCAGACAGCTTATCAAAGCAGAGAGCCATTCGCTCACGGCTCTCTATAAAGCAGTAAAACCAGCAGGAAAAATTATCCTCATCAATAAGTCCTATTAAATCGTACATCATACACTTCAGGGGCATATCGCTGCGTTTTGAAAAATCAATAATTATATTCAGTCCGCTTTTTGCGACTTCGCCCCCGCAGTCCAGACAGTATTCAAACTCAACATTAAATCTGTTAAAGCACAGCGTTGCGATTGCAGAATCCTCATCACGGATAAACCTCGACGCAAACGCGTCAGTAGTATCGGCAAATGTATTAAATTTTTGTTTGAACTCATTTATTATTTCATCAATCATATTTTCAGCAACACTCAGCAATTACTCCTTGAGCTTATTGAGCTTTTCAATGTGCTTTGCACGCTTGTAGCGATACAAAATATTCTCAGCCCATTCTCGGTCAATCTTAATAAAGCCTTTGAGTTTCTTGTCTTTTACGGCAAATCTGTCGGTTATGTCCTTTGACTTGCTGTAAATCTCAAGCCTTGCCGTCTGAACATACGGCTTTCGTTCCTCACCCGTAAAATATGTAAAGCCCATTGTATTTGTTTCTCTGTCGTACATCGACAAATATCCCTCGACAATCTCGGTATCATGGAGCTTTTTCGATACCGTCTGGCTTATTGCAAGTTTTGTCAGCTCAACCGCCATATCGTCAAGCCCCGACTCAAAAATAAAAATCTTTTCTTTAAACGAGTTAAAATCAGGGGTGATTCTTTTGCTTATGTTACGCAGATTGCTGTATTTTTCCTCAAGCTCTTTGTCACAAAGCTGGTAACGGTCGATTTTCGGGATAAGATACACCATAAAACGGTTCTTCATATCGTTGTACAAAATCGGGTAATTAAGCCTCGCCGAATATTTGCACGACGGACAGCTCCACGAAAAAAGCTCCCCGCTGAGCACTTTTGAACGCAGGCTCTTGTCTATTGTATTGTTCACACTTGTATATATCTCTGCCCTTGCAAGCTCACCGCACATAGGGCACACTATCGCTTTGTTTACAACATTGTATGGCATTTGCGACACCTCTTTAAAGACAATTATAACAATTTACAGTTATTTTAACAAGTAAATTTTAAAAAAATGTTGATTTTATAAAAAATATCTGTCATAATAATAGTATTAATATCAAAATCATTTTCGCAGTCTGTGCGTTTATTAAGGAGAATTGATATGACAATTTTTGATACGGTAAAAGGAACTGTCAACACCGCCGTTGATACAATTTCATCGGTTGCTCAGTCACTTGTCGAAAAGAACAGAGCCAACGCAAAGCTTAACAGACTAAGACTTGTCATGAAAAGCGAGAGCGAGCTTATGAACAGAGCGTATATTGCTCTGGGCAAACAGTATTACGAAAAGAAAAAGAAAAACGAGCCCGTTTCTGTTCAGAACGAAGAAAAGCTCTTTGAGGTTATTGAAAAGTCAAAGGCAAAAATCGCCAAGGCAAGAGAGTGCTACAGAAATATTGTTGACAGCCAAAACGATATATACTACGGGTCAGTCGACTGCAACAACTTTAACACAAATGATGTTGTTGACATAACCGTAGCCTGCTCAAACGAGGAGGAGTACAAAAGCTCACCGTTTGAAAACACCGAAGCCAAGTCCGCAACAACCGTCAAAGAACTTCAGGAACAGCTTGACGCCGTTGACAAAAAGACGAGCGGCAAGGCAAACGAGCTTAAAGAGGAGCTTGTTTGTGCCGATGAGAGCACAAAAGACTGCGACGATGAGTCGCCTGACGGAGAGCTGTTTTAAATAAAGCAAATTTATGTTTATATTTTCAAAAATTATTCCTGCCCGAATTAAGATCGGGCAGGAATTTTTTTATAGGAAATTGCTTCAAAACGATCGGGCAAAGAAGGTTTGATAATATTAACCTGTCTGCTCGACTTTTTTACGCTTGAGCGTTTTTAAATATTCTTTTGTTTCAGCGTCAATTCTTCTGCTTTCAACACATTTTTGAATCGCCCTGTTAAATGTTTCGTCATCAAGAGAATTACAGGAAAGATACCGCTCGGTCTTTTCCCTGCACTTTGCAAACGCAGTCGCAACAAGCCACGCCCTTGCCATGCTCACATAGTACCCTGTTTGCTTTACGCTGTCGCACCGTCTGAGCACAGGGTCGATATACTCGTCATCAAGGTAATAATCGAGCATAGCAACAAGTGCGATTCTGATTTTCCATTCATTATCGCTTTTTACATAAACATCAAGATAATCAAAAAACTCTTTCCTGTACTTTTTAATTTCTTTAAGTCCCGTGCAAAAACTGTCGCATATTGCCCAGTTGTCAACCTCTTCCGAAAACCTGTCAAACAAAGCCTTAAAACCGTCAAGGCTGTCGGTTTTTACAAGCCCCGTCACGATTCCCCGTATCATACGCTCCTCATAAAGACTGCCGTTTGAGCAGTCTAAAAAACTTTGAGGATTTCCCTTTGCAATTTCTCTGCTTATTTGCCGAAGGCGGGGCATTCTTATGCCGAGAACAAGCTCACTTTGTACATTAGGTACGAGAGAGCAGTGAAACCTGCGGTATTTTTCATCGCTTTGTTCTTTTAAAAAACCGACAAATTCGGCGTAATCACCGTCAGTCCATCGGCTTAATCTCAAATTCATAAAATCATTTCCTTTTGCTGTCATAAACATCGCAGGGGGTGTTAAGGTCAAGGTAGGCAATATCGTGGTGCGGCTTTTGCTCCTCTATCGGCGGAAGCTTCATATAATCCCCGAACACCATTGTCAAATACTCCTCCCTGCCTGACATACACGGCATTTCAAGTCCCTCAAATTTCACCGTTTGGGTTTTGCTGTATATGTGTTTGGGAAATTCAAGCTTCATCCAGTGCGGTCCTGCACAAAGCTCTGTTAAACACTTGTTTTCTTCAACCCTGTACTTTGACATCTGCTTTTGAGCAAACCGCCAAATTTTCGTCCTGATTTTTTTACCTCTGAACACACCCAAAAGTGCCTTGCTTCCGAATCCGATTAATCCGCCGTGATTTTCGGGAACGACTTGTGCCAAAAACAGCGAATACAGCATTGCCCATATGTACTGCATTTTTCGTGCAAAACGGCTGTCGGGGCATACATCAAGCGGAAAAATATCCATAACAAGACCGTGGGGTATATCGTACTTTGTTTGATTTGCCTTTACCATCGTGTAATTTGTGTCGGTAAGGGTGGTAAAAATATTGCCCGTAAACAGCTTGTCATCTGTTCTGAGCAGCCTGAATCTTGCGTCAGAGCGTTCCTGTTCTTTCCAAAGCTTATGCAGTTTCTCGTAATCGGGACGAGGCATAATCACATCAATATCATCGTCCCAGGGAATGAATCCCCCGTGACGCACGGCTCCTATAAGACAGCCGCCGAAAAGAAAAAATCTGAGATTGTTTTTCTCGCAGAAATTCTTAAAATAAACCAGCATATCAAGCTGTTTGAGCTGAAGCTCACGCAAAAGCTCTCTGTTTAATTTTACATTTTCAGACATTATATCACCGTGCTTTTGCAGCGAAGTTTTCGGGTCAGACCTCACTGCCGTGAATTGTATTTTTTGCAATTTTACGCTTAACCTTTTCGATATGTGCCTTTGCAGAACTGTTTTTTATTTTTTTCTGCCAAAACGGAATCTGAATAAGTCCCACTATCGTGCCTATTCCGTACGAAATATGAAGCAGAGGGAAAATTATCGGCAAAAAAACAAACTGGGGCTGTAAATTTTTCATCGTAAAGCAACCCACAGAATTTACAACATCAAACATACCGTAAATAATTAAAAGCGTATAAAGCAAAATAGGGAAACCGAACGCGGCAAAAATCGAGCATAGTATAATCATCATAACAAACGCAAACGGTGCAAAATGGAAGTAGGAAAGACAACCGGGACACTCCGAAAGCGTAAGTCCTATCCACCTGCCGTTTGAATATTTTTGCCGTATCATTCCCCTTAAATCATTTCTTGAATGCTGATAAGAGATTATGTCGGGGCAGCAGCAAAGCTTGTACCCTGCCATGCGGATTCTGTAGTGAAATTCATTGTCCTCGGTTCTGCCCAGATTTTCGTTGAAGCCGCCCACCTTTTGAATCACCTCTCGCCTGTAAGCGGCATGAAAAAGGCTGTCAAGGTACTCTTTTTGAGTAGGCGGGCGTCTGTAGGACGCAACCGAGCTTCCGAACAGCGAGTCCTCTGCCGCAAGCAAAGTAAGCTTCCACGGGGAAACTCCCGATGTAATATTCGGTCTGCCGCCGCCGACTACATTTTCGCCCTGTTTGAGGTTATACACATTTCTTGAAACAAAATTTCTGGGTATTCTTGCATGAGCGTCCACTCTTATTATAACATCGCCCTTTGCCGTCATCAGTGCCGCATTCCACGAAAAAGCCTGGTTCCTCTTTGCACACTGAACAACCGAAACATTTCTGAATCCGTAGCCGATATTTTTAAACCGCTCCATTTTATCCCTTGTGTCGTCGGTTGACATACTGTCAACAAACACCACTTCCATAAGATGATGCGGATAATCCTGAAGCTGAATATCTCTGAAAAGTCCGTCAACCGCGTCCGATTCATTGTAGGCGATCATACATAAAGACACAATCATAGCACACCTCTGTTTTTTTCAAGCATAAACAGCCACTTTGCCGACACCGCCCCGCACTCGGCTATATACGGCACCGCATAAAACGCAGGCACAACGAACACACCCGAAAGCACAAGCCAGCCCAAAAAGCTGACGGCAAGCTTTAATGTCTTTGCAAAGTGTCTGAAAGAAAAGCCGATAAATCCGAACATATATTTTGAAGCTTTAAGGCTTTCGTTGTATGAATACGCGATAAGCGGGTAATGAACAAACAGCATATAGACAAGTGCGTTTATTACAACAGACACAATATACGCACCGAGCAAAGCAAAGGTTTTTGCGTCAAATCTAAATCCCGTGCTTAAATCAGAATCTGTTAAAAGCGATACAAATCCGTAAACATTGAGAAACGACGATATTATCGAAAAAAGATAATACAAAACAAAATTTACAAACACCGTCTTGAAATATCTCGACGCTCCTCTGAAAAAGTAAAACAAATCGTAAATCTCTGCTTTTCCGAAAACAGAAATGTTGCAAAGCATTTTAAAAAATCCGTTTATAATCGGAGATACAAAAATTATCGCTGCCGAAGCAACCATTGACGCGGCTAATATTACTATCTGCTTTGTTTCGACTATTGTACCTGTTTCGGTATTTATGGCTTCTACATAATACAAAAACGCCGACAAAATCATACTTATTGATAGTATAACCGCAATCACCGCAAGTATTGCAGCAATCACATTGCTCCAGTTGCCTTTTAACAAATCCTTTGTTTGGTTCTTTATAATTTTTTCCGTACTCATTTATGCTGCGGTCTCCTTTTGATGAATCACTTTCAAGCGTTGTACATTCTCAAAACTGCTTCAAGGCAAATTTGAGCGTGCGTAAAGAATTTTTCTTTGTCAACGCTTTCGTCTGCATTGTGCATATTAACCTCGTCGTCTTTGAAATTCGGACCGAATGCAACGCCTCTGCCGTCAAGCTTTCTCGCATATGTTCCTCCGCCCGTTGCGTAAAGTTCGGGTTTTTCGCCCGTAACCGCATTGTATGCGTCGGACAAAAGCTCAACAAGACTTGAATCCTTTTCAACATAAAGCGGCTTTTCGTGGCTTAACACATCAACACGCAGTCCGCTGTTTTTTGCAACCTTTTTAAATTGTCTGATAATATCTTTTCCCGAAACCGTAACGGGGTAGCGAATATCAAACCGTGCCTTTGCCGTTTCACCCTCAATGTCAACGGTTGATAGGTTTAAAGTAAGTGCACCCGAAACACAGTCGCTCATTTTAAGACCCATTGAACGGCCGTTTGTTTCCATATTTACGGCATAGTCGATAAACGAACAAACCGAGCCGATGTCGTCTGTTTCATAAGCGTTTGCAATCAAGTCAACAAGAGCCGCTGCGGCGTTGTATCCCTTTTGAGGTTCACAGGCATGAGCTGCCCTGCCTTTGCTGATTATCATAAGTCCGTCTATTGTATATTTAAACTCAAACTCTCCGTTTGACGCGTCGGCAAGCCTCATAAGCGTCTGTTCATCATAGCTTGAGGAATCAAGCATTGCATATGCCGTATCGGGAACTGCGTTGAGTGCGTTGCCCGAATGAAACTGCGTGAGCGTTTTGGCATTGTTGACAATAGTGCTGACCTCAATGTGCAGTATTCCCTTTTCCGCAAAGCAAATGCCGTAGTCGCTGTCGGGAGTAAAAGCAAGCTCGGGGTACGGTTCTTTTTCAAAATACCCGTCCATATCCTCCATTCCCGTTTCCTCCGACGCACCGAAAATCGCACGCAGAGTGTTTTTTCCGCTGACGCCGCTTTCCTTCAACGCTCTCAGGCAATAAAGATTTACAAGAGCCGCACCCTTGTCGTCTGCAATTCCTCTGCCGTAAAGCCTGCCGTCTTTTTCGGTGAGTGCAAACGGCTCTACGCTCCAGCCGCTCCCTGCGGGAACAACATCAAGGTGCGACAGAACGGCACACTGCATCCCTGAGCTTCCGAGTTGTACATAGGCACTTTTGTCCGTTACTCTTTCGCCTTTCAAGCCGAAATCCTCGGCTCTTTTGAGTATAAATTCAATCGCCTTATTACACTCTCCGTCATTTTGTCCGCTCACGGACTCAAAACCGAGAAGCGTATCAAGGTCGCTTAAAAGCTCTTCCTTATATTCAAGAATTTTTTTTGAGAAATCCATAATAAAACCTCCTGTTAAGGGCTTGAGTTATCTGCTTTGCTTAGCTTGGTTTTTCTTCTGTAAATTATAACAACCGAAATGTAAATTACAAATCCCGCAAGAGCCGCAAGGCTGATTGCCGAACCCGCTTTGAAACCGGGTGTTTCATAGGTAAATTCAATTACACTGTCGCTGTATCCGTCAACCCGAACCGCCATAAAACCGTAATTCACCTTTTCAATCTCGACGCTTTCTCCGTTTACCGTTGCAGAAAAACCTTCGCTGTACGGAACGCTGAAAAACAAAAGCGTATCGTCTGAATTGTTGCTGTATTCCGCCTTAAAGCCGCTTTCCGTATATTCAAAACTCTTACAGCTTGAAGCTTTGAGGCGTTCGCACTGCTCTCTGTATTCATCGGAACCGTACCTGTACCCGTCAACAACGCTTTCAAAGGACTGCGGGTCATTTCCGTACAGCTTTTCATACTCCTGCTCGCTGTAGCCCGTAATATCCGAATACTTTTTCATCTGCTCTTTTGTAAGCACCATTGAATAGAGTATAGCCTCGGTCTTGTGAACGCTGCTTATGCGGTCAAACTCCTCTTGAGTGACATAGTCGCCGTAGGCAAAGCCCATCGGAATATAGCAGTCATTTTGGTAAATATCAAAACCGTTTGATGTTTTAAGATAGCTCCAATACGGCATTTTTTCGTTTCCGTCCTCGTCAAGAAACGAATTGTCGCTTCCTGCCTCTCCGTCAGCCTGATAGTCAAACAGATACTTGCAGCTTAAAAGTGCCCTCAGCCCGTATCCCGACACATCGGGGCGGGAGGCAACATCACGGGTAATTCCCATTGCGTCGTAAAACTCCATTATAGACGAAGAAACAGAACTTTGAAAACAATTTATGCTCGGTATCTGCCAAAACATCGCCGTGTTGTCAACACATTCGTAAAAGTCACTTCTTACATACGCAAGGTCGTCAATATCAATTCTGTCCCCTGCGTTTAAAATATCATTTTTTATAGGCTCTGTGGTAGAACTCGATATCGCACCCGTCGCAATTATAAAGCCGGACGAAACAAGAGATACTGCCAAAACACCCGATACTGACACAACGGCAAATTTTGCGTTATCGCCCTTATATTTCTTTAAAATCAGCACAAACGCCAGCATACTCATCAGAGCAAGCAACGCATAAATCCAGAAACGCTCAAATGTTGCCTGAACGCCGAGTGAAAAGTCCTCGGAGCCGTTGTTGTTTTCCGTGATTTTCGGCATAAGGCCGATAAACAGAATCACACCTGCGGTAATTGACGCCGACCACGCAACGGCTCTTTTCCAGTCGGACTGTCTGTCCTCAACCGCACGCACCGTTGCAAGTGCAAACATCAAAACAAGCATATAAAACCATCGTGCGTAATATATTGAGCTGTTCATAAGCTGGAACATACTGTTTAACACGGGAACAAACGCAAATAGCACAAGAAGCGTAATGAGCTTTTTGAGCCAGTCGCGTTTTGCAAGCTGCATAAAGGCGATTACGCCTGTCATTGAAAACAGCGGGAGCCAGCCTGCAACCGACGCCCATTTGCAGTTTGAATCGGGGGTAAAAACAGGAAACGCAGGCATATCGGCAGGAAAGAAAAACGCCGTTATTATAAGCCAATACCGCTGGGGCAAATCGTGTACAAGCGAATCCCAGCCGTTCGGCAGGCTTTCAAGCCTGGGGTTGCCCATAACCCCAAGTACGGACGGCAAAAGCACAAAGGCCGATGCCGAAAATCCTATTATTACCTCGACTGCGAGGATTAAAAATTCCCTTAGTCTGAATCGGCAGGTTTTTGTAAGCATCAGCATAAGGTAATACATTACAACAAACAAAACCTGTCCCACAAAAAAGTAGTAGTTTACAACGCAGGCGGCAAATACCGCAGCCGCAAAAACGCCACGCCTTTTATCGTACAAAAAGCTATCCAATGCCGCAAGCAGCAGAGGAAATACTATCATAGGCTCGTGAAAGTGAAAAAAGAATACATTGTAAATCGAAAAACCGGAAAACGCATACAACAAACCGCCCAGAACAGCATAACCCTTGCATCTTACATATCTTTTGAGATAGATATATCCCGCAAGCGAACAGCAGCCGAACTTTAAAATAAGCAGCGGACCTATAAGGTACGGCACAAATTCATTGGAAAACGGAATCGTAAGCCAAAAAAACGGACTGCCCAAAAGATAAAAGCTGTAGCTTGACAGAAAGTCACTGCCGAGGTCGGTTATGTGGCTCCAGCCGAGCTGTCCGCTTTTTACCGTTTGATGAGCAAGCTGATAAAACGGTATCTCCTGCACATTGAAATCGCCGTAATAATAAAACACTCCGCCGTTATATACCATAAAAGGAACAAACAGCACAGCCGCCGCAATTATTGCAAGCCCGAACGAAAGCAGGGCATAGTTATGGCGTTTAGGCATTAATCTGTTAGGTTTATTGGTCATTCTTGTTCTCCGAAAATGAAATTACATCATATTTTGACTTTTTATTTTAAAATAGTATAATAGCTTTAAACAGTTAATCAGTTTATTATACCATATCAATATAATTTTTGCACTATTTTTTGCAAAAAAACAGGAGAACTATATATGAAGCAGTCACATTTCTACGCTATGCTCTCAAGAATGAAGTATATTAACCGCTGGGGACTTATGAACAACACAAAAAACGAAAATCTGAGCGAACACAGCCTTGAAACGGCAATGCTTGCACATTGCCTTGTGTTAATAAGCAACAAGCGTTTCGGCTCAAACATCAATGCCGAACGGGCGGCACTGCTTGCTCTGTTCCACGACTCTACCGAAATAATCACGGGCGATTTGCCTACTCCCGTAAAATATTTTAACCCCGAAATCAAACAGGCGTACAAAAAAATTGAGGAACAAGCGGCAGACAAGTTAATATCTATGCTTCCCGATGATTTTAAAGAGGATTTTGAGGCAATAATAAAAATAAACTCAGGCGAGGACGAAAAACTCAAGAAGTTTGTAAAGGCGGCAGACAAATTCTCGGCTCTCATAAAATGCATAGAAGAAATGCGTATGGGCAACGATGAGTTCAGAAAAGCCAAGGAATCAACCGAAGCGGCAATACATGCAATGAATATGCCGGAATGCGAAGTGTTTGAGCGTGAATTTCTTCCGTCTTTCTGCCTTTCTCTCGACGAGCAGGACTAAATTTAACTACAAACAGCAAAATACTGCATAAAATCACCGCTTCGTGTCGATTATGGTTCTTTTTTGGAATTATTTATCGGAATTATATGTTATAATGTTTTAGTATCTTTATATTATTTTATGCACATCTGAATTTAACGGAGCAGTGCGGGACTTAGTCCTCACTGACAACAAAACCACCCAAACGGAGGTCCCGTATGGCAAATAACAATACGAAAAGCAATTTTGTTGATATCAGCTCCAACACGCAAATACGAAAAGTATATAACAAAAAGGGCAGACTTAAACGGATTCTGTGCATTGTTTTTTCTGTTATTTTTCTGATAAGCGGCAGCGGTATGATATATGTTTACAGTGTGCTCAATTCCCTCAACTTCAAAGATATAACGGACGATTCCGACACCGACGCAACAAACCCTTCGGTTTCTGACGGTTCGGAAGATGTATCGGGATTTACTGTGGAAGAGGGAGAGCTGCTTCAGGATTCAAAGGTGCTTAATGTCATGCTCTTCGGAGAAGACAACCACGGTGAAGACGAACACGGACGAAGCGACACCATGATTATGCTGTCGATAGACAACCGCCACAAAAAGCTAAAGCTCACTTCGTTTCAGCGTGACACCTATGTTTACATTCCCGACTACGGATACAACAAAATAAACGCTTCCTACACCTACGGCGGTGCAAAGCTGTCCATTCAGACGATTGAAGCAAATTTCGGAATAAAAATCGACCGATATGCGGTAGTTGACTTTGACAGCTTTATAGAGATAATCGACACACTGGGCGGCATTGATATGGAGCTTACGCAGGACGAAATCGACTACATCAACTATCAGATGTACAAAAACAATCAGGCAAGCACCCCAACCACGATAACAGACGCCCCCGGTACTGTTCACCTTACGGGACAGCAAGCACTGTGGTATGCCCGCAACCGAGGTCTTTCGATAGGCGAGGACGGCAACGAAATCGGAATTGACGGCGACGACTGGGACAGAACATCAAGACAGAGAAAGCTTTTGGAAACTGTTTTTGAGAGCATGAAAGGTGCGGACCTTGCACAAATTGTTTCGATTGTAAGCTCAATCGGACCTCTTGTTACCACAAATCTCAAAAAGGATGAGATAACCGCACTTGTAACCCGTTCTCTGACTTATCTGCAATATGATGTCGAGCAGTATTACATTCCCGAAGAGGGACTTTGGTACTACGATGACAACACATCGGCAGGTTCGGTTATACGAATAGCCGATATGGAAGCACAGCGATATGCGTTTGCAGAGTTCATTTACGAAGAGCTTTTCACAGACATAGCAGGTACATCGCCTGAAGCCGAATAAAACGGCAGATAATTTTAAAAATTAAAGGTCAGGACCGACACGCTCGGCACCTGACCTTTTTAATTAACAGCGGTATCCCGTGTTTTTGGGATACCGCTGTTTTGTACGCTTATCAAATTGAAATATCGGGGATAATCTCAAGACTGCGTTTTAAAATCCCCTGCATATAGGCAATCGCCGTTCCGTAATTTGTAAATTTAACGCCCGATTCCTCGGCAAATTTTCTGCGGTACTGCACCTCTCGTTCGTTGAGCATACACGCTCCGCAGTGAATCACAAGGCTGTAGGGGCTTAAATCCTCGGGAAATCCCCTGCCCGATGAGGTTTCAAAAATAAGCTCCCTGCCCGTGTATTTTTTAAGCCATCTCGGAAGCTTCACCGTACCGATGTCGTCGCACTGCCTGTGATGAGTACATCCCTCGGATATAAGCACCCTATCGCCGTCGCAGAGGCTTTCAATCGCCTTGGCCCCCTCTACCGCCGTCTTTAAAAAGCCCTTGTACCGTGCCATCAAAATTGAAAACGAGGTAAGGAAAATATCGCTCGGCACGATTTTTGAAACGCTCTCAAACGCCTGACTGTCTGTGATTACCACCCTCGGTTTTTTGCCCAAATTTTCAAGAGTTGATTTAAGCTCGCTGTCCCTTACAACAACCGCCGTTGCTCCCGCCTCAAGCACATCTCTTATCGTCTGCTGCTGCGGCAAAATAAGCCTGCCCTTTGGGGCGGCTGAATCAATCGGCACAACAAGCACGGCAAAATCTCCCTCGCTTATAAGATCCCCAATAATTTTAAGATGAGAATCATCGGTTTTTGAAAGGCGGGCAATTCTTTCTTTGAGAAAGTTTATGTTCTCTCCGCTGAGTGCACTTACAGCTATTCCGTCCTCATATTCGGATTTCTTTGATAAATCGCTTTTGTTGTAAGCCACAACAAACGGTATTTGCTTTTCATCAAAAATTTCGATAAGCTCACGGTCCGCACTCGTTTTGCCGACTGTGCCGTCAACAACAAGCACAGCCACATCAACTCGGTTTAAAACCTCTCTTGTGCGTTTGACACGCTCTGCTCCGAGTGCCCCTTCGTCGTCAAATCCGGGTGTGTCAATTATCAGCACGGGTCCCATAGGCAAAAGCTCCATCGCCTTTGTAACGGGATCCGTTGTTGTTCCCTTGACATCGGAAACTACGGAGATTTTCTGGTTTGTCACGGCGTTTACAACACTTGATTTTCCCGCGTTTCGCCTGCCGAAAAATCCGATGTGCACTCTGTCTGCCGATACTGTATCGTTAAGTCCCATATTTTGCCCTCCCTGCTTTTAGCTGCAAACATTTAAAATCTGAAATCACGCTTGTTGTTGTTTTCAATATCATTAATGTGCTCGGCGGCAATTTTTCTCACCTTTTCGTTGGGGATTTTTAAAAGCTCTTTTTCGATGAGCCTGTCGCCGATTTGCTTTGTCTTGTCTGACGCATAGTCCATAAGGTACTCTTTGAGGGTCATTAGGGCGTTGGGGTGACAGCAGTTTTGAATCTGACCGTTTTTGCAAAGCGACATAAACCTGTCGCCCGTTCTGCCCTCACGATAGCAGGCGGTGCAAAACGACGGAATGTATCCAAGCTCCATAAGCCACCTTACCACTTCATCAAGGCTTCTCTGATCCGAAACATCAAACTGCGAGGAATTGTCCTCCTCTTCCTCAGGCTCCACATAGCCGCCGACGCTTGTGCGTGAACCGCCGCTTATTTGTGAAATTCCGAGCTTGAGCACCTTTTCACGCACACTCTTGCTCTCTCTGGTGGAAATAATCATTCCCGTGTAGGGAACGGCAATTCTTATGATAGCCACAATTTTTGCAAATGTTTCATCGTCAATTCCGTTGTCAAATGCGTCGGGATCGATGTCGTCGGCGTGTTTTATTCTCGGCACGCTTATCGTGTGGGGACCCACGCCGTGCACCGCCTCAAGATGCTCTGCGTGCATCAAAATGCCCGCAAGCTCATAGCGGTACAGCTCAAGGCCGAACAGCACGCCCAAGCCCACATCGTCGATGCCGCCCTGCATTGCCCTGTCCATAGCCTCGGTGTGGTAATCGTAGTTGTGCTTCGGACCTGTGGGGTGGAGCTTCTCGTAGCTTTCTTTATTGTAGGTTTCCTGGAAGAGAATGTATGTACCGATTCCCGCTTCTTTGAGCTTGCGGTAATTTTCAACCGTCGTTGCGGCAATATTTACATTTACCCTCCTGATAGCACCGTTTTTGTGCTTTATGGAATATATTGTTTTTATGCAATCTAAAATATACTCAATAGGATTGTTCACGGGGTCCTCTCCCGATTCTATGGCAAGACGCTTGTGTCCCATATCCTGTAGGGCGATAACCTCGTTTTTTACCTCCTCCTGCGTAAGCTTTTTGCGGCAGATGTGCTTGTTCTTTGCGTGATACGGGCAGTAAACACAGCCGTTTACGCAGTAGTTTGAAAGGTACAGAGGTGCAAACATTACAATTCTGTCGCCGTAAAAATCCTTTTTAATCTGCTGTGCAAGGGCGTAAATTTCATCGAGCTTTTCTTTGTTTTCGCACGCAAGCAGTACGCTTGCCTCGCGGTGATCAAGTCCCTTTCTGAGCTTTGCTTTTTCGATTATTGTGTCGATAAGCTCCGTATTATCCTTGTTTTCGTCGGCATATTTAAGCGTTGCTTTGATTTCCTCATCGTTAATAAATTCCTCCGCCTTCAGCGAGGTCTTATCATATTTTGCCATAGTCATTTCCTTTCTGTCTGTTATTTATGTTATTATAATTTACTTTTCCGAGTAATCTCCTCTGTCGGTCACTATTTTATAGCCGATTGACTGCATTCTGCCCGACAGGCACTTTATGCACTCGGCGGCCTCGTCGCCCGTACATATTTTGTTGTCATAAAGAGAGTAATCCGCCCTGTGCTCAGTGGGGGAAAGATTGGGCATAACAACATTTGCACCGTGCAAAATGCCCTTTTCCCTGCCTTTTCCGTCAGCTGTTCCGAGTGCAGTGGTTGCAGGAAGCAAAACATTCGGAAGCATAAGCCTTACAAGCGAGAGCAGTGCAAGGGTGAGGCGGACGCTGCCGCTTTTTTCTTTTGCAAACGGTGTATCCCTGTGCGGAATAAAAGGTCCTATGCCGCACATCTGGGGTTTCAGCTCATGTAAAAACAAAAGGTCCTGTGCGAGGTTTTCGTATGTTTGGTGCGGCGAGCCTACCATAAAGCCCGCACCGGTCTGAAAACCAATTTCCTTTAGATTATAAAGACACTCTTTGCGGTTTTTAAGCGACATTTCACTCGGGTGAAGCGTTGAGTAATGCTCATCGTCTGCCGTTTCGTGCCGCAAAAGATACCGATCCGCTCCCGCGTCGAAAAGCCGCTTGTAGCTCTCTTTTGACCGCTCGCCAAGCGAAAGCGTTACGGCACAGTCGGGATAAAGCGACTTGATTTCCGCGACAATATCGCACAGCACTTCGTCGCCAAAGTGCCTGTCCTCTCCGCTTTGAAGCACAAAGGTGCGGAATCCGAGCGAGTAGCCCGACTTGCAGCAGGAGAGTATCTGCTCCTTTGAGAGCCTGTAGCGAACGGCGTTTTTGTTTGAACGGCGAAGTCCGCAGTAGAAGCAGTCGTTTTTGCAGAAGCTTGAAAACTCGATAAGCCCTCTGATAAATATTTTGTTTGAAAAATGAATAAGCGAGATTTTCTGGGCCTTTTTTCTCAAAATTTCAAGCTCTTCGTCCGTTATTGTTTCAAGCAGATATGCAAGCTCTTCTGAAGATGCGATACGGTTTTTCTCGATTTTTTCAATAATTTCAATTCTGTTCATATCACTTTACTCTGTCATTTAAAATTATGTCAATCAAAGCTTAAAGCGTATTAACTGCGTGAATATGCCGTTTTTACAGTTACTCCCGACAGTCTGCCGAGCTTGCCCGAAACCGAGCTGATTATGTTAAGCTCTGCGTCAATTACAACGCTTATTATGCTGATATTTTTCTTTTTGTAGGGGATTCCCAGCCTGCCGATAATATAATCGGCGGCGGAGTGCAAAATTTCGTTGATTTGCAAAACGGAGTCGGGATTTTCAACAATAATGCTGATTACCGCAACCCGTGTTTCGGTTTGTTTGTCGCTCATATTTTCTCCTGATTTGTTTGTTTATATTAATGCCAAATTAAAAACTGTATGAATATCTTAAAAATTTTCCGACTTGTTTTCACATCTGCAATAAAAGTCGAGTGCCTCGACACTGGGTTCGAGCAGACAGGTTGATATTATCAAGCCTTCTTTGCCTGACCGTTTTCGAGCAATTTCCTATAAAGCAAAAAGCGGCGTCGAAAAGACACCGCCGAAATAAAGCAAGTACAGGACAAGGGTACAAAAAGTGCATACCCTTATCCGTAAAAACCGTGCGTTGTCTTATGCGTCAATAAAATTTCAGCGTCAGAACTGCAATATTTAATTTTAATTAAAAGCTGCTTCCTCCGCCGCCGTGCGAAGATCTGCCGCCCGACCTTGAACTTGATCCTCCGCCCGAAGAGCTGTTGTTTGATACATTAACAACAGAAACCGACTTACGCAGGAAAACATCGTCTTTTTGAGTAAGATTAGTCGTGCTGTTTGAATTGAGATCGTAAATGCCCTCTTTTCCGTTATTTTTATAACGGTAGGCTACAATAATCACGGTTACAGCCGCTGCGGCAACTCCGATTACGCCTGCGATAATTCCGTAGTGCTTGAGAACATATAATAACGGATTCGATTCCTTTTCGGCAAGCTCAACATTTGAAAAATCTCCGTATTCGGGTTTTCCTTCGTCATAATAGTACTCTACATTCTCTGAAAATTCATATGCCGCCTCAAAAAAATTATCCTGCGATAATTCTCCTGCAACATCACTGACAATATCATCGACACGCTCATCACTGAAATAATACATCGCGTCACCCTTTGTGATAATGTACATTTCCCGTGAACCCATATCAACGGTCAGAAAAACTCCGCTTTTTTCCGATCCTTTTCCGAAATTGTGACTGTCGTAATATCTGTTGCAGTAATCCTCCATATCCTCTTTTTCGACTGCAAGCCGATTTGTTAAAACAACCACATCCCAGCCGGTTTCATCGCTGACTCTGTTAAGCTCAGTTTCAATCTGCGACGCCTCATCTGTGCTGAACAGGTACCCGTCGTCAATCAAATTCCGGTCGCTCTCGGCAAAAGCACAAATTCCCGAACAGAGCGTGAGCACTACCGCAAAGAAAAGAGCGGAAATTCGTTTTGTATATTTTATAATCATAACAACAGCAAACCTCCAAGCAAACCCAGTACAAATACTGACACCGCAATAATCGCAAAAAGAACGGCAAGCTTTGACTTTGATGTCGGCAGTTTTCCGTAGGTTTTTCCAGTTTGACCGTTGATTGCAAACGGATAAATTTCACCCTTATATTTATAGGTAACAACCCAAACCGGCAAAAGCGTGTAATTCCACGATTCAAGATCAATTTTGTCATTGTAATTTTCAATTCTTACCGATGTAAAATTGCTCATCGTGTCCTTTAAAAGCTGCTGTGCGTATTGTTTCATACGATTCTCAACCTCAGTGCTGACATCCTCTTTTTCGAGGTCACGCTTTTCTGCCTGAAAACCTGAGAGATATGACATTGAAAAATCCCTTGCCTGTGACAAATCAAACGGGTGTACGCACTGAAGCATATCTCTGTCCTGACTTTTTAATGCACGCTCAAAAACATTCTTAATTATCAAGTCGCCGCTTCTGAAAAGCCTGTATGTACTTGTTTCGGTGTAACGCTTGTTTCCTACCCTGTAAGAATGTACTTTCTCTCCTATTGCAGTCATATCTGCCTGTCTTTGCGAGTCTATATACCAGTAAGGAAAATAAACGCCGCTCATTTTTTCAAATTGTTTCTTGCTTGCAAAGCCCTTAGCCAAAAACCACTTTTTTCTGCACATTTCAATAAACTTTTCAACAGCCTTTTCCTTTGTCAGTGCAAAGGGAACCACCCTGTCGGGCTTAAATTTGCCCGACAGTCTGCCGCCCAAAACAACAGGATTTTGGCAGTAGAAGCAGGTTGTTGCCGCTGTAGAGGCAGTTGTGACAACCTCGGCACCGCAGCTTGGGCAGGTGTAAACTACTGCGTCTTCAACATCGGCCTCGTCGTTTTGCTCCGAATTTTCGGGTCGGGACTCATTTTCTTCTTTCTCCGCCTTGCTCTGCTTTGCCTCCTGCTCGGCGTACATTTGCTGTATTTTTTGTTCTTCAAAGTCCGACATACAGTATTCACAGCTGAACATCTGCTTGTCGGGATTAAATTTAAGCGGTCCGCCGCAATTAGGGCATTTATAGTTAATCGTAGCCATTGCACACCTCAAATACAGTATTAAACTTCAAAATGTGCCTTACGCTTTTGTTCCGCATTCGGGACAGAATTTTGTGTTTTCAGACAGTTCTGTTCCGCAGTTTGTGCAAAAACGCTTTTTGGGAGCTTCGGGCTTTTTGCTTCCGCATTCGGGGCAGAATTTTCCCGTATTTACCGCTCCGCAGCTGCAAGTCCAGCCGTTTGCCTGTGTCGGCTGTGCCGTCTGCTGAGGTGCAGGGGCAGGTTCCGGCGTAGGCTGAGGTGCAGGTGCCTGCTGCTGAGGCTGCTGACGATACTGAGAATTTTGCTGATAACCGCCGAGGATATTTCCCCCTGCGTTCATACCGATTCCCATTCCCATAAAGCCTGCCATTGCTCCGTTTGCGTTTGAGCCTGCGTCCTTAAGACCCTCTGCAATGTTGCCCGCAACATATCCCTGCTGAACAGCGGAGTCCGAAAGCATTGCACCCTTGTTACGCATATTGATAAGCGACTGGCTTTCTTCGTCATAGGAAACTTTTATGCCTACCGACACAACCTCCATACCGCGAAGCTGTGTCCAATCCTCATCAAGGGTATCCGCCATATATTTGCCCAGTTCACGGCTTTTTGATGTAATAAAGCTTATGCGGTTGCCGTCTGCCGAATACTGGTTAATGGCAGACGCCAATGCCTCAATAAACTCATCGCAGTACTGCTGATTAATTTCCTGGAAATCAACCGCTCTGTTTTCCATAACAGCGGCTCTCGGGATAGCCTCCCGATAAAACTTAAACGGCTCGGTGATTTTCACTGAATATGTACCGTGTGCACGGATAAACAGCTCTGCATTATAAAAATTGTCAAAATAATTAATAGCATTCGGCGTACCGAATTTTATGTTCTTCATTTCCTGAAGATTAATGTAGAACACTCGCTGGTCTTTCGGTGTGGTTCCGCCGTATTTTATGCGGCTGAAAGTCTCCTTAATAGAGTCGCCGAACTGTCCTGTAAAAAGCGACGGCATAGCACTGTTGTTTACGGTAAAGTAACCCGGAATTGCAGTAAAGTCTACAATTCTTCCTCCGTCAACAAGAATCATCATCTGGTTGTCGTAAACATGAATCATCGAACCGTTTGAAACGGTGTTTTCCGCACCGTTATTATGACCTCTGCCGCCCTTGCTTACACGGATTCCCGGAACAATACAGGTGTTTTCACCCATAGGTGCCGGTTCGATAATTTCCAGATACGCATCGGCAAAGCCTCCGCCGACAGCGTCTACAGCCGCTCTGATTATACCCATAAATAATTACTCCTTACCTGTTTTGTAAAAAACTTAAATTAAACCAAATTTTGTTGATTTACACCTTATAATAATACATTTTTGGAAAAAAAGCAATAATTTGCTATAAAAAAACCAATTAAGTCACTTGGATGTATTTGATTAATATTGTTTTCTGCTTATGGTACTTTCCTGCACGGTTTCAAAACTCCAAACTCTTTCGTTTACTTCAACAATAGAGCTTGCACAGTATTCACAGTATTTTTGACCGAGATTTGTAATAGGGGCACCGCAGTTGGGACAGTTTACGCCGACTGCGTCCCCCGCACCCATCATATCGGCATTTTGAACATACACAAGTCCCACTTCATAAACCGTCTGCGTCTTAATATCCTTGCTTCCGAAAACGACCTTGCCGTCCTTACTCTCCGTATAAGCAAAATACCCAACCGAAAGCTCAAAAAGCACGGTAACGGTCGCCCCGTTTTTTATGTAGCGTGAAATCTGAACATCGTGGATAACTATCTCCTTAAAGAACGCCTTTACGCCGCGTGACCGAAGATCCGAGATAATCCCCGTCAAATTATTTCTGAGGGTTTGTGAGCAGTCATATGAAAGCATTGTTTCGTCCTGCGACTGCAATGCACCCAGATAACTGCGAAGCACGGATTTTGCCTTGCTCTTGTAAATTTCATAGTCAAACTGCGGAAAATCTCTCGTTATCTGCGGCAGATACACAGAAGTCATGCCGTGTAATGATCGGGGAGTTTCACTCATTTCAACACGCTGGTCTTTTATCGCATCAAAGAGCGATTCGGTTGAAAACAGCGAAAGCGACAACTCCCTTATTTTTCTTTTTATTGCAATAACCACAGCAGACACGGCTATAACAATCACTGCGGCAATTACAAGTCCAATAATCAAAGAATAATTAATTTTTTACACCCCTCTGTATAGAATTATTTTATCACTTTGTGTTTTGTTTTAAAGTATGCTCACTGCTTAATTTCAATTCCCAAAACATCAAGGCTCTCCTTGTCAACGGGAGCGGGGCAGGATGACATGAGCTCGCTTGCGTTCTGTACTTTGGGGAATGCCGTTACATCACGCAGGCTGTCTGCCTTGCACAGAAGCATAGCTATTCTGTCGAGTCCGATTCCCATTCCTCCGTGAGGCGGAGCACCGTACTTGTACGCTTCAACAAGGAATCCGAATTTTGCTTCGATTTCTTCGTCGGTAAGCTTTAAAGCCCTGAACATTTTTTGTTGAAGCTCGGGATCTGTGATACGCATTGAACCGCTTGAAAGCTCTACTCCGTTTAAGGTGAGGTCAAAAGCCTTTGCGATAACCTTTGACGGGTCGGTGTCAAGGTATTGCAAACAATCCTCTTTGGGCATTGTAAACGGGTGATGCATAGCAATCCACTCTCCGCTCTCGTCATCGTACTCAAAGAACGGGAAGTCAACAATCCACAAAAACTTAAATTCATCGGGAATAATATCAAGACGCTTTGCAACAGTAAGACGCAAAGCTCCGAGAGTTGACAAAACAGTGCTTGTTTTGTCGGCAACGATGAAAATCACATCGCCTTTTTCGGCACCGAGTCTTTCATAAATCGCACCAAGCTCATCTTCCGTCATAAACTTTTTAAACGAAGCGTTCGGCTCGTCAACCCACCTTACATAGGCAAGACCCTTTGCACCGATTCCCTTGACATACTCGGTGAGCTTGTCGATTTCTTTTCTTGTGTAAACTTCTGCGGCGTTTTTGGCTACAATCGCCCTTACGGAACCGCCGTTTTCTACGGCCCCCGTAAACACGCCGAATGAGCAGTCCTTTACAAGGTCGGAAATATCCTGTATTTTCATATCGAAACGGATATCGGGCTTATCAGAGCCGTAGTTTTCTACCGCCTCGGTGTAGGTCATTCTCTCAAACGGAGTTTTTAAGTCCTCGCCCAAAACCTCCTTGAAAAGCCTTTTAAAAAGTCCCTCGTTGACTTCTAAAATATCCTCAACATCGACAAACGAAAGCTCCATATCAATCTGGGTAAATTCCGGCTGACGGTCCGCTCTTAAATCCTCGTCCCTAAAACAGCGTGCAAGCTGAATGTAACGGTCAAAACCCGACACCATAAGAAGCTGTTTGTAAATCTGCGGCGACTGAGGGAGAGCGTAAAACTTGCCGTTGTGGATTCTTGACGGAACAAGGTAATCCCTCGCACCCTCGGGAGTTGACTTAATCATCATCGGAGTTTCAATCTCGATAAATCCGTTTTCGGCAAAGTAATCCCTTGCGGTTTTTGCAATCTTGCTGCGAAGCATAATGTTGTTTTGAAGCGGACGGCGGCGAAGATCAAGATAGCGGTACTTGAGCCTCAGCTCTTCGTTTGTGCTTGTTTCATCAACAATTTCAAACGGAGGTGTCTGTGCTTTTGACAGCACCCTCAAATCGTTTACGAGAACTTCGATATCACCCGTCGGAATTTCGCTGTTTTTTGAGCTTCTCTCACACACTATACCCTTTGCAGCAAGGACAAACTCACTGCGGCAGGAAAACGCCTTGTAAAAAATTTCCTTGTCTGTTTTATCATTAAAAGCAAGCTGTACAACGCCCGTGCGGTCACGCAGGTCAATAAAAATAAGCTGACCGAGGTCGCGGCAACGCTGTACCCAGCCGCAAACGGTGACCTCTTTTCCTGCGTCGGATAATCTTAAATCCCCGCAGTAATTTGTACGCTTTAATCCCGTCATAAATTCTGCCATTTTAATATTTCTCCCTGTTAATAGTTTATGTTTTTATTCTGCCCGTTTTAAAGGGCTTGTTTTAATATGTTTTGCGATTGACCGTATTCTACCGTGCGTTACACGGATATTTTTTGCTGTTGCTCGTCGCTTATTTCCATTTGCATAAAGGAATTTATAAAATCCTTATCGATGCTTATTTCATACTGTTTGCCCGTGTTCATATTCTTGACGCTCGCCTTGTTCTGCTCAAGCTCGTTGTCGCCGATGACCATTGAATATTTTGCACCGATTTTATCGGCGTACTTCATCTGGGCACGCAGACCTCTTCCGACAATATCAATTTGAACCTCCATACCGCACTCACGAAGTGCATTTGCAAGCTCAAACGATTTTTCGTTTGCACTTTCGCCCATTGCGGCGATGTAGAGCTTGCACTCGTTAAAATCGGGAATTTCTATGCCCTGCTTATCCATCACCATAAGCAGTCTTTCAAGTCCCATTGCAAAACCGAGCGACGGCAGGTGCTTACCTCCGAGCTCCTCAATAAGTCCGTCGTACCGTCCGCCGCCGCACACGGTACCCTGAGCACCTATGCAGTCGGTAACAAACTCAAACACGGTCTTTGTGTAGTAATCAAGTCCACGCACTATGGTAGGATTAACCGTGTACTTTACACCTGCACGGTCAAGGTATTTTTGCACCGCCTCAAAATGCTTTTCGCACTCCTCGCAGAGGTAATCGGTAATCTTGGGGGCACCTTCGGCAATTTTTGAACATATCAGACTTTTGCAGTCGAGTATTCTCATCGGGTTTTTCTCAAGACGGGAAAGACAGGTGTCGCAAAGCTCGCTTTTGTACTGCTCAAAATACGCCTTTAACGCCTTGTGGTAATTTGCACGGCACTCGGGACAGCCGATTGAGTTGATTTCAAGGCGAAGCTGTCCGATCTGCAAGCGGTTGAAAATCGACTGTGCCGCACATACAAGCTCGGCATCGGCAACGGGGGACTGAGTTCCGTAAACCTCAAGCCCGAACTGGTGAAATTCACGAAGTCTGCCCGCCTGCGGCTTTTCATAGCGGTAGCATGACACAAAGTAACTTGCCTTTATCGGCAGACCGTCATTTTCGAGAGCGTGCTCAAGCACGGCTCTTGCCGCACCCGCAGTACCCTCGGGACGCAAAGTTACGCTCTCGCCGCCTTTGGTATCAAATGTGTACATTTCCTTTTGCACAACATCGGTAGTCTGTCCTACTCCTCTTGCAAAAAGCTCGGTATGCTCAAATACGGGAGTGCGGATTTCCCTGAATCCGTAGGCGGCTGCCTCCTCACGCATTATTTTTTCGATAAACTGCCAGCGATAGCTTTCTTTCGGCAAAACATCTTCTGTTCCCTTGATTTTCTTTGTTATAAGTGCCATATATTATCTCCTCTGCTGATTTGTTTCTTTTAACCGTGATATTTCTGCTAATTGTACCATAAAACGCTTAAAAACGCAATAATCGGGCGGCACAAAACACCGCCCGAAGAATTTAAGCTTAAACTTATAAGCCTGTTTTTATTTTAATATGTTTCTCCAGTCAAGATCTCCTCTTTCAAGACCGTGGATAAGCACCTCGGCTGTTGCGATATTGGTTGCAACGGGAATGTTGTGCATATCGCAAAGACGCAGCATATTCATATCGTTTGGCTCGTTTGGTTTAGGGCTGAGGGGGTCACGGAAGAACAGGAGCATATCAATCTCGTTGCACGCAATTCTTGCAGCAATCTGTTGACTGCCTCCCTGAGAGCCTGCAAGAAACTTCTGAATCGTAAGACCTGTAGCCTCGCTTATCATTTTACCCGTAGTACCGGTTGCACAAAGGTTGTTGCGGCTCAAAACACCGCAGTATGCAATACAAAACTGTACCATAAGCTCTTTCTTTTCATCATGAGCAATGAGGGCAATATTCATAACCAATTCCTCCAAACATTATTAAACATAAATTTTAAATATATAATCCAACATACATACGCATTAATCAGCCTCTAAACGCAAGCGGAACACGCTCGCCGCAAACTCTTAATGCGAGACAGTCAAAGACAGACGACGCCGCACTCCAGTTAAGTCCCGCGGCACCTCTCTGCATAATAACGGAAATTCTCACATCAAACGGCACAAGAGCAATAAGCCTCGTCTGTGCAGCGTCAATTACATCGTCAAGATCCTTGTAAAAACCAAGCTGTGAAAAAACCTTGTAATCAAAGCGATTTATAACAAGCCTCATTTTGCCTATTCCCAGCGACTCAAGCTTCTTTCTCACCTTAAGTGCACCCCTGACGCTTGTAGGTTCTGCGTTGCACACAATAAGTGCCTTGTCGGCAGGAGTAGCGGCCGTAACAAAACCAGAACCGATGCCTGCGGGAGAATCTATTATTACAAAGTCATAATCGTCTTTCAGCTCATCAACAAGCTGTTTAAAAACAGAGGGGCTCAACTCGTTTTCAGCGTCAAACGGAGCCGCCATAAGATAAAGATTGTCATTATTCTTACTTTTGTAAACGGCGTCCTTAAAAGAGCAGTTGCCGCAGACAGCGTCGGAGGCGTCAAAAAGAATGTCCTGCTCCATGTCAAGCATTATATCAAGACCTCTCATTCCGCAGTCGCAGTCGATAAGCAGAACCTTCTTGCCTTGTTTTACGAGTGCAACGGACAGGCAAATGCACACGGTTGACTTTCCCGTGCCGCCTTTTCCCGATGCAACAACTATTACATTATCCATAATAATACTACCTCTGCTTTATTCTAACACAAAATTTACTAAAGAGCAACAAAAGCTCAATATTTTTGCTTCCAAAAATTTTGTTGGTATTTTATGCATAGTAGCCAAATTTTTCACCGTTTTTTTACTACTTGCACAAGCAAAAAGATTTTTCACCGCAAATAAGCACACAATTATTAATTTTTTAAATTAAAATAGGCGTCAAGCAAATCCTTTGCAACCTGCATCGAATATTTACCCTTAACACCGTGCTCAATAACAACGGCGACGGCAACCTCGGGGTTGTCGTAAGGAGCGTAACATATAAAGGTTGTGTGGTCTGAGCCTGAATTTTCCGCCGTACCTGTCTTTGCGGCAACCTTCACCTTGTAATTTCCGAACATCGAATACGCCGTGCCGTCCGTACTCTGCGTAGTTTCAAGCATTGCGTTTTGTACAATATCGAGGTTTTTCTGCGATATTCCGCAGTCGTCTATAACTTCGGGCGTAGAATAATCCTCAGGAACTGTGTTTCTTTCATAGTCCGTCACCTTGCTTACCACATGGGTTTTAAGCCTTGTGCCGTCATTTGCAAGCGTCGCCGCATAGGTTGCAAGCTGAAGCGGAGTAAACGCATTGTCCGACTGACCGATTGCCGCCTGTACGGTGTTTCCCGGCATCCAGCTTTTGCTGTCACGCCCTGCAAGCGTTCCTTTTGACTCTTCGATTTCTATCCCCGTATATTCTCCCAGACCGAATCTTTCAGCGTAAAGATACATCGTGTCGATGCCGAGCAGTCTGCCCACCTCGGCAAAAAAATAGTTGCACGACTGCGATATCGCACCCGTTACATTTTCATTGCCGTGATAATGCATACAATGAACAACATTGGTCGGATAATAGTCATATTCCTGCTTGCAGAAAATTTCAGTGTTCTTTGTGATTGTCTTTTCCTCAAGAGCCGCCGCGGCAACACACGGCTTGTAAACCGAACCGCAGGCAAAACTGCCGACGGAAATTCGGTTGTACATCGGGGAGTTTTCATCATTTGAAAGCTCTACATAATAATCTCCGTATTCGCTGTACTTGTTGAGGTCGTAGGTCGGATAGCTTGCGGCGGCAAGCACCGAAAAATCCTTTACCGAAAGCATCACCGCCGCACCCGTTTCGCAGTCCTCGCCGTATCCGCTTTTTCCGTACGCCTGCTTCTGTGAGATTCCCTCAGCCTTTGCCGCTTTTATATTTTCTTCAAGCGACTTTACGGCGGTTTTTTGCAGATTGCTGTCAAGCGTCAGATACACCGTGCTTCCGGGCTTTGAATTTACGGTTTCTACCGTATCAACTATCGCTCCGTCCGAATTTCGCTTTATTATTTTCATACCGCCCTCGCCCTTAAGCTGCTGCTCAAAGGCAAGCTCAATACCGAACTTTCCTATACTGTCGTTAAGCGAATACTCCTTTTCGCTGTTTTCAAGAGATTTGTACTCCTCCTCGGTGACAGAACCGAGTGCACCCAAGATATGCGGAGCGAGGTCGGGGTCGCTTGCACTTCTTACAAGGTAGGTCTGAACATCAATTCCGCTTACCCCCTGCGTGTTTTCGCTCACCGCACTCACCGTATTCCGCTTAATATCCTTTGCAAAAACATACGGATTTGAGTTTGAATAATTCGTAAGCTCCATATTGTAATGCACCGACGCAAGGTTTCTCTGCTCATCAAGCGTGAGCGTTTTATCAATATCGTAGCGTTTTATAAGCTCGTCAAAGCACCTCTTTGCCGATGTGTTTTCGTCAAGACTTAAGTAATCCTCCGATAAAAGCGTTTTTATTTCGTCTTCGGCGTCCTCTTTATACACAGGCACACCGTCAGTAATTTTAATCGGCAGTACATCTTCCCAGCCGTCGCCCGTTATTTTAAGAATATTCATAAGTGCGAGTAAATTTGTATCAAGCAGTTCTTCTTCGGCGTAAAGTTTATCAACAACAATCTTGTAATGCGTGGTGTTTACAACAAGCCCCACGCCGTTTTTGTCGAGAATTTCTCCCCTTACGGCGTCGGTCTTTACCGTGTAGCTCGTTGAGCTTTTGGCAAGCTCGCTGTACTCTGCACCGTGTATGAGCTGCCAGTCAACAAGCCTCGCGGCAAAGGCGGCAAAAAACACAAGAGTAATTACAATACACACCGTAATTGTTGTTTTGGTGTATTTTTTGTCGTATTTATTTTTGCGTTGTTTTTCAAGCCTCGTATGCATCAAATCACCGTTTTTGGGCAAGCACCGTCAAAACTCAGGCAATGCGTTGCTGTTTCTTAAAGCTGTTGTGAATGAATCTTGTCAAAAAACAAATGGGAATAAACATTAAAGCCGTATATACAATCCGTGAAATATAGTGGTTTACAAACAGCACCCCGAGGTTCCCAATGCCCGCAAACACCTTAAACAAAAGAAAATAAATCATTATAAGAACCGTTACCGAAGCTGCCGAATAAACAAAAGCCGACAAAACTCCCGGCACAAAATACGCTTCAAATATATGTGCCTCAAAGTAACACAGCAGCGTAAGTGCTATTGCAAAATATCCCACGCCGCCGCTTGACGCAATGTCTGTAAGAACACCGCACACCGCACCGAACACAAGCGATGGTATCTTGTCTTCAACACTTGCAGCCGACAGTGCAAACGGCACCAGCAAAAGCGGCTTTGAGCCGAAAATTTCGGGCATAAGGTTCGGCGTTGCCTGCAAGACATAAAGCAGTATTATCAGGATAGAATACGCAAAATATTTAAAAAATACAAGCCTTTTCATTGCGTGTCCTTAACCTCGCCTTTCGTGTCAAAATCCGTAATCACGGCGGCATCGGTAATGGTTTTTATGTCCTCATACGGCTCAATTACGGCATATCTCGATATGTCGTAGGAATCAAACTTAATTTCCTTTACCTTGCCTATAATTAAATCACCCGGATAAATCCCGCCGATACCCGATGTAACAACCATATCGCCCTCTTTAATCTTGTTATCTTCGGCGATTTTTGTAAGGCTTGTGAGGTTTTGGTCGCACAGCACGGCACTTCCGCTTACAATTCCGCTGTCACCGGACTGCTTGTCTATCGCCCCGGCCTTTGTTTCGGGGGATAAAATCGTCTTTACCTTGCAGGTGGTCAAATCCGCCTTGCAAACCCAGCCGACAAGTCCGTTTTCCGTAATTACGGGATTATTGACCCCAACGCCGGAACTTGTCCCAATGTTAAGGGTAAACGAATAAAAATCATCGTTTGCGTCACGCATAATAACGGACGCGGGCAAAATTTTGTAGGATGGATTTTCCTTTTTTAAATCATAATAATTCCAAAGCTTTTCGTTTTCTTCCTTTATATCATAATAGTCCGAAAGCTGATTTCTAAGCTCTGCATTTTCCTGTTTTAGCTTTTCGTTTTCTGCCAAAAGCTCGTCGTAGCTTACAGTGTCGGCACTCGCCGTCGCCTGTGCCGACACCGTAAAAAGCCCGTTTGTAAAACCGTTTATAACGCTCGGTATTACAGAATTTTCGCCGATTGACAAAAGCGAAAAACAGCACAGTATCACAAGCGTTACAATAAGCGTTTTAAAATTTTTGTTATGTATATGCTTCATAATCTACCACACAATCAGGCAGGCTGCGGCAAAGCCGCCGCCCGCGGTACTCTGAAAAATTATCTGTTGTGCTTATACTGTATGCCCGCAGGCTTTCCCAGTCTTTTTCCTGCACCGTCAACAACACAGTCAAGCGGTCTGTCGGCAATGTGAACGGGCATACCCGTCTGCTGCATAACAAGCATATCTATGCCCCTGAGCAACGCTCCGCCTCCCGTAAGCATTATGCCGTGGTCGATGATATCGGCAGAAAGCTCGGGGGGAGTTTTTTCAAGCGTCGTTTTTATCGCCTCAATAATCGTCACCAGCGGGTCAGCCAGTGCGTCACGCACCTCTGCCGCTGTAATTGTAATATCCTTGGGCAATCCGTCAATCAGGTTTCTTCCCTTTACGACAAGGCTTTTCTCGTCCTGATAAGGATAAGCGGAGCCGATTTTAATTTTAATCTCCTCGGCTGTGCGTTCGCCGATTAAAAGGTTATACTTTTTCTTGATGTAGGTGGAAATCGCTTCGTCAAACTTATCTCCCGCAACACGCACTGAGCAAGCCGTTACGATGTCGCCGAGTGAAATTACGGCAACTTCGCTTGTTCCTCCTCCGATATCCACTACCATACTGCCCATAGGCTCGTCTACAGGCATTCCCGCACCGATTGCCGCCGCCATAGGCTCCTCAATCAAAATTACAGGCGGCTTTGCACCTGCTTCGTAGGCGGCGTCCTCTACCGCCTTGCGTTCAACCTCCGTAACGCCTGTAGGCATACAAATTATAACTCTGGGTTTGCTGAAAATTCCCGGTTTTACCGCCTTCTTGATAAAGTGCTGAAGCATTTTTGCCGTTATTTTAAAGTCCGCGATAACTCCGTCCTTTAAAGGTCTTACCGCAACTATTGAACCCGGTGTTCTGCCTATCATATCCTTTGCCTGAGAACCTACCGCAAGCACATTATCACTTCTCATATCAACAGCAACAACCGACGGTTCTCTGAGTATTATCCCCTTGCCCTTAATGCACACAAGGGTGTTTGCAGTACCTAAATCAATTCCTATATCCTTTGAAAACGAAAACATATTAACAGCTCCTTACCTGCCGTTTATTTACATTATTTTTTGATTATATTACACTGCTGTATCAGCTTCAACAATTTCATGTCGAAAACCCGCACGAATCTGCCGCACATCGGCAACGCAATGACCTTTCGCAAGGTATAACTTACCTATTGTATTATTCTAACATCTTATTGTGTTTATTGCAATTACTTTTATTTTTTGTTATTATACTTATTATAAGCAAAATTTATAGGTAAAATGCGAAAGAAAAAGCTATGCGGCTTTATATTATTAAACGGTTAATCGAGGTTAAATATGGCTTGGTTTTTTACACAGCAAAACATAATCGGCGACAGCCACATAATGACGGGAGAAAACGCAAAACACATTTCAAAGGTGCTTCGTATGAGAGAGGGGGAGGAACTGACCCTTGTTACGCCCGACAAAACGCAGTGCCTGTGCAGTATATTAAAAATTGATGCGGGCAGCGTAACTGTTGAAATCAAGTCAAAATCACCCTGCCAAAACGAACCGAGCGTAAGTATAACGCTGTATCAGGCTCTTGTAAAGGGCGATAAAATGGATTTTATAATTCAAAAGTGCGTTGAGCTGGGCGTTGGCAGGATAGTGCCTATGGTATCTGCACGGTGCGTTTCCCGACCCGACCAAAAGTCGCTTTTAAAAAAGCAGGAGAGATGGCAAAAAATCGCACTCGGAGCTGCTATGCAGAGCAGACGGGGGATTATCCCCGAGGTTTGCCCGTGCGTTTCGTTTGAACAGGCGGCAGAGCTTGCTAAAGCAAATGACAAAACAATAATTTTCTACGAACTGGGCGGAAGCCGTATCGGAGATATTTTGTCAACAACTTCGGACAAACCCCTCAAAAACATAGGTATGTTTATCGGCAGTGAGGGAGGCTTTGAGCAAAGTGAGGTTGAGCTTGTTACCGAATCGGGAGGATGTGCGGCAACACTGGGAAAAAGGATACTGAGAGCCGAAACCGCACCTCTTGCGGCTTTGTCGGTCATTATGTATCAAACAGGAAATTTTGATTTATAATCATAAGGGAGAATTAAGAATGATAGGAATTATTTGTGCTATGCAGATTGAAGCAGACGGCATAATTGAACTTTGCAGCAACACGGTTACGCAAACACACGCAAAAATGGAATTTACTCTCGGAAATCTTCACGGCAGGGAAGTTGCCGTAGTGGTTTGCGGAGCAGGCAAGGTAAATGCGGCGATGTGTGCACTTTTGATGGCAGAAAAGTACAACCCCGAACTTATATTAAACAGCGGAGTTGCAGGCTCGCTCTCTCCTATGGCGGGGATAGGCGATATTGTCGTTGCGACAAAGGCGGTTGAGCACGATATGAACACGACGGCACTGGGTGACAAACAGGGAGAGGTGTCGTTTCCCGACGGAAGTATTGTATATTTTGAGTGCGACAAAAAGGCGTCAACCCTGCTTGCCTCGGTATGCAGAAAAATCCCCCAAACAAAGACGGTGCAAGGAATTATTGCGAGCGGTGATATTTTTGTTTCCGACCGAAAGGCACGGCTTAAAATCAACGACCGTTTCGGTGCAATCGCGTGCGAAATGGAGGGCGGTGCGATAGGGCATGTATGCGTAAGATGCGGCGTTCCCTACGCAATTATCAGGGCTATTTCCGATGATTTGGACGAAAACAAGGGTATGGATTTTGTAAAATTCTGCAAACTTGCAAGTAAAAAGACCGTCACCGCCGTAAGCGAATTTGTAAAAGTTTGGTGACTTTGCCCAATATGGGCGTTTCTATTGACAAAAACGCTTTAATTAAGTAAAATTAATAATTAGTCACAATACGGCATTTTATTGAAATATAATTAATTTTTACTGACTTATATTGTTTTAAGGGGAGATATATAATGCAGCTTACAGGTGCAGAAATTATTTGTGAATGTCTGCTGGAACAGGGCGTTGACACCGTGTTCGGTTATCCCGGCGGTGCGGCACTCAATACATACGACGCACTCTACAAGTACAGCGACAGAATAAATCACATTCTTACGGCTCACGAACAGGGAGCTTCTCACGCCGCAGACGGTTACGCACGCTCAACGGGCAAAACAGGCGTTGTTATCACAACATCGGGCCCCGGTGCAACAAATATTGTAACGGGTCTTGCAACGGCAAATATTGACAGCGTTCCGATTGTTGCAATTACAGGCAATGTAACAACCGACCAGCTCGGCAGAGACAGCTTTCAGGAAGTTGACATTGTAGATATTGTAAAGCCGATTACAAAGGCAAGCTTTCTTGTTGAAAAGGTGGAAGACCTTGCAGACACTATCCGCAAAGCGTTTGCACTTGCACAGGACGGCAGAAAAGGTCCCGTGCTTGTTGATGTTCCAAAAGATGTAACTGCGAACAAAACCGAATTTTCTCAAAAATCACCCGATAAACCCGAACTTTTTGAAATAAAAAATCCCGACAGCATAAGAAGGGTGCAGGAGCTTATCAAAAATTCCAAACGCCCGATGATTTATGCAGGCGGCGGCATCCTAAGTGCCAACGCAAGCCCTGAATTCAAGGCGTTTGCAGAACTTATTGACGCACCCGTGTGCTCATCGCTTATGGGACTCGGATGTATTCCCGCAAGCCACCCGCTTTTCGTGGGCAACATCGGCATGCACGGCGGATATGAAACGGGCATGGCGACAGCCGAATGTGACCTCATGATTGCCTGCGGAGCAAGATTTTCCGACCGTGTTGCAGGCGACCGCGAAAAATTCGGCGAACAGGCTAAAATCGTTCAGCTTGAAATCGACGAAAAGGAAATTAACAAAAATGTCCATGTTGACGAGTATGTTCTCGGCGATGTAAAGGATATTTTAATTGCACTCACCGTAGGACTTGACAAGCAAAGCCACAGCGAATGGCTGTCAAAAATTGATGAGTGGAAGCACCACTTTGACGACGCAAAACCCACCGAAAGCCGTTATCCCAGACCGCAGGATATTTTGCAGGCAATAAACGAAATCAAGGCTGATGAGGATATAATCGCAACCGATGTAGGTCAGCACCAGATGTGGGTTGCACAGTACAGCAAAATCGAAAAGAACAAAACTTTGCTGACATCGGGCGGAATGGGCACAATGGGATTCGGCATGGGTGCCGCAATCGGTGCTCAGTCGGCTCACCCCGACAAGCGTGTTTTTCTTATCACGGGCGACGGAAGCTTCCATATGAATTTAAACGAGCTTGTTACGATGAAGTCGTATAACCTGCCTGTTGTAATTGTAATTATGAACAACAGCGTTTTGGGCATGGTAAGGCAGTGGCAGAAGCTGTTCTACTCAAGCCGCTTTTCACAGACAGACCCGCACAGGGCAACTGATTTTGTAAAGCTTGCAAATGCGTTTGGAATTGACGGAATGAAAATCACAAAACCCGAGGAAATTAAGCCCGTTTTACAGCAGGCGTTTGACCTTAAAAAGCCTGTTGTGGTCGAGTGTGTAATAGACCCAGACGAAAATGTTCTTCCTATGATTCCTCCGGGAAAAACCGTGAACGAAATTATAACTGAAATGTAATTGCTTTTAAGGCAGGCTGTTAGCTTTCTGACGCCTGCCTTACAGTATAGATACGGAGATTTATTATGACAAAAGGTGAAATTGCAAAGCAAAATTTTGAAAGCGGCTTGAACTGTTCACAGTCGGTTCTGCTTGCTTTTTGTGACGAACTCGGCTTTGACAGGGAAAGTGCAATGCTTATTGCCGCCCCTTTCGGCGGAGGAATGGGAAGACTGCGTGAGGTCTGCGGAACGGTAAGCGGAATGTATATGGCACTGGGACTTGCATCACAGGGAAAATCGAAAACCGACCTTTATAAAGATGTGCAGGCTCTTGCGGATAAATTCAAGCAGGACAACGGTTCTGTAATCTGCCGCGAGCTTCTCGGCCTTCGCATCAAAGGCAAGGATTCTCCCATTCCCGAAGAGAGAACCGAATCCTATTACAAATCACGCCCCTGTTCGGAACTTTGCCGCTACGCCGCAGATTTGCTTGACGAGTTTTTGAAAAACAAAGGAGTTTGCAATGAACAGCAAAGCAATTAAGCTTCTTGCTCTTGACCTTGACGGAACATCGCTCACAGACAGCAACACGCTCTCGCCCTCGGTAAAGCTTGCTATAGAAAAGGCAGTGCAAAGCGGAATTGAGATTGTCGCCGCAAGCGGCAGACCGTACGCTTCAATGCCCGGCAGTATCCTTGAAATCGAGGGTATTAACTACGCCGTCACATCAAACGGTGCGGCTGTTCACGATAAAACAGGCAGGCGTGTCCGCTCATGTACAATGAAAGAAAGCGATGTGCAATCTATTCTCGAAATGACGGCAGAACACGACCTGATTTTTGAGGCGTTTGTGGAAGGACTTACCTACACGGACAAAAGGTATGTCGAAAACCCCAAAAAATACGGCTGCAGCGACGCCTATGTTGACTATGTAAGAGCGTCGCACGGTCATATTGAAGATATGAGAGCGTTCATAATAAATCACATAAATGAACTTGACAGCGTAGAAATCGTGTGTACCGACAAAGCACTCAGAACTAAACTGAGAACACTTGCAGAAAAGAATTTAAGCGGTGTTTTCGTTACTTCGTCGTCGGAAAATTTTATTGAATTTATGGACGAAGAGGCAACCAAAGGCAATGCGGTAGGCTGGGTTTGCAAAAACCTTGGCATAAGCCTTAATGAAACCTCTGCCTGCGGAAACGCCGACAACGACGCCGATATGATAAAGCAATCGGGACTCGGTGCGGCGGTAGAAAACGCAACAAGGCTTTGTCTTGACTGTGCGGACATAATTGTCCCCTCTAACAACAAAAACGGCGTTGCACGGCTGATAGATATAATACTTGACCGAAACAAAAACGGCTGACTTCACAAAAGGTCAGCCGTTGAGCTTTTTATTCGCTGTATTTTCGGTATCAGTATTATTTTTCGGTTATCATCTCTATACCCTGCTCCAAATTATCGTAGCTTATCATACCAACGGCATAGGTAACAAAATTTCCGTCGCTGTCAACGAAAAATGTCATCGGCAGTGAGCTTGCACCGTAGGTATAAGCGGCATTTCCCTCGGTGTCATACAGCACGGGAAATGTGTAACCCTCTTCATGTATAAACTTTTTAGCCGCGTCAAGCGATTCACGGTCGCTCGTCGTCATATTTACCATTAAAAACTGAACATCTTCGTATTCTCTGAACGCAGTTTCAAAGTGCGGCATTTCCGACTTGCACGGAGGACACCAGCTCGCCCAAAAATTAACGACAACGGGCTTTCCTCTGTAATCCGACAATTTTACCGTGTTTCCGTTTTCGTCAACCGCCTCAAAATCGGGTGCCGCATTGCTTGTTTCGCTTTGTGAGCCGCTCGGTTCTGTTTGAACACTTGTGATGTTTTGCGGGCTGTATTCGTCACTCAGCACCGTGTACAAATACGCCGCTCCTGCAAACAGCAGTACAAAAACCGCCGCTGCTATTATCCATAATTTGTTCTTTTTCATTTTCTTACACGCCTTTCATGTGTTACTCCGTCTCGGTTATGACAGAAGCGAAAGCAGTCTGCCCAAAAGACCTGTCATCATCAGGATTCCGACAGCTACGAGAATTGAACCGCAGATTATATTAATCACCCTGTAATTTCGTTTTATAAAGTTAAAGGCACTCTTTAGCTTTTCTATGAGCAAAGCACTTACAATAAAGGGAATTCCCAATCCCAAAGAGTAAACCAAAAGCATCAAAACACCCGTAATCGCCTGCCCCTGCTGTGACGCAAGCATAAGTGCAGAGCCTAAAAACGCCCCCACGCACGGCGTCCAGCCGATTGAAAACACCATTCCGAAAAGCATTGACGAAAAAAATCCAAGGCTGTCTTTTTTTACAGATTTGCTCATCCCCTTGAAAATTCCTATTTTAAACACTCCCAGAAATTCAAGACCGAACACCAGCACAACAAGACCTGTTACAATATTTACCGCCGTCTGATACCTGCTGACAAGACCTCCCAGCGTTCCTGCAAGAGCACCCATAAGCACAAAAACCAGCGTGAACCCCAGTACAAAACCGAGGGCGTTTTTAAGCGTTTTTGAAGCTGACTGCTCTCCTCCTCCCGCAAAATACGAAACATATACGGGAAGCATGGGCAAAAGACACGGTGAAATAAATGTTATAAACCCTTCCAAAAATGCAATAAAATACTGCATATTTCCTCCTTATACCGTTTGTCCCCTGTAGGAATTTATTCCGCCGATATTTTTCACCCTTGTATAGCCTTTTTCAGCAAGAAATTTCTCTGCTTCGGCACTTCTTGCTCCGCTTAGGCAGTGCACAAATATCGCCGTATCCCTGACGGGGATTTTTTCTTTTATAAAATCAAGCTCATCAAGCGGTAGATTCAGACTGCCCGGTATATGATAATCTTCATACTCTTCTTCGGTGCGTACATCAAGCAAAACCGCGTTTTTTGTCTGCTTCCACTCTTCAACGCCCTTGTTTATATCTTTTAGAAAAAATAATCCTGAAAACATATTCATTCCGCCTTTATTATCGTTTTGTGATTATATTTTACCCGTTTTAATAAATAATTCCGTGACTTAATCACAAAACACGGCTTCTATATAAAATAAAATATATTTAGCTTTTTAAAACCGATTAAAACCAAAAAAGGGCGGCAGAAAGTTAAATCTGCCGTCCGTATATGCTTTTATTCACTCTGACCGCCAAAGCTCAAGGCCTTATAAAAGCTCGCTTACATCAATGCGTTCATAAGAAAAACCGTTTAAGGTCAAAGTATCTCCGTCAACCTTGTAGTCGTACTCGTCGGACATTTCGCCCTCCATGCTGTACTCGGCTGTCAGGACAGAATTTTCTGCCGAATATGCGGCATATGTGAACATTGTGTTGTACTGATTTTGATACATCAAACCGCTTTCGTCAAAATAAAAATACTCTTCGTCCTCCGACTTCCATGCACCGACCAAATTTTCATCGACCTTTGTGCCATCAAGCTCGGGGCGGCAGTTAAAGTTTTCAATTCTCTGCATTGTAAGCTGTGAATTATCGTCGGTTTTTGTCAGTGTAATTTCTGACTTGTCATCGGTTATGCTGTAGGTGTACTCACCGTTAATGCCGAACAGCATTTGCGATGTAAAGGTTTTTTTGCCGTTTTCTTCTTTTATTTCATACTTTGCGTAATAGCCCGTGTTGTCAATCGTCAACGCCGCCTTGCTCTCACCGTTAAAACAAAACGCAAAGTTTTCAAACTGTGAGCCTGTACCGTCAACTATTTTCCATGCACCGACAAACTCATCTCCGTCCTCATAAACGCTTGCAAACGGCAGCTCGCTTTCGCCAAAGCTTAACTCTGTGCTGTTTTTCTCGGATGATGACTGAGTATCGGACTGAGCGGCTTGAGTTGTTTTGCTCGTTTGGCTTGTATTGCCTGACGAATTTTCGCCATCGTCGCCGCAGCCCGACAAAAGAGCCGTAACGGCAAGCAGCAAAGCCATAACAATATATATTTTTTTCATAATAAGTATCCTCCGAACAGTTTTGCAATACGGCACAAACCCGACCTGCGGGAAAATACCGATAAAATAATTTTATATTTTAAATACCCCGATGTCAACCCAAAAAATTATTGTATAAAATTTAATTTTTTTATTGCGTAAACACAAGCTATTTGATATAATAAAAGTTAATAAATTAGAGATTTAAAAAATTTGTAAGATGGAGGAGAATTATGCTGAATACTAACTATAATGAAAAATTCGGCAAGGAAGGACTTACCTTTGACGATGTTCTTCTTATACCGGGTGAATCTGATATTGAGCCTAAAAATGTTGATGTTTCAACGCACCTTACCAAAACCATTAAACTCAACACGCCTCTGATGACAGCCGCTATGGATACTGTTACCGAAACTGCAATGGCTATTGCAATCGCAAGAGAAGGCGGCGTCGGCATTATTCATAAAAATATGTCAATAGAGCGACAGGCAGATCAGGTTGACAGAGTAAAAAGAAGTGAAAACGGCGTTATTGTAAATCCGTTTTTCCTCTCACCCGAAAACACGGTAAGAGATGCAGACCAGCTTATGGGTAAATACAAGATTTCGGGTGTGCCTATCTGCAAAGACGGCAAGCTTGTCGGTATCATCACAAACCGTGACCTCCGCTTTATGACAGGGGCAGATTTTGCACAGCCTATTTCAGCTGTTATGACTCACGAAAACCTTGTTACCGCTCCCGTCGGAACTACGCTCAAACAGGCTCAGGAGATTCTTCGCAAGCACAGAATTGAAAAATTGCCTATCGTCGGAAACGACGGAAGCCTTAAAGGTCTTATTACAATAAAAGATATAGAAAAAAGCGTTCAGTATCCTAACTCTGCCCGTGACGACAAGGGCAGACTCATCTGCGGTGCGGCAATCGGTGCAACCGCCGATGTACTCGACAGAGTGGCGGCTCTTGTAGAAGCACAGGTCGATGTTGTTGTTCTTGACTCGGCTCACGGTCACAACTCAAATGTTGTAAACTCGGTTGAAAAAGTTAAAAAGGCTTATCCTAACCTTCCTCTTGTTGCAGGCAACATCGCAACAGCAGAGGCTGCAAAGGCTCTTATTGACGCCGGTGCGGACGCAATTAAGGTAGGTATCGGACCCGGCTCAATCTGCACAACGAGAATTGTTGCAGGAATCGGTGTTCCGCAGATCACTGCTATTTATGATGCAGCAAGCGAGGCTGCAAAATACTCAATCCCGATAATCGCAGACGGCGGCATCAAGTACAGCGGCGACATCGTAAAGGCTCTTGCCGCAGGCGGCAATGTTGTTATGGTCGGCTCACTTGTTGCAGGCTGCGAGGAAAGTCCGGGAGAAAACGAAATCTATCAGGGCAGACAGTTCAAGGTTTACAGAGGAATGGGAAGCCTCGGAGCAATGGGCAAGGGCAGTGCTGACAGATACTTCCAGGCAAGCAACAACAAGTATGTTCCCGAGGGCGTAGAAGGAAGAGTACCGTACAAGGGTATGCTTTCCGACACTATATATCAGCTTATGGGCGGCTTGCGTGCAGGCATGGGTTATACAGGCTGTGCTACTATCGAAGAGCTTCACAGCAAGGCAAGATTTGTACAGATTTCAGGTGCAGGTCTGCGTGAGAGCCATCCGCACGATATTCAGATTACAAAAGAAGCTCCCAACTACTCATACAACTGCAACTGACCGTAAGTTATTTTTATACAGGATTTTGCATACAGTCAAATTGTAAAAGTAAAATAAAAGATTAAATTTCAGCCAAGCTGATGCGTATAAATTCAGCTTGGCTTATTAAAATAAAAATAATACTGTAAAGGGTGTGCTCAAATGTACAGACTCGGAATTGACCTCGGCGGAACAAACATTGTAGCCGGCGTAGTTGACGAGGACTACAAAATTATTTCCAAGGCGTCCTGCAAAACAGCAGTTCCCCGCCCCGAAAGCGAAATTTGCGACAGCATGGCGGAGGTTGCACAAAAGGCAATAGAAAAAGCAAAGCTTACTATGGATGATATTGACTCAATCGGTATCGGTGTTCCGGGTGCAGTAAACCCAAAAACAGGCGTTATCGAGTATTCGGCAAATCTTTTCTTCCATAACTGGGAAGTTGTAGAAATGATGGAGGAGCGACTCGGCAAAAAAGTACGAATCGAAAACGACGCAAATGCCGCCGCTTTGGGCGAATATCTTGCAGGCAGTGCAAAGGGTGCAAAGAGTGCAGTTGCAATTACACTCGGCACAGGCGTCGGCGGAGGAATTATCATAAACGGGAAAATCTACAGCGGTTCTAACTTTGCAGGTGCCGAGCTCGGTCACATGGTTATTGTAAAGGACGGCAAGGAATGTGCCTGCGGAAGAAGAGGCTGTTGGGAAACCTACGCTTCGGCAACAGGTCTTATTAACCTGACAAAGCAGAAAATTCTCTCCGAAAAGCTTGAATTCAGCTATATGCTTAAGCTGTGTGACGGCGACATAAACAAGGTAAGCGGAAGAACCGCTTTTGACGCAATGCGTGACGGCGACCCGACCGCAAGAGCAGTAGTTGAGGAGTATATCAGCTATCTTTCATGCGGACTTGTCAATATTATTAACATCTTCCAACCCGATGTACTTTGTATCGGCGGAGGAATTTCAAACGAGGGCGAAAATCTGCTCGCTCCCGTCCGTGCATATGTTGAGCGTGAACGCTATACAAAGCACAACGACAAGCAAACCTTAATTTGCACCTGTACTCTCGGCAACGACGCAGGCATTATCGGTGCCGCATATCTCGATTAACGGCGTTATCATCGGTCAACAAACCTTGCGTAATCCTATTGACCGCAACAAAGCAGCTGTTCGCGTTTATATATAGGAATTTAAAAAATTAAATGCTGACTGCTTTTTAAATTAATTGCAAGAAAATAACGGGACGGATTTTTCCGTCCCGTTTGACTTTATTTCATTATTTTAATTTTTGCAGCACAAAAAATACAATATTTTTATTTTTTAGAATTATCATTGACATTTTTTGCTATGTATGATAAACTTAGTACAAATCATACATAAAATGATGAGGATGTTTATGTTAAAATTATCACGCAGTGTATTATGCACCCTGCTTGCGGCTTTGCTCATGTGTGCAGCTGTCGTTTCCGCCGGAGCATATTCGGAGCTTGATGACGATTATTGGTACACAATAACAGACGAAAGCGGAGAATCTGTTGATGAAGGCTATCTGTGGCCGTATGAGGGTTCCGAACCTTCAGTTTTGAGTGAGTATTCATACGGTTTGACTCCCGGAATCTACACCGTTTCGGTAATGAATGAAACGACCGGAGAAGATTGTGCTTCTACCGAATGGATCTTTGCAAGCGAGGATGCCGACGCTTGTACCGATATTTTGGTAAGCTACGACACCGCAACAGGCGAACTGATTGTTGAAAATTTAGGTAATTCAGAAACACTTGAATCCATGTACACATACACCGTTACTGACAGCAACGGCAAAGTGTTTGACAGCGGTTATCTTTCTTACGATTACTTTGAAAAAGATTATCCGTTCTATACCTATGTCAGTGCACTTGCACAGGGCACATACACAATAACGGTTACTGATGCTGAAACCGAGCAAGAGTGTGCGTCGGTTGAGTGGACATACTCAGATGATCTGCCCGATTATTATCAGGACATTTTAATCAGCTACAACTCACAGTTAAACGATATTAAGATCGAAAAAATTGATGACAGCTATTATATTGACCCTGCAAATTTCCGCTACTCCTACAGCATTAAGGACAGCGACGGCTTTGAAGTAGACAGCGACTGTTTGTGGTATGATGAAGAACAAACCGATTATCCGTACGCAAATATATCGGGTGCACTTGAGCAGGGCAACTATACTGTTGAGATAATCGACAATACTGACGAATCTGTCGTTGCTTCCACAGTTTTCAGCTTTACTTCAAGCGACTATTATGAATACGGCTTTGTTTATATTTTGTACAATCCCGATACAAATGAAATTATAGTTGATACTCCCGATGATCCGGATACAGAAAACCTTGTTATGCTGTTTGTTGAAAACGCTGATACCGAGGAACTTGTTTTCACAGATCTTATGGATCAGTACGACGAAGACGGCGATGTGTTCTATTCTCTTGTAAGCGACCTTGGTGCAGGCAACTACAATTTTTATGTAGTTTCGGACGGCGGCTATGTAACTCAAACAAGCTGGGAGTGTGTTCCCGCTGACGGCAAATCTGCCGATGTTGAGGTATTCTTCACTATTTCATCTGACGAAATAGTTGTAAGTGCTTTGGAAGATGAAGACATCACAGAACCCACTGATCCGACTGATTCCGAAGACAAGACAGAGCCGACAAAGGATACAAAGCCCACCGAGCAGAACAGCACTTCATCAAACGGTGCAACAAAAGACACTGCTTCGGGCGGAGCTGTTCAGACAGGCGGCAATTCATACGCAGCAGTAATGCTTGTGTTATTGTCAGCGGCTTGTGTGTTTGTTTTGTTTGCACGCAGAAAATCTGAACTTAACAAATAATTAGGATAAGAATTACACAATTTTTTATTAAACAGATTTACTCTTTGTTTAGTTAATTATATGTTATTTGTTGCAAAGGAAAAGCGGCAGCCTCGGCTGTCGCTTTTTCTTTTGCTGTAATTTGATGTTATATTAAACAGTAAATTAAAATGTTTTTAACTTTTTATTGCCGTCAGCAAAATACAATCATATATCAAAATATGAAGTATAATTTTATGCAGTAAAATCAACTAAAAAAGAAAAATTCGAAAAACGCTTTTACTGAGTTATCGCAAGCTTCATGGATTTTATAAATTCACACACAGGCGTCTGGCAGTCCCTGCCGTATTTTTCTATCAGTTTTACAATGGCGGTATCAACAATTACTCCGTCGGCATATTTCGAAGCAACGCTTGCCTGCTCGGCTGTCGCGTCCTCAAGTGCCACAACGCACGGAATATCGCTCACCGATTTTGCAACACTTACGGCGTCGCTCACGCTCTTGTTTTCCGAGCCGACGCAATACAAAAAGCCGTGTGCCTGTTTAGCAATCATCTTAACTCTGTCATATGAAGCACAGGAAGCAAACAAAATAAGCTCTACGCCGTATTTGTCACAGGAAGGAGCAAGCTCCTCCTTTTCTTCAAAAGGTGTGTCGGGAACAATGACTCCGCTTATGTTACATTCGCTGCATCTTTTCATAAACCTGTCTGTTCCGTAAACAAAAATAGGGTTCATATATGTCACAAGCACAAGCGGACATTCAACTTTAGAGCCGACCCTGCTCAGCATATCAAAAATTTTGTCGGTGGTTGTTCCTGCCGAAACAGCACGCAGGTCCGCCTGCTGTATTACCGCACCCTCCGCAATCGGATCGGAAAACGGTATTCCTATTTCAATTATATCGGCACCGCTTTTGCTCATCTGCTCAATGAGCCTTTCGCTTGTTTCAAGGTCTGGATCACCTGCCGTAACAAACGGGATAAACGCTTTTTTGTGTTCAAAAACAGCTTTTATATTACTCATAGATATTCTCCCCTCTGTAGCGTGCAATGGCGGCAACATCCTTATCGCCTCTGCCCGAAAGATTTACGACGATAATTTTATCCTTATCCATTGTGGGAGCAAGCTTTATGCAGTGGGCAACTGCGTGGGCACTTTCAATGGCGGGGATAATGCCCTCGGTTCTTGAAAGATATTCAAACGCCGAAACTGCCTCTTCATCGGTTACGGGAACATATTCCGCCCTGCCCGTGTCGTGGAGGTTTGCGTGCTCAGGTCCGATTCCGGGGTAGTCAAGTCCTGCTGAAATTGAATAAACGGGAGCTATCTGACCGTAGCTGTCCTGACAGAAGTACGACTTCATACCGTGGAAGATTCCCAATGTACCGTTCGCCATTGTAGCGGCGTTTTTGGGATTGTCAACGCCCAAGCCTGCCGCTTCACAGCCAATAAGGCGGACATCTTTGTCCTTTATAAATTCATAAAAAGCACCCATTGCGTTGCTTCCGCCGCCTACGCAAGCCATTACAACATCGGGAAGTTTACCTTCTTTTTCAAAGAGCTGTTCTTTGATTTCTCTGCCGATTACGCTCTGAAAGTCCCTTACAACCGTCGGGAACGGATGCGGTCCCATTACAGATCCCAGCACATAATGCGTATCGGAAAGTCTGCACGACCATTCCCTCATCGCCTCGTTTACCGCGTCCTTAAGAGTCATCGTACCTGTTTCAACAGCGTTTACCTTTGCCCCCAAAAGCTTCATTCTGTACACATTAAGAGCCTGGCGGATTGTGTCCTCCTTGCCCATAAATATTTCACACTCAAGTCCGAGCAGAGCCGCAACCGTAGCTGTTGCCACTCCGTGCTGACCTGCACCCGTTTCGGCAATAACACGGGTTTTGCCCATTTTTTTGGCGATAAGGCACTGACCGATACAGTTATTTATCTTGTGAGAGCCTGTGTGATTTAAATCCTCTCTTTTGAGATAAATTTTTGCACCGCCCAAATCCTTTGTCATTTTTTCGGCAAAATAAAGGCGTGACGGTCTGCCTGCGTATTCACGCATCAGCGTGTCAAGTTCTGAAACAAACTCGGGATCTTTTCTGTATTTGTTGTACGCCTCTTCAAATTCGTTTATCGCATTCATCAGTATTTCGGGAACAAACTGCCCGCCGTGAATTCCAAATCTACCCTTTGACATTTGTATTACTCCTTTATTGTATTAGCTTAAAAAAACAAACAAAAAAGACCTTTGCCCCACAAGGGACAAAAGTCTTAAACAACAACTTCTGCGGTACCACCCAATTTGACGATAAACCGTCCGCTCAAACAGCATACTTACATATGCCTCCTGCTGTAACGGTCAGGCTCCGTCGGAAACTACTTGCACTCTCAGCTTAAACAGCCTTACGCACGCTTTCGGTCCGCCCTCACAAGTCCATTCGGGTAAATCTCCGTCATCGGCTCGCACCGCCCGCCGACTCTCTGAAAACCTTGATAAATCCTACTATTCTTGCTCACAGGTTTAATCTATTGTTTTCATTATATTCTCCTTTATCAGATTTGTCAACCGTTTAATTTTAAATGACATAAATTTAAACTATTTTGAAAATTTTACCGCATTATTTGACAAAAAGTAAAACGGGGTTACTTTTTTTCTTAAACTGAAAAATAATTAACAAAATACTTGACGAAATCTGAAAATTAAGATATAATGCTATATTGCAAGGTTATATTTTGAAGGGAGGTTTTCACGCTATGTTGAGAACATATCAGCCAAAGAAGCTCCACAGAAAAAAGGAGCACGGTTTCAGAAAAAGAATGGCTACAGCTAACGGCAGAAAGGTTTTAGCTAGAAGAAGAGCTAAGGGCAGAAAAAGATTGTCTTACTAATGCAAAGCACCGCACAATTTATGGCAAAACCGATAGTATGTGGTTGTGTCTTAAGAAAAGGACCACTTTTTCGGTGGTCTTTCTTTTTTTGGCGTGGGTATTTTGTTTGGTGGTTTAAGGTTTTATGAGCGAATATATCACTTTAAAGGAAAACAGGGATTTTTCCCGACTGTACAAAAGGGGAAAATCCTTTGTAAGTCCCGTTGTTGTAACTTATGTAATGAAAAACAAAAGCAATAACCTGCGTTTCGGAATTACTACAGGCAAAAAGATCGGCAACGCCGTGAAGCGTTCAAGATCAAGGCGTGTAATCAGAGCAGCGTATTATGAGCTTTATCCTGATCTAAAAAGGGGCTACGACTTTGTTTTTGTTGCAAGGGGGAAGACCCCTTTTGTTAAATCCACTGTCGTTTCGGACGCAATGAAAAAGCATATGAAACAGGCAGGGGTTTTAGACTGAGCCTTATAAGACTTATTTTTATGCAAGGTACATAAATGAAAAAGATTCTCATTACGCTTATCAAATTCTATCAAACCGCCGTATCTCCTCATTTAGGAGCTAACTGCAAGTATATTCCCACTTGCTCGCAATACGGAATCGAGGCAATAGAGCGTTTTGGTGCGTTTAAAGGCTTTTGTTTGACCGTATGGCGGATTTTACGCTGTAACCCTTTTTCCAAGGGCGGCTATGACCCTGTCCCCGAAAAAAGGACAGGCAAAAGAAATTAGCAACACGCATATTGTATTTGCCGTGATTGCACAATATACTCAAAAGTGAGGTAACAATATGCAAATCTTCGGATTTCTCGGAAGCTTGCTGGGCTATATTCTCTGGGGAGCTTTCTATTTACTAAGAGATTTCGGACTGTCTATTATTGTATTTACTATTATAGTTAAGGTTGTTCTGTTTCCTTTTTCTGTTAAACAGCAAAAGTCAATGGCAGGCACTGCGAGAATGTCCAAGAAGCAAAAGGAGCTTCAGGAAAAGTACGCAAACAACAGACAAAAATATCAGGAGGAACTTTCAAAGCTCTATGAAAAAGAGGGCATTAAGCCGATGGGCGGCTGTCTTACAACCGTTGTTCCTCTGCTTGTAATTCTGGGTATTTTCTATGCGGTTGCATATCCGCTTACAAATACTCTTCATCTTAATTCCGAGGATGTAAACAATGCAATTTCTTACATTAACACAATTCCCGGATATACCGCAAGCGTAAACCCTACTTATCAGGAAATCAGCCTTCTTAAAATTTTCCCCAATATTATGAACACCGAGGCGATTCAGGGTATTTTCAACGCTTCCGAAATTTCCACAATACAGATGTTTACCGCAGGCTTTAACACATTCGGCGTTGATTTGCTTGCAATACCCAAGGATTTCGGCATTTTCTCATGGTATATCCTTTTCCCCGTACTCTGTTTTGCATCGAATATCGGATCTCAGTTTGTTATGACAAGAATAAACGGCAATCAGCTTGCACAGCAGCAGGGCTGCATGAAGGTTATGCTCTATGTTTTGCCGCTGTTTTCCGCATATATCGCATATTCCGTTCCTTCGGCAGTTGCGTTTTACTGGATTATTTCGGCACTTATAAGTCTTGTACAGTCAATCGTGCTCGGCAAGATTTTCAGTCCCGCACAGCTTACGGCAAATTCAGAGGCAAGACACGCTGCACTTATGTTTGAAAACGAAGCAAAAGTTCCTTATGTTTACGCTCCGCACGAGCTGAAATCGGGCGAGGGTACAAACTCAAAAAAGAAAAAGAAGAAGTAATTTTAATATAAATTTGCGGCGTTTGCCGTGAATATTAAATGAAATAAAGGTGAAAAATCGTGGTAAAAGAAGTAATCGGCGTCGGCGAAACAGAGCTTGAAGCTCTTAATGACGCAAAAAAACAGCTTGGTCTCAGCGATACGGACGAGGTCGAGTTTGAGCTTATTCAGCGTGCCGAAAAAAAGAAATTCGGTCTTTTCGGCGGCTCTCCCGCAAAGGTTAAGATAACCTTAAAGTCTTCTCCTGCCGAAAAAGCAGAGGAGTTTTTGAGAAAGGTTCTTGACAGAATGAATCTTTCAAATGTTGAAATTGAGAAAAAAGAAGTTGAAAACGGAATCGAGTTTAATCTCACAGGCGAAGATGTGGGCTTTGTTATAGGAAGAAGAGGAGAAACTCTTTATTCGCTTCAGTATCTTACAAGCCTTGTTGCAAATCACGCAGACAGCGGATATTTCAAGGTTACTATTGATACGGGCAATTACAGAGAAAAGAGAGAAAAAACTCTTGAAATTCTCGGCAGAAAGCTCGCGTTCAAGGCTGTTAAAACAGGCAGAAAAACAAACCTTGAGCCTATGAATCCGTATGAAAGAAGAATCATTCATACAGCCGTTCAAAAGGTAAACGGTGCGATTTCATGGAGTGAGGGCGAAAACGCCAACCGTCATGTTGTTATCGGACCCGATCCAAAGGTTAAGCCTAATTTCCGCAAGGGCGGTTACAACAGAGGCAAAGGCGGCAGACGCCCGTACAACTCTGACCGCATGGCAAATTCTGCTCCTGTTGATCCCGACAGAAAGCCTCTCAACGAGGGCAACGGCACCGGTCTTTACGGCAGAATAGACAAATAATCAAAAGGGCGGATTTATTCCGCCCCTTTTTTGATTTTTAGTAAATTGCTCGAAAACGGTCGGGCAAAGAAGGCTTGATAATATTAACCTGTCTGCCCGAACCCAGTGTCGAGGCACTCGACTTTTGTGATTGCCTGAAAATAACTTTTAATTGACGGACAATCTAAATTTGTCACTGACAATAAATTAAAACTTGATTGTAAAACTTTCTGTAAGACAACACGGCAAATAAGTTATGCGTGAATTTTTTGGGTGTCAAAACATTTCCGCAGATAATGCATATAAATTTTATTAGATATAAACTATTGTTAAACATCACCCGAACATAAGAAAAACAGAGGTAATTATAATGAGTGAAAAAACCGTTGCGGCAATAAGCACCGCACAGGGCGAGGGCGGAATCGGCGTAATCAGGATTTCCGGCGATGACGCACTTGAAATTGCCGATAAAATATTTAAAAATGTAAACGGAAGAAAAGTAACCGATATGAAAGGCTACACGGCGGCTTTCGGCAAAATTTGTAACAACGGCGAAGAAATTGACGAAGCAGTTGCTCTCGTTTTCCGTGCTCCCAACAGCTACACGGGCGAAGATGTCGTTGAGCTTTCCTGCCACGGCGGAATTTTTATTACAAAACAGGTTTTGCGTGCCGCACTCTCGGCAGGTGCCGTTCCCGCTCAGGCAGGTGAGTTTACAAAAAGAGCCTTTTTAAACGGAAAGATCGACCTTACCGAAGCGGAAGCGGTAATTGACATCATAAGTGCCAAAAGCACCTCTGCCGCAAGAGCCGCTCTTTTTGCAAAAGACGGTGTGCTTCGCAAAAAAATCAACTCGGTTAAAGACGATTTGCTGTCGCTTGCGGCACATCTGTCAGCTTGGGCTGATTATCCCGAGGAGGATATTGCCGAAGTGACTGACGATATGATTTTTGACACCTGCAATAAGGCAATCACGGCACTTGAAAAACTGCTTTCAAGCTACGACAGCGGTCAGGCGGTAAAGCAGGGCATTGATACCGTAATAGCAGGCAAGCCCAATGTGGGAAAAAGCACTCTTATGAATCTGCTTTCAGGGTGTGAAAAAAGTATTGTCACCGACATTCCCGGAACAACAAGAGATATTGTGGAGGACACGGTGGTTGTCGGCGATGTTATTCTGCGTTTGAGCGATACTGCGGGACTGCGTGAAACCGATGATACCGTAGAAAAAATCGGTGTAGACAGGGCGAGAAAACGCCTTGAAGAATGCGGACTGCTTCTTGCCGTATTTGACAACAGCAGAGAGCTCGACAGCGAAGATATAGAGCTGCTAAAATCAGCCAAAAATGTTCCTGCGGTTGCAATAATAAACAAGACGGATCTCAAACAAAAATTAGATATAAACTATATTTCAAATATTATCAGCAATATAGTATATGTTTCTGCAAAAAGCGGTGAGGGACATGAGGAGCTTGTAAAAGCTGTTGAAAAAATTGCGGGAACCGAAAACCTCAATCCGAGCGAGGGAATTTTATCGAACGAACGCCAAAGGCTTGCAGTGAGCAACGCTCTTTCATCAATAAAAGAAGCCAAGGACGCCCTATCTCTCGGAATGACCTTTGACGCGGTTACGGTTTCGCTTGAGGACGCAATTTCTCAGCTTCTTGAGCTGACGGGCGAAAAAGCGAGCGATGAGATAATAGATCGTGTTTTCCACAATTTCTGCGTAGGCAAATAACCGAGATTTTTAAGGCGGCGATATTATCAACACATCTTTAATAATACTACTTATATTTTTTATTATCCTAATATGCGGCAATAAAAAATCAATTACTAAATATATCATCAGTAAAATAAACAGGAGAAAAAACAATAAAATGACTACTGAACTATTAAAAGACTTTATCGGTAAAAAATGCAGCGTTTTTATGTTAAATTCGGTGTGCGGACAGGAGTGCACAATTATAGCTGTAGAAGATAACTGGATAAAGGCAGAAACAAAAAATTCTGTCATTATGTTAAACTGCGATATGATTTCCAACATTACACTAATGAAAGAAAAGAAGAAAAAAGCCAAAAACGGTTTAGATTAAATTTTTGAACCTTATTTTAACACTTTGGTTAAAAAGGAATGAGCGTATGAAATATTTTGCAGGTAACTATGATGTTGCGGTAATCGGAGCAGGTCACGCAGGCATTGAAGCGGCTCTCGCGTCTGCACGGCTTGGCTGTAAAACTGCAATTTTTACTATTAATATGGACGCCGTGGGCAACTGTCCGTGCAATCCGTCAATCGGAGGAACGGCAAAGGGACATCTTGTGCGTGAGATCGACGCACTCGGCGGTGAAATGGGCAAAACTGCTGACGAATGTTTTTTGCAGTCACGAATGCTCAACCGAGGCAAAGGTCCTGCCGTCCACTCGCTGCGTGCCCAAATTGACAGACGAAAATACTCCGATACTATGAAACACAAGCTGGAGCTTCAGCCAAATCTTGAACTTAGACAAGCTGAAATAGTTGACATTGAAAAATCCGACGGCGGATATATGCTTACAACAAAAATGCTTGCAGTATTTGAATGTAAAACTGTAATTATTGCGACGGGTACATATCTCGGCGGCAAAATTTTTGTCGGAGAAATTTCCTATGAAAGCGGTCCCGACGGGATTTTTCCAGCTACGGAACTTGGCAAGAGCCTAAAAAAATTAGGACTTCCGCTAAGACGCTTCAAGACAGGAACTCCCGCAAGAGTGCTGAAAAGCTCAATCGACTTTTCAGACCTTGAAGTACAGCACGGCGATGAACCGCCTCAGCCGTTTTCTTACGAAACCGAAAACCTCGGTGAAAACAAGGTTGACTGCCACATAAGCTGGACAAACGATATGACAAAGCAGGTAATCCTTGAAAACATACACCGTTCTCCGCTTTACGCAGGCAAAATTGAGGGAGTGGGACCTCGTTACTGTCCGAGCTTCGAGGATAAAATTATGAGGTTTAAGAACAAACCCCGTCATCAGCTTTTTATTGAGCCTTGCGGCTTAAATACGGAGGAAATGTATCTTCAGGGTATGAGCTCATCTCTCCCCGAAGAGGTACAGCTCAAATTTTACAGAACAATCAAAGGACTCGAACACTGCGTAATTATGCGTCCTGCCTATGCCATAGAATACGACTGCGTAGATCCGCAGGAAATGAATGCCACTTTGGAGTTTAAAAGCTTTCCCGGTCTTTACGGAGCAGGACAGTTTAACGGCAGTTCGGGATATGAAGAAGCGGCGGCACAGGGACTTGTTGCGGGAATTAACGCGGCTTTAAAGGTTTTGGGAAGAGAACAGGTTGTACTCACCCGTGATAATTCCTACATAGGAACACTTATAGACGACCTTGTTACAAAGGGAGCAAACGAACCGTACAGAATGATGACCTCAAGAAGCGAATACAGACTTGTGCTAAGGCAGGATAATGCCGATGAAAGACTTACTCCGCTCGGTCACGAAATAGGACTTATCAGCGATGAGCGTTACGAAAAGTTTTTGAAAAAGCAGGAGCAGAAGAAAGAGGAAATCAAGAGGCTTAAATCGACCGTAATTTCTCCGTCCGACGCTGTTAATAGAATACTTGTTTCACGTGAAACATCTGAAATTACAACAGGTGTAAGGCTTATTGACCTTTTAAAACGCCCTCAGCTTGACTACGAAGCACTAAAAGATGTTGATACGGACAGACCGTGCCTTGACCCGAATATATTTGAGCAGGTTGAAATTGAAATAAAATATGAGGGATATATTCAAAAACAGCTAAAACAGGTTGAACAGATGAGAAAGCTTGAAGAAAAGCGCTTGCCAAAATCCTTTGACTACCGAGAAATCAAAGGATTAAGACTTGAAGCACAGGAAAAGCTCAACAAAATAAAGCCGCTTAATATAGGACAGGCATCACGAATATCGGGCGTATCGCCTGCCGACATCAGCGTTTTGCTGATTTGGCTTGCACAGAATAAGTAAGTACGAGGATATAATGGATATTAAAGAAATTATAAAATCGGCTGTTGCCGATTACAAAATAAATCTTTCAGACAGTCAGCTGAAAATGCTTGAACAGTATTTTGATTTACTTGTAGAGTGGAACGAAAAAATCAATCTTACAGCAATCACCGATGAACAGGGAGTTGCAGTAAAGCATTTTGCCGACAGTCTGTCGCTATTTAATTTTGTCTACATTCCCCAAGGCTCATCTGTCATTGATGTAGGCACAGGGGCCGGATTTCCGGGTATTGTACTCAAAATTGCACGCCCCGACATCAAGCTCACCCTTTTAGACAGCCTTAAAAAAAGGCTGAACTTTTTAGATGAAGTTTTGTCGGCTTTGTCGCTTGACGCAGCTCTCATTCATTCACGAGCAGAGGACGGCGGTCAGAATATTGACTTGCGTGAATGTTTTGACTTTACCGTTTCAAGAGCAGTTGCAAGGCTTAATGTGCTTTCGGAGTACTGTCTGCCTTACACAAGAATTGGCGGGCGGTTTATTGCCCTCAAAGGACCCGACGCTCAAAACGAAATTGAGGACGCAAAAAGAGCAATTCAAATTCTCGGCGGTAAAATTGTTGATATACACTCATTTTCGCTGCTATATGACGGTGGAGACAGAAATATTATCGAAACCGAGAAGATTTTGCCTACTCCCGACAAATATCCACGACCCTACGGCAAAATAAAAGCTAAACCATTATAATTTAAATCAACATTATTTCATAATACGGCAAGACTTTACTTGCCGTATTTTTTTACTTTATAGGAAACAGCTCGAAAACGGTCAGGCAAAGAAGGTTTGATAATATTAACCTATCTGCTCGAATTGCGTGTCGAGGCACTCGACTTTTTTACTTTATAGGAAACTACTCAAAAACGGTCGGGCAAAAAAGGTTTAATAATATTAACCTGTCTGCTCAAATTGCCTGTCGATGCTCTCAACTTTATTTATTTAAAGGCAGGGTATAATTTAGCCTCACTTAAACATAATAATAAAAATTATAAGCTTTAATGTATTGCAGTAATGACAACTATCAAACAACTAAATGCTGTCGCATTTTAAAACACTTATAAAAGTTATGAAACAGACAGACCTAAAGAAAATAGCATTTGCATTTTAAGTGTTAGCATATACTTCAATATTTAAGTTTTTATTTGTTATTCGACATTAATACAAAACAACCACTATTATATTTCAAAACAATATAAAAAACTCACTCACAAACCGACACATATCGCACAGGCAAAGTGATATTATAATAGCACAGGGACAACCCCCTGACACATACAAAGATACGGAGTGAATCGGTTTGAATATTTCGTTTAAAAACGAAAATAAAATCTCTGACATACCGATAATAAAAATCAGACCGAACAAAGCTCAGCCCAGAAAGGTTTTTAACGAATCTGAGTTATCGGCACTTGCACAGTCAATCTTTGAAAACGGAATTTTACAACCCCTGACCGTCAGAAAAGTGAGCAGTGCAGAATATGAGCTGATAGCGGGTGAACGCAGACTTCGTGCCTCTGTATTGGCAGGACTTCAAAAAGTTCCCTGTATTGTAATTAAATGCTCTGACAAAGAGTCAGCAGTATATGCTCTCCTTGAAAATCTCCAACGATGCGACCTCGGAATGTTCGAGGAAGCTCGTGGAGTTTCAAGACTCATACGCAGATACGGTCTTACCCAACAGGAGGCAGCGTCAAAACTCGGAAAAACTCAATCTACTATCGCAAACAAGCTCAGATTATTAAGACTTACATATGAAGAGCAGGAATGGATAGAAAATGCAGGGCTTAGTGAACGCCATGCAAGAGCATTGTTAAGACTCACCGATGAAAACACCAGAAGAGAAGCACTCTCAAAAGTAATTTCGGAATCTCTTAATGTTATGCAAACAGAAAATTTGGTTAACCTTATGCTGACCGTAACCCCTAAACAAGAGAAAAAACAAGGTGTAAACAAGGTTGTAGTAAAGGATGTACGAATTTTTGTAAACACTATTAACAAAGCGATAGATACTATGAAACTTGCAGGAATTGACGCACAAACAGACAAAATTGATACCGATAATTTTATTGAGTACAAAATCAGAATACCGAAAAAACAGACAACAAATAACAAAGATAAATCTGCGTAACCATTACATAGCTTTCCAGTTGGATGCGAAAGCATCCGTTCCACTCATACCCATTTCCTTATCTAAACCCCTTGCGAAGAGCCGTACAGAAATGTACGGCTCTTTCGCTTTTAGCAGATGTTTCACGTGAAACATCTAAATTATTAAACATCAAAAAAACTCAATAATTATTAAAATACACTTTAAAACCGTTTTAAATTATGATATAATTTAAAAGTATTAAAAATACGCCCAAAAAATAAAACAAAGGTGATTTTTTTGGCAAAAATTATAGCAATTTCCAATCAAAAAGGCGGTGTAGGCAAAACAACAACCGCCGTAAATCTTGCCGCCTGTCTTGGCTCTCTGGGCAAAAAAACACTCCTTGTAGACTCTGACCCTCAGGGCAACGCAACAAGCGGTGTTGCCATTGACAAAAGCAAGGTAAAATATTCAACCTATGATATTTTGGTTGAGGGTGCAAAGTCAGAACAATGCGTAATAACAACTCCGTATAAAAACCTGCATATTATTCCGTCAAGCCTTGACTTGGCAGCTGCGGAGCTTGAAATTGCAGAAAAAAGCCACCGAGAAGCATTGCTCAAAAACTCTCTTCTTCCTATTAAACAATATTACGATTATATTATAATCGACTGTCCTCCGTCACTCGGACTGATTACTGCAAACGCTCTTACAGTTGCAGATACATTTTTGGTACCTATCCAATGCGAATATTATGCACTTGAGGGTCTTTCTCAGCTTATGAATACAGTCAGACGAATCAAAAGACAGTACAATTATTCTATTGAACTTGAGGGCGTTTTGCTTACAATGTATGACGGCAGACTGAATCTTACCCAGCAGGTAGTAAACGAAGTCAAAAAATTCTTCCCGGGCAAGGTGTTCAAAACGGTAATTCCCAGGGGAGTAAGACTTTCCGAGGCACCGAGTTTCGGTATGCCTGTAATATATTACGATAAATCATGCAAGGGAAGTCAGTCATATTTTGAAATGACAAAAGAAATCATTGCAAAGGAGCGTAACAATGGCTAAAAAATTAGGAGGACTCGGCAAGGGACTGAATGCGATATTTATTGAAAACGACAGCGAAGACGGCAACGGAATCGTTACGCTGAAAATATCGGAAATTGAGCCAAACCGTTCCCAGCCAAGAAAAGACTTTGACGAAAAAGCTCTAAGCGAGCTTGCTGAAAGTATATCAAAACACGGACTTCTACAGCCTATTGTTGTGCGTCCCCTTACTCTGGGAGGGTATCAGATTGTTGCCGGCGAACGCAGATACCGTGCATGCAGAATGGCAGGAATCACCGAAGTCCCCGTAATAATCAAAGAACTGGGCGACACCGAAACAATGGAGATTGCTCTCATTGAAAATCTGCAAAGAGAAGATCTTTCACCTATTGAAGAAGCACTCGGCTATCAGGTACTTATAGATGAACACGGCTTTTCACAGGAGGAAGTTTCGCAGTCAGTAGGAAAATCCCGTCCCGCAGTAGCAAACGCACTGCGACTGTTAAAACTTCCGCAAAGCATTTTAGATTTGTTATCTGAGGGTAAAATTACGGCAGGACACGCAAGGGCACTGTTAACACTTGAAGACGAAAAGCTTATGCTTGAACTTGCCGAAGAAATAATCAAAAAAGATTTGTCGGTAAGACAGGTTGAAAAAATCTGCAAACAAAAACCCAAGCAAATTACAGAGGAAAAACCCGAAAAGAAGCCGTCATTTTACAGCATGGTTGAGCTTGCACTGGGAGAAAGTCTCGGCAGAAAAATTAAAGTATCAAAAAACAAGGGCAAACAGGGCGGAATTTTGCAGATAGAATTTTATTCCGATGAAGAGCTTACGGAACTTTCAAATAAACTTAAATAAGTCATTAAAATACAGAATTTGATTAAAATATAAAAACAAGGAGAATTTAAAATGATCGATATAAAATTTCTGAGGGAAAACCCTGACGCGGTAAAGGAAAATATAAAAAAGAAATTTCAGGACAGCAAATTAGAACTCGTTGACAAGGTGATTGAACTTGATGCAGAAAGCCGTGCTGTAAAACAGCAGGCGGACGAGCTCCGTTCAAACCGCAATAAAGTTTCAAAGCAAATCGGTGCACTTATGGCACAGGGCAAAAAGGAAGAGGGAATGGCTCTTAAAGAGGAAGTTACCCGCCAGGCTGAAAAGCTTGCAGAACTTGAAGAAAAAGAATCGCAGCTTTCTGCTCAGGTAATTGAAATCATGATGCAGATTCCGCAGATTATTGACCCGTCGGTACCGATCGGCAAGGACGATTCTCAAAATGTCGAGATAGAGCGTTTCGGCGAGCCGATTGTTCCCGATTTTGAAATTCCCTATCACACGGATATTATGGAAAAATTAAACGGTATTGACCTTGACTCCGCAAGAAAAGTCGCAGGCAATGGATTTTATTACCTCATGGGGGATATTGCAAGACTTCACAGTGCGGTAATTTCATATGCCCGTGATTTTATGATTGACAGAGGATTTACCTACTGCGTTCCTCCATTTATGATAAGAAGCAATGTTGTAACGGGTGTTATGAGCTTTGCCGAAATGGATTCAATGATGTACAAAATAGAGGGAGAGGACCTCTATCTCATCGGTACAAGCGAACATTCTATGATAGGTAAATTTATAGATACAATAAATAAAGAAGAAAACCTGCCCTACACACTCACAAGCTATTCACCCTGTTTCCGCAAAGAAAAGGGTGCTCACGGCATTGAGGAAAGAGGAGTGTACAGAATTCATCAGTTTGAAAAACAGGAAATGATTGTTGTCTGCAAGCCTGAGGAAAGCAAAATGTGGTTTGACAAGCTTTGGCAGAATACTGTTGACCTTTTCCGTTCGCTTGACATTCCCGTAAGAACGCTTGAATGTTGTTCGGGTGACCTTGCAGATTTAAAGGTGCGTTCACTTGATGTTGAGGCATGGTCACCAAGACAGAAAAAGTATTTTGAAGTCGGTTCTTGCTCAAATCTCGGCGACGCACAGGCACGCAGACTGAAAATCAGAGTATCAGGACAGGGCGGAAAGAAGTATTTTGCCCATACTCTTAACAACACGGTTGTTGCACCTCCGAGAATGCTCATAGCATTTCTTGAGAACAACCTAAATGAAGACGGCTCAGTTAATATTCCGGTTGCTTTAAGACCGTATATGGGCGGCAAGGAAATCATAAAATAAAAACAAACACTTAAAAACGGACGGATATTACATCCGCCCGTTTTTTATAAACATTGTTACCAAAGAAATATTTTTTATTAAGTTAAAATATAAAGTATAATATATATTTTGTATAAATCATATATTAATTTATTATTAATATACATTTTCTATATAAATATTCAGTTTTTTAAAATAAAATAATGTAGAATTATTGACTTATTTGTCATTTTATGTTATTATTTATGTACTCAATAAAATTTGAGGGATATTTATATTGGAGGTTAATTTTATGCAAAACACAAAAGGTAAGGCTATTGCTTCTTTGGTATGTTCTATTATCGGTGTAGTTTTAGCTTGGTTCGGTTGGAGTGCTATAGCGTCAATCGTACTCGGCGTCGTTGCTCTTGTATTGGCTGTAAAAGTTCGCAAATGCAACGATGAAAACAAGGGCATGGCAACTGCGGGTCTTGTTCTCGGTATTATCGCTATTGTTCTCGGCGGTATCATGACATTGTGTGTAATTTGTGCTCTTTGCACACTCGGAATGGCAGGCTCTGCAGTTAATGAACTTTCAAGCCTTTCAGACCTTTCCGGTCTTTATTAAGTTAAACACATAGGATAAATAATATCATAAAGCCTCTTGTTTTTAACACACAGGAGGCTTTAAATTTTGGAGAAATAATGTTACCTTACATAAATCTGTTCGGAAAAGAATTATCAACATACGCACTTATGTCCTTAATCGGAATATTTGTCAGCGGTATTTACATATGCCGCAAAGCAAAAAAAAGAAATTATGATGATAATAATTTCATTATCATTCTTTTATTAAGTTGCGTCGGTGTGTTCTTAGGCGGTCACCTACTGTACGGAATAACTCAATTTGATAAAATTATTAAGCTTTTTTCGGATTGGAATTACTACATAAAATCCTTTGACGATTTATTTAACGCTTTTATCCTTATATTCGGAGGATCTGTATTTTACGGAGGTCTTATCGGAGGAACCGCGGTAGGATTGTTTTATATGAAAAAGAAAAAATACAATATTTCCGAGTACTCCGATATTATTGCACCGGGGGTGCCGCTGTTTCACTTTTTCGGGAGAATAGGTTGTTTTTTAGGCGGATGCTGTTTCGGAATTGAATCGCCTGTTGGATTTACATCTCACGGAAATGAACTTTTACCTATACTCAATGATGTTCAGAGGTTTCCCGTTCAGCTTCTTGAGGCGGGACTTAATCTTGCTTTGTTTTTTGTTCTTTCCTATTTGCTCAATAAAAATAAATTTAAGGGCGGTCTTTTTGCTCTTTATCTTTTGGTATATTCCGTAATAAGATTTTTTGATGAATTTTTAAGAGGAGATACATACAGAGGATTTTTATTCGGTTTTTCCACTTCTCAAATAATAAGTATTTTTATTTTTATAACATCACTTATTATTCTGATTTTAAGGGCGAAAAAATTACATAAAATATATGTAAAAAAGGCAGATTAAATTCTGTCTTTTATTTTTTTATTAACACAATTAATGTACATCTAAATCCGTAAAAACCTTGCATTTATGCTATTTTTAGAGTATAATTAAATGGAGTGATATTTTACTTATATATGTAATAGGGAAATAAAATAATATGCAAAGCATTAATGCATTAATGAGAGGAATGTACTGATTTGATGGATTCATTTGATGATGCATGGGAGGTCATTTGCTCCTATTGTCAAACAAAAATAACCGATGTTGCATATAATACTTGGTTTAGCAGAATCAAGCCCTTAAAGCTTGATTTTGAAAAAAATACAGCATATCTTGTCGTACCCAACGACTTTCACAGACAAACACTTACACGCTGCTATATTCCGCTTCTCAATGAAGCATTCGAGGCGGTTTTCGGAAGCAAATTTATAATTTCTTTTAAAACGCCCGAAGAGATAGATGAGGTTGAAAAAAACACTGCCGACAACAAAGAAGAATCAAAAAACACAAGCTATGAATACACATTTGACACATTCATCGTAGGCTCTTCAAACAAGTTTGCCCATGCGGCATGTCTTGCTGTTGCGACAAACCCCGCACACGCCTACAATCCGCTTTTTCTTTACGGCAATTCGGGACTCGGTAAAACACATCTTCTCTACGCCATCGGCAACGAGATTAAAAAGAACGACCCATCAAAGGTTATTTGCTACATAAACGGCGATGATTTTACAAACGAGCTTATTGAATCGCTCCGACTTGCAAAGATGAGCGAATTTCGCAACAAATACAGACAGGCTGATATTCTGCTTGTCGACGATGTTCAGTTTATCGGAGGTAAAGAGAGCACACAGGAGGAGTTTTTCCACACATTCAACGCCCTGTACAACGCACACAAGCAGATTGTTCTCACCTCAGACCGTCCCCCGAAAGAAATCAAAACTCTTGACGACCGTCTGCGTTCACGCTTTGAGCAGGATATTATTGCCGACATACAGCCGCCTGATATTGAAACGAGAATTGCAATTATCAAGCGAAAGGCTGAACTTGTCAATATTGATATTCCAAATGATGTGTGCGAATTTATTGCTTCAAAAATCAAGGCAAATATACGGCAGCTTGAGGGCACGGTCAAAAAGCTCAACGCAAAGAGTCATCTTAACAACGAGAAAATAACAATTTCATCCGCACAGGAGGTTATTGCAGACATTCTCAACAACGATGTACCGCCCGAGGTAACGGTCGAAAGAATTATTGATGAGGTTGCAAGAACCTACGGAGTTTCTTCCGATGAAATCCGTTCTCAAAAGAACAGAAGTGCCAATATAAGCAACGCAAGACATATAGCTATTTATCTTACAAGAGAACTTACGACTCTGTCTATGGTTGCAATAGGCGAGGAGTTCGGCAACAGACATTACTCAACAATTATTTATACACTCAAAAAAGTTGAGGAAATGATGAAAAAAGACCGCAGAATAAAAGAGCTTGTTGACGATACGATGAAAAATATAAGAGACAGACAGTAATTTTGCTTATAAAAAGACTTTAAAATCCGTCTGACTTTTTAACATTTTCATACACATTGAATTAACAATATTTAACGCGATGTTGAATGTTAAAAAAATGTTAAATTTTGTTTATAACATTCAAACATTTATCAAAAATCGTATGTTGATGTATTTTTTAAGCGTACAAGCCGTTTTCGGGACTTTTTCTATGTTTTAACATCACCTACTACGAATACTAAATAAATAATATTATTAGATTGGAGAAGATACTGCCGTGAAAATTTCGTGTTTAAGAACTGACCTTGCAAATGCAGTGTCAAATGTTTCAAGAGCTGTTTCATCAAAAGCCACAATACCTGCTCTTGAAGGTGTGCTCATAAAAGCATACGGTGACAAACTTAATATATCGGGATATAACCTTGAAATCGGAATAACAACGGATATTGAAGCAACGATTCAGTCAGAGGGTGAAATTGTTGTCAGTGCAAGACTGTTTCTTGACATTGTAAGAAAGCTCCCCGAAGAAATAGTTATGATTGAAACCGACGATAAAATGGTTACATACATAACCTGCGGTCATGTTGATTATCAGATTGTGGGAATGTCATCGGTTGAATATCCCGACCTGCCGTCTTTTGAACAGACAGACTCCCTTACAGTAAACTCAAAAATTCTGCACGATATGATTCGCCAGACTGTATACGCAGTAAGCGAAAATATGGCAAAGCCGATTTATACAGGCTCAATGTTTGAGATAGAAAACAATGTATTTAAAATAGTGGCTGTTGATGGTTACAGAATGGCTATAAGAAGCGAAAATGTTGAAACCGACAGCAAAAACTGCTTTGTTGTGCCGGGCAAAACCCAGCTTGAGGTTTTGAAACTTTTAACAGACGATGATGAAAATGTTGAAATTATTGTTGGACAGCGTCACATTACATTTAAGATTAAAAATTACAGGGTAATATCCCGTCTTATCGAGGGTACTTTCCTTGATTACGATACGGCTATTCCAAAAGATAATAAAACAGAGCTTGTAATAAGCACGAGAAGCTTTATCGAAGCTGTTGAAAGAATGTCGCTTTTAAACAACGACAGAGTGCAAAGTCCCGTCAGATGTCTTTTCTCAAACGACGAGATAAAACTTTCGTGTGCGTCGGCAATAGGAAGAGCAAACGATGTTATTTCGGTGCCGATAGTGGGAGAAGATGTGGAAATCGGATTTAACAACCGTTATATGCTTGACGCTCTGAAAAATACCGATACAGATGAGATAAAAATGATTTTAAACGGTGCGATTGCTCCGATAATTATTAAGCCTGTAAAGGGCGATAACTTTTTGAGCATTGTTGTACCGATGAGGCTTGCAAATGAAAATTGAGAAAGTGAAAATCGACAGCGAGTTTATTAAGCTTCAGGACCTTTTAAAGCATTTCGGTGCCGTGAGCACAGGCGGAGAGGCAAAGGTTGTTATTCAAAACGGTGAGGTAGAGGTAAACGGCGAAATCTGCACGATGAGAGGCAAAAAAATGAGAAAAGGCGATTTTGCTGTTTTTAACGGAATCAAATTTGAGATTGAATAGTGATTTTATTTTGTTGAGTAAGCTTTATCAGTGAAATATGAAAGTATTAGCAGTAAAATTTGAAAATTACAGAAACCTTAAAAATTCTCTGATTACACCCTGCGGCGGAGTTAATGTGATTTACGGCGACAATGCACAGGGCAAAACAAATCTCCTTGAGGCTGTTTGGATGTTTTGCGGAGGTCATTCGTTTAGAAACACGAAGGACGACGACGCTGTAAATTGGGACAAAAAGTTTGCGGTGCTTGAAATGAGATTTTTCGGTCAGGAGCGTGAGCAAACGGCAAAAATCGTTTTTTCGGGCAGTAAAAAGCAGGTTGAAATTAACGGCGTGCAAAAAAAATCCGCCGCCGCACTTATAGAAAAATTTTGTGCCGTTGTGTTTTCACCTGAACATTTAAGCCTCATAAAGAGAGGACCCTCTCAGCGGAGAAAGTTTATTGACAGTGCAATTTGCAGAGAAAAACTCAAAAATGCGGTCATTCTCTCAAAATTCAACAGAATATTAGTTCAGAGAAATTCGCTTTTAAAGGATATTTCAAGGCGTCCGTCGCTTGAAGATACTCTTTCGGTGTGGGATGAGCCGCTTGCATTAAACGGGGCAATTCTCATCAAAAAGCGTATGGAATACACGGAGATGCTCTCACAAAGGGCAAAAAGCTATCACAGCGGAATTTCGGGAAAAAAGGAAAATCTGGAAATCAGATATATTTCTTCGATTGATGTAAATAAGTCTGACAGCATAGATGAAATTGCCCGTAAATTCAGAGAAAAACTCAAAAAAAACAGAAAAGACGATATTCGCACCGGAGTTACAAACAGCGGACCTCACAGAGATGATATTGAAATTTTAATAAACGGAAAAAACGCCAGAGAATTCGGATCTCAGGGTCAGCAAAGAAGTGCGGTTTTATCGCTCAAGCTTGCGGAGGCGTCGGTACTTAAAGAAAGAATGGGCGAAGAGCCTGTTGTTTTGCTCGACGATGTGCTTTCGGAACTTGATGTAAGGCGGCAGGATTATTTGTTAAATGAGCTCAAGGAATGTCAGGTTTTTATTACCTGCTGTGAAAAATCAAACAAGGAACAGTTAAGAGAAGGCAAAATATTTTTTGTACAAAACGGGGAGGTAAGCTGATGTATCTGCATTTGGGACAGGATACCGTAGTCACTGCGGAAAGCATTGTCGCAATGTTTGATATAGACGCCTGCACCGTTTCAAAAAAAACGAGAGATTTTCTCTCAAATGCCGAAAAAAGCGGCTGTGTGGTCAATGTTTCCTATGAACTTCCGAGGTCGTTTGTTGTGTGCAGAAAAAACAACAAAACCATTGTGTATATAACCCAGCTTTCTACAAAAGCACTGCATACGAGAATGGGCAGACAGACCGATTTTCAAAAACAGTAATAAAAAAGCATAAATGTTGAATAAATCACGCATAAGAGATGTTTGCACAAACGGTTTTATGTGTATTTCTTAAAATAATTACACCTTACGAGTTTTGATAAATTAAAAGGAGAAGGCTATGAAAAACAATAAATGTCCGTACTGCTCAAAACGATTTTCGTACATATCCGCATACGCAAGCAGAAGAAAATCACAGTACATTTGCGAGCGTTGCGGCAAGGAAAGCCGAATTGTGATTAACAGCAAGGTTATTCTCATTTTTGTGGTTTGTGCCTTGGTGTCGGTGGCAATCATGGCGGGCTGGATTACGGCAGGTCTTGCAAATAATCCGCTCGGAATTTTGCTTGTTGCCGTTCCGCTTATAGTTTTTGCCGCAATATCTCCTAATTTTGTAAAATTTGTTCCTCTTAAAAAATACAAAAAATCAATGGAGGCAAAAAGAGCCGGCATTGAATATTCAGACAATCTTATAACTTCACAACTTGAAGAGTCAGAACCTAATTTGTCGGGCTTTTCGAGTGATTCGGGTACAGGATTTCAAATTAACGCCGATGTATTTAACAAAATCAAGGCGGAGCGTGTTGCCGCAAGAGAAAGACTTATGGACGGAGAACTTATTTCGGATTCTTCCGAGATTAAAAAACCTGTTGAAGAAAAAACAGGTGAAGCTTTGATAAAAAACGAGTCGTATCAAAACTACTCGTCAGACGCTCCTCTTAAAAAAATACATTCCGAATCAAATCATTATCCGAACAGAACAAGACACTATATTCCGAATCAGAATAGCAAAGAGCCGAAAAAATCCGATACAAACAGGTATTCGGCTAACAGAAAATTTTAAAAGATATGCTGAAATTACCCACCTGTCCCCACTGCAATACAATTTACAGATACGGGGATGTAAAAAAAGAAATGAACAAAAAACAATGCGTCTGCTACAACTGCGGCAAAAAGTTTAAGCCCTCCAAAAAGAAAATTTATATTTTATTTTTAATAATTATATTAATTACCGCAATTTTTGATGTTTTTTCACTGTATATGATAGAGGGTTTAAGTTTTATAGGACTGCTCTTAATAAATATTGCCGCGGTGACTGCGGGTTATCTGCTGATGCCGTACGCCGTACGCTTTACAACGAAGATAAAGTAAATTTTTGTTTATAACAATTAATAAATAATACCGAGTTATACTCTCGACCTTGTGCGGACTTGATTCGCCGATTTTGTGCCGAGGTGCTTTGAGGGAGGAAAAATATTTTGGATAACAAAGAAGTATATGAAGTAAACGAAATTATCGAAAAAATTGAACAAAACGGAGAAGAAATGAACGCCGAAATGACAAAGGTTGAGCAGGAGTACGGTGCGGACGAAATTCAGGTTCTTGAAGGACTTGAGGCGGTAAGAAAACGCCCCGGAATGTACATCGGTTCAACAGGTCCGAGAGGACTTCACCATCTTGTGTATGAAATTGTAGATAACTCAATCGACGAGGCACTCGCAGGCTACTGTACAAAAATTGATGTTGTAATTGAAAAAGACGATATCATCAGAGTAACCGATAACGGACGAGGTATTCCTGTCGGAGTAAACAGCAAAACGGGACTTCCTGCCGTTACGGTTGTATTTACGGTGCTTCACGCCGGCGGAAAATTCGGCGGCGGCGGATACAAGGTATCAGGCGGACTTCACGGCGTAGGTGCATCGGTTGTTAACGCCCTTTCCGAGTGGCTTGAGGTTAAAGTGTGCGACGGAGAGGATATTTATTTTCAGCGTTACGAAAGAGGAAAAATAGTCACACCGCTTGAAAAAGTAGGCAAATCAAATGTAAAGGGTACCGAGGTAAGGTTTAAAGCCGACCCCGAAATGTTCAAGGAAACTACGGTTTATGACTACTCGGTTCTCGAAAGGCGTTTGCGTGAGCAGGCATTTTTAAATGCCGGAGTGCATATCGAGCTTAGAGATGAGCGTGACGAAAACAACATAGTAAAAAATAACTATGTCTATGAGGGCGGTATAAAGAGCTTTGTTGAATTTATCCACAAAAAACGCTCTCTTGAAGTAATTCACCCCGATGTAATTTATTTTGCCTCAAAAAACAGTGATGATACAATCGCCGTTGAAATTGCTATGCAGTACAACGAAAGCTACAACGAAAACATACTGACATTTGCAAATAACATTCACACCACGGACGGAGGTACTCACGAAGAGGGATTCAAGCGGGCACTCACCTATGTCATGAACGACTACGCCCGCAAGTTCGGCAAACTCAAGGAGAACGACAAGAATTTAAGCGGTGAGGATGTAAGAGAGGGACTCACTGCAATTATCAGCGTAAAGCTCAAGGAAGCTCAGTTTGAGGGTCAGACCAAGGCAAAGCTCGGCAACACCGAGGTAAGAACAATGGTTGATAAGCTCATGAGAGACAAGCTGATGGTTTATCTTGAGGAAAATCCCGCCGTTGCAAAGGCGATTTTTGAAAAATCACTTGCTTCTGCAAGAGCAAGAGAAGCCGCAAGAAAGGCAAGAGAGAGCGTAAGAAGAAAATCGGCTCTTGAATCTGCCCAGCTTCCCGGAAAACTTGCTGACTGTCAGTCGAGGGACAGCAGCGAAACCGAAATATTCATCGTAGAGGGTGACTCTGCGGGCGGTTCCGCAAAGGGAGGCCGTGACAGAAGAATTCAGGCTATTCTGCCTCTTTGGGGTAAAATGCTCAATGTTGAAAAGGCGAGAATCGACAAGGTTTACGGTAACGACAAGCTTATGCCCGTTATAACCGCACTGGGTACGGGTATCGGCGATGATTTTGATATTACTAAGCTCAGATACGACAAGGTAATCATTATGGCGGATGCCGATGTCGACGGTTCTCACATCAGAACGCTTTTGCTTACATTCTTCTTCAGATATATGCGTCCGCTTGTTGAGCAGGGTCATGTTTATATTGCTCAGCCTCCGCTTTACAGAATTACAAAGAACAAAAAGCACAAATACGCTTATTCGGATATGGAGCGTGACCAGATTTTGTCGCAGATAGAGGGTAAATCCGAAATCCAGCGATATAAGGGTCTCGGTGAGATGGACAAAGATCAGCTTTGGGAAACTACGATGAATCCCGAAACAAGAATTATGCTGAGAGTAGATTTAAGCGACGCCGAGGCGGCTGACGAAACCTTTACTATCCTTATGGGAGACAAGGTTGAGCCGAGAAGAGAATTTATAGAGCAAAACGCAAAATATGTTCAAAATCTTGATATTTGATTTTATGTTATTTAAGAGAGAAGTGGGTTTATGCATTCAAGATCAAGGATAAGGGTAAGATATGCCGAAACAGACCGAATGGGAATTGTTCATCATTCAAATTATCCCGTTTGGTACGAGGTAGGAAGAACCGATTTTATAAAGATGTTCGGTACAAGCTATGTTGATATGGAACAGGCAGGCGTTATGACGCCGCTGCGTAATTTAAACTGTCACTTTAAGCTTCCGGCACTGTATGATGACGAGCTGATTATCCGCACATGGTGCACGGCTGTATCGGCGGCAAGGATTGAATTTTCCTACACGGTAAAGCGAATAGAAAGCGACGGAAGTGAAACAGAGCTTGGATACGGTTCAACGGAACACGGCTTTGTTGATTCAAAGACTTTCAGACCGTGCAGCATAAGAAAAAGAATGCCCGAGCTTTATGAAAAAATCAACAACAACCTAAAGCACTTTTAATTTGATTTTACACATTATACAGACAAAGCGGTTTAAAAACAAAAAAGCAGAAATTTCTGCTTAGAGCGAATGTAAATTTAATCAGTTGCATAAATCACAATTTATTCTCAGACAAAAGAGAGGTTACATAGATGGATAATGAACGAAACGAACAGCTTAACGAATCAAAAATAATAGATGTTGACTTGCAAAATGAGATGAGAAAGAGTTTTCTTGACTACTCAATGAGCGTAATTGTTTCAAGAGCTCTTCCCGATGTTCGCGACGGCTTAAAGCCTGTTCACAGACGAATACTCTACACAATGTTTGAAAGAGGTCTTGTTCCGACAAGTCCCTACCACAAATGTGCCGATACTGTCGGTGCCGTACTGGGTGCCTACCACCCGCACGGCGACGCGTCGGTTTATGACGCCTTGGTAAGACTTGCACAGGATTTTTCAATGAGGTATATGCTTGTTGACGGCCACGGAAACTTCGGTTCGGTTGACGGTGACCCGCCTGCTGCTTACCGTTATACAGAGGCTAAAATGAGCAAAATATCCATGAGTATGCTTACGGATATTGACAAGGATACCGTTGATTTTACACCTAACTACGACGACCGTTTAAAAGAGCCTGTTGTGCTTCCCAGCCGTTTTCCGAACCTTCTTGTAAACGGCTCAAGCGGTATCGCCGTAGGTATGGCTACAAATATCCCGCCGCACAATCTCGGTGAAACCATTGACGCGGTTTGTACTTTGATTGACAATCCCGACGCCGAACTTGCGGACCTTATGGAGTGTATTCCGGGTCCCGACTTTCCGACAGGCGGCATAATCATGGGCAGAAGCGGTATCCGTGCCGCTTACGCAACGGGCAAGGGAAAAATAACGGTTCGTGCAAAAACCGAGATTGTCGAAACGAAAAACGGAAGATTTAAAATAATCGTTACGGAGCTTCCTTATCAGGTCAACAAGGCAAGACTTATTGAGCATATCGCCGATTTGGTAAAGGACAAAAAAATTGAGGGTATCTCAAATATTGAGGACCACTCCGACCGAAAGGGAATGCACATTGAAATTGATGTCAAGCGTGACGCTTCGGCTCAAATCGTGTTAAACCAGCTGTTTTCCTATACACAGCTTCAGGTTACTTTCGGTGCGATTATGCTTGCTATTGTTGACGGTGAGCCGAAAATTCTAACGCTCAAGGAAATGCTCAAATGCTACATTGATTTTCAGGAAGATGTTATCCGCAGGCGTACGGAATTTGAGCTTAAAAAAGCCCGTGACAGAGCACATATTCTTGAGGGCTTGAAAATTGCCATTGACTTTATCGACGAGGTAATCGCAATTATACGAAAGAGCAAGGACCTGCAGTCGGCAAGAGAAGCTTTGATGGAGCGTTTTGGTCTTGATGAGGTACAGGCTCAGGCGATAGTACAGATGCGACTCGGACAGCTCACCAATATGGAGCGTGCAAAAATTGAAGAGGAAATAGAAGCTCTTAATGCAAAAATAAAGGAATATACCGAAATTCTTGCAAGCGAAACCAAGAAGCTTGAAATTGTAAAGGAAGAGCTTGTTGCAATCAGAAACAAATATGCAGACCCAAGACGCACGGAAATTTGTGCCGTAAGCGGTGAGGTTGACATCGAAGACCTTATTCCGCAGGAGGAATGTGTGCTTACCCTTACACAGTTCGGATATGTAAAGCGTCTTTCGGTAGATACTTACAAAATCCAACGCCGAGGCGGCAGAGGTGTTTCGGGAATGTCACGCCGTGAAGAGGATGTAGCCTCCGAGATGTTTATTATCAATTCTCACGACTATGTTCTGTTCTTCACCGACAAGGGCAGAGTGTACAGACTCAAATGCTACGAGGTTCCCGAGGGTTCAAGACAGTCAAAGGGTATCAACATTGCAAATCTTCTCCCCATTGACACAGACGAAAAAGTAACCTCAATGATAAGAGTGCCCGAATTTGACGAGGACAAGTACCTTATTATGGTTACCCGTCACGGTATCATAAAGCGTATTGCACTCAACGCCTACAACACGGCTCGAAAGGGCGGTCTTATTGCCCTTGAGCTTAACGAGGGCGATGAGCTTGCCTGGGTAAGAATGACTGACGGAAATCAGCAGGTTATCGTAGCTACCAAAAAGGGTGTTGCAATCAGGTTTAAGGAAACCGATGTAAGACCGATGGGAAGACTTGCACGAGGCGTTAAGGCTCTTACCCTCAAAGAGGGCGACTGCGTTGTCGGAATGAGCGTTGTAAGAGAGGGCGGACTTGTGCTTACCGTTTCCGAAACAGGCTACGGCAGACTTTCAAGCCCCGACGATTACCGTGTTCAGAGCAGAGGCGGAAAGGGTCTTACAAACTACCATGTTGATAAGTACGGCGATGTTGCCGCAATCAAGGTGGTTGACCTCGACGACGATATTATCATCATTTCGCAGGACGGAATTATCATAAGAATTGCCGCAGAGTCAATCAGAATTTGTTCCCGTCCGTCAAAGGGTGTTACCGTTATGAAAGTAAGCGGCGACGACAAGGTTGTCACCGTTGCCCGTGCTCCGCATGAGGAAGAGGACGAAAACGAAGAAGAGTCCGAATCCGAAAACGCCGATAACAAGCCCGATGAAAGAAAAGAAACGGAAGATTTAACAGAAGAACAAACAGAGGAATAATGCTTAGATACAGATTATAAAATCTTTAATAAGCATTAATATAAAAACAATGGGACGGCTCTAATCAGTCGTCCCGTGTGCTATATAAGGCGGTACAGTGTATGAAAAAAATTATATTATGCCTTATTGCGGCGGCAATGCTGATAACCTGCGGCTGTTCGCAAAATAACAGCGGCATCAGCATTGAGCAGCCCGAAAAAATATCAACAGGCGACCAGATTTATTCGGCAAAAAACGAAAAAGCAGTTGAGCAAAGCAACAATGTAAACGGAATGAGGTTTACGCTTTCACTTTCACAGTTTACCGAAAAGTACAATGAAATTGCCCGCCAAACTGACGGCGTTTGGGCAATAGACAAGTCAAAATGGAGGGTAAACGGAGAGGAAACAACAGACAGCAACGGTGTAAAAATCCGTTACTATTATTACGACGAAACCGACACAAGTTTTACCGCCTCGGTTGAGGCCGATACGGGAAAACTGCTCAATATCGGCTGCGGTACTACCATGGCAAATTTTGTTGAGCAGACAGACGGAACGGACAACAGTGATATTATTCTGAAAAAATGTGCGGTGATGGCTACGGCAGCCTGTCAGTTCCCCACCGAGAGCCTTGATGTTATGCAGGATATTTTTTACCGCACAACATTTGAAACAAACAATTCGTTTTGGTATCAGGGCTTTATTTTTACACTCAGCACACAGGAGGATAGCTCAGACAGCGAAAAAAGCGTTATGCTGCTGCGTGTTTTCCCTGTAAAAGACGAGCTTAAGGACGAGTGGAATGTCACAAATTACGAGGAATATATTTCACAAAATCCGAATGTTTAAATGTAAAACAAATTCCGAATAACCTGAAATTAATCGGGTTATCGGTAAAAACAAATAATAATATCAAATTAAACTATATTTATTTAAATGAAATAAAAAGACGATGTTTCGTGTTAAGATATAAAAGAATATAATACGGGAGGCAAAAATTTATGTCAGATGTAATCAGAATTTTTGTTGAAAAAAGGGACGGCTTCAATGTTCTTGCAAAACAGACATTGTGGGATATACGCCACAATCTGGGAATGAAGTGTGTTACCGATTTGCGTTACATAGTACGCTACGATATTGAAGGACTTACAAAGGACGAATATGACAAGGCAAAGGGCATTGTTCTTTCAGAGCCTAACGCCGATGTTATTTACGAAGAATCTCTGCCCGTTGAGGACGGCTGGAGAGTATTTGCGATGGAATATCTCCCCGGTCAGTACGATCAGAGGGGTGACTCTGCCGAGCAGTGCATACAGCTTCTTACTCAGGGTGAAAGATGCAGGGTGCTTACCGCAAGAGTTATCGCTTTAAAGGGTGATATTAACGATGAAGAGCTTAAAAAGATTGAAAATTATCTCATAAACCCTGTTGAAAGCCGTCTTGCCTCTCTTGAAAAACCTCAAACTCTTGATATTGAAACTCCCGTTCCGGAGAATGTTAAGCGTGTTGAGGGATTTATAAAGTGGAACGATGATGAAATGGCTCAGTATTACGGCTCAATGGGCTTTGCCATGACGCTTGACGATCTTAAATTCTGCCGCGATTATTTCCGTGACACAGAGCACAGAGATCCGAGCGTTACGGAGCTCAGAGTTATCGACACATACTGGTCTGATCACTGCCGCCACACCACATTCCTCACAAGACTTTCCGAAGTTGAGGTTGAAAAAGCGGCACTCGGCAAGGTGATTGAGGACGCATTAAAAGAGTATTACGATACCCGTGACGAGGTTTACGGCAAGGACAGCACAAGAATTGTGTCGCTTATGGATATGGCTTTAATCGGAATGAAGTCGTTGAAGAAAAAGGGTATGATTCCCGACCTTGACGAAAGTGATGAAATCAACGCCTGCTCAATCGAGGTTCCCGTAACGATTGACGGCAAAACAGAGAAGTGGCTTGTTCAGTTTAAGAACGAAACTCACAACCACCCCACGGAAATTGAGCCGTTCGGCGGAGCGGCAACCTGTCTGGGCGGTGCAATACGCGATCCGCTTTCGGGCAGAGCGTATGTGTATCAGGCAATGCGTGTAACAGGTTCGGGCGACCCGACAGTTGCGTTTAAGGATACGATGCACGGAAAACTTCCGTCAAGAAAAATAACGACGGGTGCCGCACAGGGTTACAGCTCATACGGTAACCAAATCGGACTTGCAACGGGTCAGGTTACAGAGCTTTACGACAAGGGCTATGTCGCAAAGAGAATGGAAATCGGCGCGGTAATCGGCGCTTCTCCCAAAGAGAATGTAGTGCGTGAGGTTCCCGCTCCCGACGATGTTATCGTTTTGCTGGGCGGAAGAACAGGCCGTGATGGCTGCGGCGGTGCAACAGGATCATCAAAGGCACACACGGAAAGCTCTATTGAAACCTGCGGTGCCGAAGTGCAGAAGGGTAATCCGCCGACAGAGCGTAAAATTCAGCGTTTGTTCAGAAACCCAGAAGTTTCAAAGCTCATCAAAAGATGTAACGACTTCGGTGCAGGCGGCGTCTGCGTTGCAATCGGAGAGCTTGCAGACGGCTTGACGGTTGACCTTGATAAAGTCACAAAAAAATACGACGGTCTTGACGGCACGGAGCTTGCAATCTCCGAAAGCCAGGAGAGAATGGCTGTCGTTCTTGATAAAAATGATGTTGATAAGTTTATCAAAGAGGCAGAAAAAGAGAATTTGGAGGCTACTGCCGTTGCGGTTGTTACCGAAAGCCCTCGCCTTACGATGAACTGGAGAGGCGACAAAATTGTTGACCTCAGCCGTGAATTTTTGAACACAAACGGCGTTACACAGGTTGCAAAGGCTTATATCACCGCTCCAAAGGCGGAGGAATGTTATCGCGGCAAGTGCCCCGAAGTGCTTAAAGATATGCCTTTTGAAAAGGCTGTTTCTGAAAATATGGCAAGACTTGAGGTTTGCTCGCAAATCGGTCTTGCAGAGCGTTTTGACGCTTCAATCGGTGCGGCAACCGTAATTATGCCGTTCGGCGGCAAGGCACAGCTTACGCCGCAGGAGGCTATGGCTGCAAAGATTCCGCTTGAAAAGGGCGAAACCGACGACGCAACGGCGATGAGCTACGGTTATATTCCGGGCGTTTCACGCTGGAGTCCGTTCCACGGCTCTGCCTATGCGGTTGTTGAGTCGCTGTCAAAGCTTCTCGCAATCGGTGCAAATCCGATGACCGCACGCCTTACATTCCAGGAGTATTTTGAAAGACTCAAAGATGTTCCGTCACGCTGGGGCAAGCCTGCCGCAGCACTGCTCGGTGCAATGCAGGCTCAGCTAAAGCTCGGTCTTCCGTCAATCGGCGGTAAGGACAGTATGTCGGGTACATTTGAGGATATTGATGTTCCGCCTACTCTCGTAAGCTTTGCTGTTGCGATGACCAAGGCTTCAAAAACTGTTTCTGCCGAGTTTAAAAAGGCAGGTTCAAAGGTTATATATGTTCCCGTTCCCGAAAACAAGGAAACGCTTATGCCGCAGTGGGACAAGCTCATCAAGATGTACAACGCCGTATTTGCTTTGTGCGAGAGCGGCAAGGTGCTGTCGGCGTCCGTCGTAAAAGAGGGCGGTGCCTGTGCAAGCGTGTGCAAGGCATGCTTTGGCAACGGCTTTGGATTTAAGTTTGCAAAAGAGCTTACAAACGACGAGCTTTTCGCTCCTCTCTCCGGCTCTCTTGTACTTGAGCTTGAAAGCGGTGCAGAGCTTGACGCTGATGTTTTAAGCTACGATTTAGGTGTGGTTACAGATGACGCAAAAGTTACAATGGGCGATAAGAGCGTTGAAATTTCTGAAATCCTCAAAAAGTGGACTGCTCCGCTTGAAAAAGTATTCCCAACGCAGGCAGAATGCCCTGAAATTGAAGTCGATGCAAAGTTATATACAGAAAGAAATACAAAATCACCTGCAATAAAAACAGCAAAACCCAAGGTATTTATCCCCGTATTCCCGGGTACAAACTGCGAGGTTGACACCGCAAGAGCCTTTGAAAAGGCGGGTGCAGAGGTTGAAATGCTCATTGTAAACAACCTCACATCAAAGGGAATTGAGGAAACAATCGTTAAAATGGAGCAGATTATCAAATCATCGCAGATGATTATGCTGCCGGGCGGCTTCTCGGGCGGTGACGAACCCGACGGTTCGGGCAAGTTTATCGCAACGACGCTTCGCAATCCGAGAATTGCCGACGCAGTAAACGATCTTCTCAAAAACCGCGACGGACTTATGCTCGGTATCTGCAACGGCTTCCAAGCCCTCATAAAGCTCGGACTTGTTCCCTACGGCGAAATCCGTGAGCTCAAGCCAAGCGACCCGACGCTTACATTTAACACAATCGGACGCCACATTTCTCATATGGCTTATACGAGAGTTACCTCCGTTAAGTCGCCGTGGTTTGCAAATGTAAATGCAGGCGATGTGTTTGCCGTTCCCGTATCGCACGGTGAGGGAAGATTTATGGCTGACATCGAAACGGTAAAGGCACTTGCACAAAACGGTCAGATCGCTACGCAGTATGTTGATTTAAGCGGAAGCCCAAGCGACGATATTGCCTACAATGTAAACGGTTCGGTTTGTGCAATAGAGGGTATAACATCTCCCGACGGCCGTGTTCTCGGAAAAATGGGACACAGCGAAAGAAAGGGCGAAAACCTCTACAAAAATGTTCCGTTTGAAAAAGACCAGCAGATTTTTGAAAGCGGAGTAAAATATTTTAAGTAATTTAACACAAAACAAAAAGGCGGAACGTAGTATATATGCGTTCCGTCCTTTATATTTTGATATTTTTTTGCAGTATGAGTTACTTTACTTTTTTTTGTGCAAATTTTCGTTCATTTTTTTAACATTATGTTTATAGAAAATAAATTGAGTAATCCAGATAACAACAAATATAATAATGAATACAGCAAAGTAGCTTATTGCCCCGAAAATACTGTGTTCCATCCAATGCGAAAAATATGCAATAGGCATCATTGCAAAAGAAATAATCAAAAAGTAAACACCTGTTTGCTTTGCTATACTCCAATCATTTAATTCCCATATTACAGAGCTTGCAGAAAATACAACGCCGAGAATTCCCGTTAACAATGTCTGCAAAATAACCGCGTTAATTTCGCTTCCCGTAACCTTGATTAAATCAGGAACACAAGGAGAATAATATCCGTTTGCAAATATAAGAGATAATAAAATTGTTATAACATATCCTATTGCAACACCGATGGGAAAGCCTAAAATACCACGCAAAAAAATTTTCTTTTTCATTTTGTTCACCTCACAACCCTAATAATTTTTTTATTTTTTTGACATACCGTCTTGAAACATAAGTCACTGTACCGTTTGACAGTCTGACGCATATTGTGCCTGCAAAATTTAAGTCAAAATTTTCAACCTTTTTTAAATTTATAACCTCGGAGTTTGATATACGCACAAATTGTTTCTGATTAAGTCTTTCTTCCATTTCATACAGCCTTTTGCGTAAAGCGTATTCTCCTTTATTTGTAACTGCAAAAACCTTTCCGCCATTTGCATATACTTGGATTAAATCATTTTCTTCCAACATTTCAACTTTACCGTTTTTTATCCCCGTAATTATATCAGGTATATTTTCGGATAAATTTTTAGCAATAATCCTGACTTCTTCATTCATATCAGCGGTTAGAATAATTACTTTTGTTTCGGTATATGTGCTGTCGAGTTTTATTTCAACCTCCATTATGACGACCTCCTCTCTGCCTTGTTATTATAGAAAAAAACAAAATTGTTTTCAACAAATATTTAACAGTCGGTTGTTTTTTGAGCCTAATCGGTTATATTTTATATCCAAAATAAATACAAACAGCTTTTCTGACACAATAAAACAAAAAGGCGGAGAGCATATCAACTGCTCTCCGCCTGCAAATTATTTAATATTTTATCTGTTGCTGCTGTTGCCCCTGTATTTTGAGCGTCCAAGACCGAGAATAAGAATAAAAATAGGATACAGAAAGAAAAGTCCTACAGCAAATCCCGTGCCCTTTCCGTAGGAAAAAGCAAGGTGACGGCAGAAGAAAAACTGCACAAGACAGCAGGCAAGCACAATAATATAACGGATTGTTGTTAAAAATACGGTGCTGCCCGAGTAGTAATCGGCACCGCTGAGAAGAGTTGTAATCACTCCGTTAGCTATAAGAAGCAGTAAATATAAACCGAAAAATTTAGGCTTCCACACAATTTTATAAATTTTATATTCGCTGTAAATCGGAATAATGCTTTTCCAGCCCGACACATTCGCCTTTACAAAAAGAAACCAGAAAGCGGCAATTTGCAGGACAAAAAGGGCTGTTTGCAAAAGAAACGAAAACAAATCAATCCCGGTAAAAACAAACACGGTGTTGCTCATAAAAAACCTCTCAAAATATAAATTATTAAAGTAATCCTAAAGCCAAACAACAGGCGTATCGGCTAAAACTCCGAAATAAGCATTTCACAGCTCAGCGGCTCAACATAAAGCTTGCCGTTTTCAAACTTTGAGCCGAACAGCGGCTTTGCGTCTGCATATCCGGGCGGCGGGTCGATTACCGCCTCTTTGCCGTCCAAATTAAATGTGCAGTAAATTGACGACCGGCTGTCGTGGCGAATATATGAAAGACGGCGTTCTTTTGCGTAGGCATTTATAAAATCGCCGTCCCACAGTGCCGAGCAGGATTTACGCAAATTTCCGAGCTTTTTGTGCCACTCAATAAGTTTCTTATCCTCTCTGCCCCAGGGATAGCAGCAGCGGTTAAACGGGTCACGGTAGCCCTCCATCCCTGCTTCGTCTCCGTAGTAAACACACGGGAATCCCGGCAGGGTGTACTGCATTGCGGCGGCAACCTTATAAATCTTTCTGCCCATTTCACGCTGCTCATCGGAAAGATGAGTTTGTGCCTGCCAATTTCGGTCACGGCCGTTAAGAGGTTCACCTGCAATGACGGTAATTGCACGCTCGGTATCGTGCGTTGAAAGCGAGTTCATAAGCACACGCAGTACGGGACGGGGATAATTTTCGATTACGCTCATAATAGTGTTCATCGTCCACTTTGCGTCCTGTCCTCGGCAGAAATCAAGAATTGCGTTTCTGAAAACATAGTTCATAACCGAGTCAAGCTGATCTCCAAGCAAAAATTTGCGTCTTGCACCGTAGCTTTCCTTGTTGCTTGCGTCCTCCCAGACTTCGCCCACAATAAAAGCTTCGGGATTTTCCTCCTTTACGGATTTTCTCAGATTCTCCATAAATTCATCGGGCAGTTCGTCGGCAACATCGAGCCTCCAGCCCGAGTTTCCGCACCGCATCCATTTGCGGATTATTCCGTCCTTGCCATTGATATATTCGTTAAAGGCGGGTGAAGTTTCAATAACCTCGGGCAGGGTGTAAAATCCCCACCATGAATTATAATTGTCAGGCCACTCGTTAAACTTGTACCAGTCAAAGTACGGCGAGTTTTTGTCACGGTAGGCACCGCCGTCGCCGTATCGTCCCGAACGGTTAAAGTAAACGCTGTCCGAACCCGTGTGCGAAAAGACGCCGTCGTTTATAATGTGGATTCCACGCTTTTTAGCCTCGGCACACAGTGTTTTAAAATCCTCCTCCGTGCCCAAAATCGGGTCAACATGAGAATAATCGCCCGTATCGTAGCGGTGGTTTGAGTAAGCCTCCGATATCGGGTTAAGATAAATACAGCTAACGCCTAAACTCTCAAGATAATCAAGTTTTTGAGTAATTCCCTTGAGGTCGCCCATAAAAAAGTCGCTGTTTGTAATTTCGCCGTTTTCGTTCGGCTCCCACTTCGGAAGAGCATACCAGTCGTCGTTGCGGGTGTAGTCGGTTCTTTTTATATTCTTTTCCTCGCCGCTGAAATTAAAGCGGTCGGGAAAAATCTGATACATAATTCCGCCCACAGGCCAGCTTGGCGTCTTAAAGCCTTTTTTGTAGCAGGTAATCTGCCAGCTTCTTCCCGGAGACTCCTCTATTGAGCTTATTTTATACGGGTCGGACGGCACGATATAGCGAACGCCGAAAGCTGTTTCAAGCTTAAAGCTGTACCAGTACAAACCGATTTTGTGCGGAGTAAAGTCACATTCCCAGATTTCCGTGCTGTCGTCAAAGTTGCCGCACCAAATAAGGTTTGTAAAAATCCAGTTGTAGTCGTAGTCATATTTTACGCACAGCTCCGCCTTTTGCGTGTGAAGTTCCCTCGGAACAAGTATCCTGAGATGAATTTTTGTGTCCTGTTCAACTGCACCAAACGGCGAGCGGCAGTAAATTTTTTGTGAATTAAAAGGAACGGGCATATAATCACTTCCTGTAATTAATAATATTCCGCAAAAATGTTTTTGACAAACATAATATTACATAAAAAAGCACTTCTGCAATAAAGCCCATAATCAAGCATATTCTATCATAATTATGTAAAAAATTCAAATAAAATAAAAAATTTAGAAATATCCCCGATTTAATGGTATTGTTTAACAAAAAAACTGCAAAAAAATAAAAATCCTCTTTCATATTTTGATATTTTATATTATAATTTAAAGTGGAAGTTTATAAAAATTTTTAGCATTGGTGGGTCTTAAATGGCAAAAAAAAGAGTCAGTGTCCAAATAGAGGGCAGAAGCTACGCACTCATAACCTCTGATGAACAGAAGTATGTTGAATCTGTTGCCGATGAAATCACAAAACGCATCAGAAAGGCGGCTCAAACGGGCCGTCACCTCGACACGCGTGACTGTGCAATTCTGGTTGCTCTTGATTTGTGCGATGACAGAAACAAGGCTCTTAAAAAGAATAAGGAAATGGTCGGCAAGGCGGACAAAATTATTCAAAACACAAACGAGCTTAACAAATACTGCAAGGATTACAAGGAAAAGCTTACCGAGGCAATCAATGAGAACACAAGCCTTGTAAGACGAGTAAGAGCCCTTGAAAAACAGCTAAAGGCACTGTCAGACGAAAACGAAGAACTAAAGTCGATGTTAAAGACTGACATAGATGCAATTCCGCATGAAAAAACACCCGAAGAAAAACAGGCGGAAAAAATGATGGGATATGTTCCGATGCAGCAATGCTCTTTGTTTGACGAGGACGGCAAAAAGTAATATGAAAAAAATTGAGATTCTTGCACCCGTCGGAGGATACGACAGCCTTGAGGCGGCGGTGCGAAGCGGAGCGGATGCGGCTTATCTCGGAGAAAAATCATTTTCCGCCCGTTCGTCAGCCAAAAATTTCGACGGTGACGAGCTTAAGAACGCCGTTGCCTACTGCCATATTCACGGGGTAAAGGTTTATGTAGCAATCAATACGCTTGTGTTTGACGATGAATTTGAAAAGCTCAAAGAGGCGATAATAACTGCCGCAAAGGCGGACGCCGACGCTTTGATTGTTCAAAATATGGGTGTTGCACGCCTTGCAAAAAAAATCGTACCCGACCTTCCGCTGCACGCTTCAACTCAAATGAGTATACACACGGCGTCGGGCGTTAAGGCTTTGTATGAGCTTGGATTTAAGCGTGTTGTGCTTTCAAGGGAAATGAGCCTTGAAGAAATCAAAAAATGTGGCGAAATTCCCGTTGAACTCGAGGTCTTTGTGCACGGAGCACTCTGTATGAGCGTGTCGGGTCAGTGCTTTTTCAGTGCGATGCTCGGTTCACGCAGCGGCAACCGCGGAGCCTGTGCCCAGACCTGCCGTCTGCCGTTTTCGGTGGGAGGAAAAAATGGCGGTTTTGCACTCAGCCTGAAGGACAATTCTCTTATAAGTCATATAGGGGAGCTTGAAAAAATCGGAGTTGCGTCGGCAAAAATCGAGGGCAGAATGAAACGCCCCGAGTATGTTTCCGCCGCTGTCAGAGCGTGCAGAGAACAGCGTGACAACGGCTTTGTAAGCGATGAAACGGCAAGCATTTTAAAAAGCGTCTTTTCACGCACGGGCTTTACCGACGGCTATCTTACGGGGCATCTCGGCAAAGAAATGTTCGGAACAAGGACAAAGAGCGATGTGGTTTCAGCCGATGAAAAGCTGTTTTCATCAATTCGCATGAGCTATAAAGACGAGATTCAGAATATTGACATAAAAGGAAAGTTTACGGCAAGGATAGGTCAAAATGCCGTGCTTAAAATTACGGACGGACAGCACAGCGTTGAGGTGTACTCCGACGCTCTCTGTCAAAAGGCTCAAAAAATTTCGCTTGACCACGAAAAATGCAGGTTACAGCTTGCAAAAACAGGCGGTACGGCATACCGATTTGAAAGTCTTGAAATTGATACCGATGATGATATATCACTTCCTCTTTCCGCTCTCAACGCATTAAGGCGTGAAGCACTCTCAAAACTTGATAGAATGCGGAAAACCGTTCATAATTATACCGTAAACGACATAGAAATTTTTAAGGGAATAAACAAATTTACACCTTTGAAAAAAACGGTGAGAGCAAGGGTTTACACCGCAAAAATAGGTACAGGCTTTAAGGAATGTGAAATTGTTTTTGTTCCGCTGTTTTCGGAGATTGAACAGATAAAACGGCTGAAGTCCGAGGGATATAATATCGGAGTCGAGATTCCCCGAGGAATGTTCGGACGGGAAGAAAAGATTGATATTTCACTGAAAAAGGTTAAGGAAGCAGGCATAACAGATGTGCTGTGCCACAATTTAGGTGCCGTGTATCAGACAAAGGCACTCAACCTCACGCCTCACGGCGGCTTCGGACTGAACATTGTAAACACATATGACCTGCTGTGGGCAGAGGAATACGGCTTAAAGAGCGTAGAACTCAGTTTTGAGCTTACCTTTGAGAGAATTAACAAGCTCGGTGGCTCTGTTGACAGGGGCATTATAAGCTACGGTTATCTGCCGCTTATGCTTTGCCGCAACTGCCCGAACAAGAGCGTCGGTATGGATTGCAAAACTTGCAAAAATCGTTCAAAAATGCAGGATAGAATGGGCAAGCAGTTTTTTCTCAAATGCGACGGAAACTGCACTGAAGTCTTAAATTGCGTGCCTCTTTTTATTGCTCGTGAGGAAATTTCAAAATTATCAACATCTTTTAACATTTTGCGTTTCAATGTTGAAAACTATGTGGAAAGCGTGGAAAACATCAAGGATTTTAACAGCTTTTCGATGTTAAAAGGAAAATTCACACGAGGTTTATATAAAAGAGGTGTTGAATAGTATGTCAAAAGTGTTGAAAGGTTTAATTTTTTAAAAAGGAATTATTTTAAATTCTTTACCCGAAAAATATAAAATCTTAATATTCTTTATAAGAATTGGAATAGAGAATTATAAAAAATATTTTGAATAATAATTGCAAAAAATGCAAGAAATGAAGGATGATGAAAATGCAAATCAAAATAAAGAAGCTAAAAGACAACGCAAAAATCCCCAAAAGAGCAACTCAGGGCTCTGCCGGAATGGACCTGTACGCCTGTATTGACGAGAGTATTACGCTTGCTCCCGGTCAGCTTGCCGTTGTTCCTACAGGCATTGCAATCGAACTTCCGAGCAACGACTGTGCGGCGTTTCTTTATGCACGCAGCGGACTGGGCGTAAAGCACGGTATCTGCCTTTCAAACGGCGTCGGTGTAATTGACAGCGACTACAGAGGAGAAATTTGTGCGGGACTGTGCAATGTTTCGGACAAGCCGTACACAATCGAGCCTTTTGAGCGTGTATGTCAAATGGTAATTGCACCTGTTTTAACGCCCGATGTTGTCGAGGCGGAAGAGCTTGACGATACGGTTCGCGGAGAGGGCGGCTTTGGTTCAACGGGAAGTTTTTAGTATTTAGCATGGGAAAATCGTAATAATCTTTTAAGGAGATGTAACTTATGATTACGCTGACAGAAACAGATATAATACAGCTTTTAAGAAAAAACAACCTTAACGCAGATACTTTGCAGGAAAATGTTGTTGAGCTGCTTTGCAAAAAAAATCTGAGACTTGCAACGGCGGAGAGCTGTACGGGCGGACTTGTAAGCGAGAGAATAACAAGGGTCAGCGGCTCAAGCAAAGTATTTGAATGCGGAATTTGCTCCTACTCAAACAATGTTAAGCAGAGCGTTTTGGGCGTCAGCGGCGAAACGCTGAGCGTACTCGGTGCGGTGTCGGCGGAAACGGCAATACAAATGGCCGAGGGCGTCAAAAAGCTTTCGGGTGCGGATATCGCGGTCAGCACAACGGGTATTGCAGGTCCCACGGGAGGAACGCCCGAAAAGCCTGTCGGTCTTGTCTACTGCGGAGTTTGCACACAGAGCAAGGCATATGCGATTAAGCTTGATTTCAGTTCGGCTGCAAACAGAGTTAACGCCAGAAATTATATAAGAAAACTAACTTCCGATACCGTTTTGTTTACAATTTTGAGCATAATTTACGAGCAAATGTAAACCCAATCTAAGAAAAATAAAAAAAACTTGTAAAAAAAATGTTTATATGATAAAATTAGCCTGATACTGCGAAGTTGCGTGTATAATTGCGTAAGCGGTTGTACAGGCTTTGCAGATGAAATTAATATCCGTCAGAATGGAGTTGGTTTTATGGCACGAAGTGCAGGTGTTCTTCTTTCGATAACTTCACTTCCGTCCCCCTACGGTATAGGCACCATCGGCAAGGAAGCACGCAAGTTTGCCGACTTCCTTAAAAAGTCAGGTCAAACTGTTTGGCAGATTTTGCCTGTCGGTCCTACAAGCTACGGCGATTCACCCTATCAGTCGTTTTCGACATATGCGGGCAATCCTTATTTGATTGACCTTGATACTCTCTGCGACGAGGGGCTTCTTACAAAGGAGCAGATTGAAAGCTTTGACTGGGGTTCAAATGACGCCGAGGTTGATTATGAAAAAATTTACAACAGCAGATTTGAAGTGTTAAAAATTGCATATAATAACTTCAAAGCCTGCGACCAAAAGGAATTTACATCGTTTAAGCGTAAAAACAGCAAGTGGCTCAAAAACTACGCACTCTACATGGCTGTTAAAAAGAGCTTTGATATGGTTTCGTGGACCGAATGGCCCGATGAAGAAATCAAGATGCATGAGGAAGCTGCCGTTAAGCGTTATGAGCGTAAGCTGAAGGACGATGTTGATTTTTGGAAGTTTGTTCAGTTTAAATTTTACGAGCAGTGGGAGGCTTTCCGCGAGTATGTAAACGGTCTGGGTATCAAGATTCTGGGCGATATGCCTATCTATGTTGCCATGGACAGTGCAGACACATGGGCAAATCCCGAACTGTTCCAGCTTTATGACGACGGTGACCCGGTTGCGGTTGCAGGCTGTCCGCCGGATTATTTCTCGGCTACGGGTCAGCTTTGGGGCAACCCCCTTTATGATTGGGACTACCTTGAGCAAACAGACTATGAGTGGTGGTTCGAGCGTATCAAAGCGGCTTCAAAGCTCTATGATATAACGAGAATCGATCACTTCAGAGCTTTTGCAAGCTATTATTCAATTCCTTATCCTGCCGAGAATGCAATTAACGGCGAATGGATAGTGGGACCGAGATATAAATTTTTCCAAATGATGGAGGAATATTTGGGCAAGATAGATATTGTCGCCGAAGATCTCGGAACTCTCACACCCGATGTTACCGAGCTTATGGAGCAGACGGGCTATCCGGGAATGAAGGTATTGGAGTTTGCTTTTGACAGCGGTGAAGAAAACGATTATCTTCCCCACAAATACACGGAAAACTGCGTGGTTTATACAGGTACTCATGACAACGATACGATCATGGGCTGGGTTGAAACCGCAAAACCCGAAGATGTGGCATACGCAAGAAGTTATTGTCAGATGCCCGATGACGAGCCGTTTAACTGGGGTCTTATCAGAACAGCTTACGAAAGCAAGGCTGATATGGCGGTAATTCCTATGCAGGATATTCTCGGACTCGGCAAAGAGGCAAGAATGAACATTCCGTCAACTCTCGGCGGAAACTGGGTATGGCGACTTGAAAGCGACGCTCTTACCGAAGAGCTTGCAGATAAATTAAAAACAATGTCTGTAAATAGCGGACGATTGGAGGACTAAAATAATGGGTAATATCATGGAAAAGCTTGAGCTTACAGCACAGTCAATGTACTGCAAAAAAGTCGAAGAGCTTACGGCTGCCGAGCTTCATTATGCACTCGGCAAGGCTGTTATGGGCGAAATTGCAGAAAACTGGGAAAAGAGCAAGGCTAAACACAACAGCGAACGCAGAGCCTACTATTTCTCTGCTGAGTTCCTTATGGGCAGAATGATGTACAACAACCTCTACTGCCTCGGAATCCTTGAAGATGTTAAGAAGATGCTTAAGAAAAAGGGCATTGACATCAATGTTTTCGAGGATATTGACGACGCTGCTCTCGGTAACGGCGGTCTCGGCAGACTTGCTGCCTGCTACCTTGACAGTGCGGCTACTCAGGAAGTTCCGCTCGACGGCTACGGAATTCGCTACAAGTACGGTCTTTTCAAACAGCTTATTGAAAACGGCAGCCAGGTAGAGGTGGCTGACGACTGGCAGAGATTTGAGGATCCGTGGTGCAACCGTGTTGAGGACGAGGCTGTTACAGTTTCCTTTAAAGATCAGACTGTTAAGGCTGTTCCATATGATATGGCAGTTATCGGCTGCAAAACAGACAACATTAACACACTCCGCCTTTGGCAGGCTGAGCCGATAAATAATTTTGACTTTACTGCATTTAACAATACAGAATACGACAAGGCTGTAAAGGAAAAGAACGACGCTGAGAATATTTCCATGGTTCTTTATCCTAACGACAACCAGTACGAGGGCAAGGTTCTTCGTTTAAAGCAGCAGTATTTCTTCTGCTCTGCTTCACTTCAGGATATTATGCGTCGCTACAAGGCAAAGCACGGCAACGATTTCAGCTTCTTTGCCAAGGAAAATGCAATCCAGCTTAACGATACTCATCCCGTATCCTGCGTTCCTGAGCTTGTAAGACTTCTTATGAACGAGGGCATGGGCTTTGATGAAGCATTTGAAATTGCAAGAAAGACATGTGCTTACACTAACCACACTGTACTCGGCGAGGCACTTGAAAAGTGGCCTGCTGACCTTATGACACAGGTTATTCCCGAAATTTATCACATCATCTGCCTCATTGCAAACAAGTGCCAGGAAGAGCTTACAGCTAAGGGCGTAAGCGAAGAGATGAAGGCTAAGATGCGTATTGTTGACGGCAATGTTGTTCATATGGCAAGACTTGCAACATATGCAGGCACATATGTAAACGGTGTTGCTCAGCTTCATACAGAAATTCTTAAGGACGATGTTCTCAAGGAGTGGTATCAGGTATATCCCGAGAGATTCCAGAACAAAACAAACGGTATTACACAGCGTCGTTGGCTCGGTCTTTGCAACCCTGAGCTTTCTGCTCTTATCACAGAGAAGGTAGGCTCAGACGAGTGGCTTGTTGACCTTCCGCTTATTTCAAAGCTTAACGACAGCATCGACGCAAGAACAATTACAAAGTTTAACAATATCAAGAAGAAGAAAAAGGTTCAGCTTGCTGAGTACATCAAGAAGATGGACGGCTTTGACATTAACCCCGATTCAATCTTTGATATTCAGGTTAAGCGTCTTCACGAGTACAAAAGACAGCTTCTCAACGCTTTCTCGATTATGGCTATCTACTTCCGCTTAAAGGACGGCAAGCTTGAGAACTGGACTCCGACAACATTTATTTTCGGTGCGAAGGCAGCTCCGGGCTATGCAAGAGCAAAGGCAATCATCAAGTATATCAACGAGATTGCAAACCTTGTAAACAATGATCCCGAAACTAAGGACAAGCTTCAGGTTTACTTTATTTCAAACTACAATGTATCCTACGCAGAGAAGATTGTTGTTGCCGCTGATATTTCAGAGCAGACATCAACAGCAGGTCTTGAGGCTTCGGGTACAGGCAACATGAAGTTTATGCTCAACGGTGCTGTTACACTCGGCACATATGACGGAGCTAACATCGAAATCGCAGAGTGTGCAGGCGAAGAGAACGAGTATATCTTCGGTGCAAGAGTTGAGGATATCGAAAGACTCAAGGCTGAGGGCTACAACCCCAAGGCTCTTTACGAAGCTAACCCCGAGATGAAGAGAGTTGTTGACACACTTGTTGACGGAACATTCAGCGACGGCGGTGCTCAGGGTGAGGGCAGCTTCAAGGAGCTTCATGATTCACTTCTCAAGGATTCATCATGGCAGAAGGCAGATAACTACTTCCTTATGTATGACTTCCCGCTCTATGTGGATGCAAAAATCAAGGCTAATGCAGATTATGCAGACCGCAAGGCGTTTGGTAAGAAGTGCTTGCTCAATGTCGCAAATGCAGGCAAGTTTACTTCGGATCGTGCTATCGTAGAGTACGCTAAGGAAATCTGGCACACATCCTACAAGGGCAAGAACTAATTTAATATGATTTTTAACGGTCGGTACACCGCTTATGCGGCGTCTGACCGTTTTTGCTTTATAGGAAATTGCCGGAAAACGGTCGGGCAAAGAAGGTTTGATAATATTAACCTGTCTGCTCAAACCCAGTGTCGAGGCAATCGACTTTTTTGTTTGAAAAGTTTCGCAGAAAATTAAAGGAAATTTTGAGCATTTGCCTGTAAATATAATTCGTTTCTTAACAGAATGAATAAATATTAAATAAGGTTAAAAAATATTTTAAAAGTAAATAATAAAAAATCAGTAATAATTATTATTTTCTATTGACAAAAGGAAAACTATACAATATAATATTTTATAATAAAAACACAACAAACAACAATTAACAAACACAAGGAGGTCTTATGAACAAGAACGCTCTATACAACATTGCCTGTGGATTGTTTGTGCTTACGGCAAGCGACGACTCAAAGCAGAACGGATGCATTATAAATACGGTTATGCAGGTTACATCAAGTCCCGTAAAAATCTCAATTACCGTCAACAAGTCAAATTTTACAACGGATATGATCTTAAAAACGAAACGCTTCAACATCAGCTGTATAGATGAGTCTGCTGACTTTGCGTTGTTTAAAAATTTTGGCTTTTCAAGCGGCAGAGATACAGATAAATTTGCCTCCTTTAGCGGGTATAAAACTGCCGAAAACGGTATAAACTATGTAACTGAGGGTACAAACGCATATTTTTCGGCTAAAGTCACCGATACCGTAGATGTCGGAACTCACTATATTTTTGTTGCCGAGGTCGAAGAGGCGGAAGTTTTGTCCGATACACCGAGTGCCACATATTCCTATTATCACAAAAATATTAAGCCGAAGCCGCAGGAAAACAAGTCTGAAAAAACACGCTGGGTCTGCAAAATCTGCGGATATATCTACGAGGGAGAAAATCTGCCCGAAGATTTTATTTGCCCCATTTGTAAGCACCCTGCGTCGGATTTTGAAAAAATATAATTAACAGAAAAAGGAGAATTATTATGCAGTTAAAAGGTTCAAAAACAGAAAAAAATCTCGAGGCCGCTTTTGCAGGCGAATCAATGGCAAGAAACAAGTATACCTACTATGCGTCAAAGGCAAAAAAGGACGGATATGTTCAGATTGCCGCTCTGTTTGAGGAAACTGCCGCAAACGAAAAGGAGCACGCAAAAATTTGGTTTAAGCTTTTGCACGACGGTATCGCAGGCACCGAGCTTAACCTAAAGGACGCTGCCGCAGGCGAAAACTACGAGTGGACAGATATGTATCCCACCTTTGCCAAAGAGGCAAGAGAAGAGGGCTTTGACCACATTGCTTCTCTCTTTGAAATGGTTGCAAAAATTGAAAAAGAACACGAGGAACGCTATAAAAAGCTTCTTGCAAATGTCGAGGGCGGACTTGTGTTCTCAAAGGACGAGGATGCAATCTGGCAGTGCAGCAACTGCGGACACATTGTTATCGGCAAAAAAGCACCCGATGTTTGTCCCGTTTGTGCTCATCCTCAGAGCTATTTCCAGATCAAGGCAGAAAACTATTAAACGGAGTACCTCCGCTTGTAATTCGAGCAGAAAGCTTTGCTTTTTATCCAAGTTGCAAATGCCCGACAGTTATGGGAGGATATTTTTGTTAGCTTGCTTTGAGTATCTCCGCTTGTAATTCGGGCAGAAAGCATTAAAAAGCATTATAAAATGAGGGGTGGATTTTCTGTAATCCACCCCTTTTGGTATATCAAGTTTTATTTTGTATGCAATAAGTTTACTTCTTAAAACTGCTCAAATCACCTTTTTGCAAAATTCGTTCATACAGCAGTTTTCACACTTCGGGCTTCGTGCCGTGCATACCGCTCTGCCGTGAAGCACAAGCCTGTGGCAAAAATCGTTGCTTTCGCTTGGGTCAATCAGGTCACGCAGGATAAATTCAATCTTTTTCGCGTCCTTTTCGCCGTGCAGTCCGAGCCTGCGTGTAATGCGTATGCAGTGTGTGTCCACCACAACGGCAGGCTTTCCGAACACATCTCCCATAACTAAATTTGCGGTCTTTCTGCCGATTCCGGGAAGCTTCGTCAAATCTTCTATATTATCGGGAACCTTGCCGTCAAATTCGTCACGGAGCATTTTTGCAAGGGCAACTATGTCGTTTGATTTTGTCTTGTAAAGACCGCAGCTTTTTATGTATTCTGCAACCTCGTCAGCTGTTGCGTTTGCAAAATCGTCAACATTCTTAAATTTTTCAAATAGTGCGGGCGTTACCATATTGACCCTTGCGTCGGTGCATTGAGCTGCAAGACGGGTTGCAATCAAAAGCTGCAGGGGGTCTTTATATTCAAGAGAGCAAATTGCGTCGGGATATTCTTTTTTCAGAGCTTGAACGGCGTTTGCCGCTATTTGTTTTTTTGTCAAAATAAATCACCTCGTTGCATAATTATTGTATCATAAGAATTGCAGTATTGCAATTATAGTCAGATATTGCTATAATGTAAAAAAATACGGCTTATGCCATACGGACGGCGATTTTATGTATAAAAATTATATTTTTGACCTTTACGGAACTCTCATTGATATTAACACGGATGAGTGGTGTGATGACTTGTGGAAGAAGATGGCGATTTTATACGGCTACAAGGGAGCAAAATACACCTATAAGGAGCTTAACAGCGAGTATGACAGACTTGTTGAGCTTGAAAAAAAGGCGGTAAAAAAGAAATTCCCCCACTACACAGTGATTGACATTAAAATAGAAAAAGTTTTCAGGAAGCTCTTTACTCAAAAGGGCGTCAGAGTGACAAAAGCACAGGTTGCGTTTGTCGCCGAAGCATTCCGCTGTTATTCAACAAAGTACATAAAGCTCTACGACGGTGTTATTGACCTGCTCGACACACTCAAGGCAAAGGGCAAAAAGATTTATCTTTTGTCAAACGCACAGCGTTACTTTACCGAAAATGAGCTGAATATGCTCGGACTTACACCTTATTTTGACGGAATCTGCATAAGCTCCGACGAGGAGTGCTCAAAACCCGACACAAATTACTTCAAAATACTTTTTGACCGCTACGGTCTTGAAAAAAGCGAGTCAATTATGATAGGAAACGATTATATTACAGATATCGGCGGTGCGGCTGATTTCGGAGTTGACAGCCTTTATATTCACCAGAGCATCTCTCCCGAAATCAAAGGAGAGCTTCGCAGTACATATTCCGTTATGGACGGCGATGTTTACCAAATCAAAAAATTGACGGTAAAATAATACACGCATACATCTCACCTTGCAAAGCATAATAAAATCAAGCGAGGTGAGAGCGTGATAATGCCTTAAACAGCTGATGTCTGCTGTTTATAACGCCGATATAGTGAATATTTAAGTGTTTTTTCACTTACACTCAGTACCATTGCAGGTATTTAACAAAAACCAAATTATCATTATATTTCATATCATAGCTTTGCAAATAAAGTTCATCTGTGTTTTCAGACAGCTCAAGACACAGTTGATGATTTTCCAAACTATCGAAGGACAAAGCAGAAACATTCAAACTTCCGCATTGTTTGAGATATTTATTTTCCAATATTTGTCTGACAAAGTCTTTGTATATGTTATCGTGAGTATTGTACTGCAAATTTTCAAATTTATAAAATGAAGTGCAGGTTATGTCATTTATTATACGGTTATTATACAGCAGATTAAATGTACTGTTGTTTTTAAGCAGACGCTTAACTGTTTGAATCCCTTTAGGGGAAAGTCCTGTAACCTGTAAAGCCTGAATATGTTTATAAATTGCGTTATTTTTAAATATGGGATAATTTTCATCTAAAACAACGCTTTCAAATAATAAACAGATTTTATTCATATCTTCTTCATTCATATTTAATGCATTGCACACTAAATTAGAAGTTAAAGGAATATTAAAGTTTGTTAAATAAAAATACATATTGCAAAGCTGAAGTTGCAGATAAATATTATCTTTAATAATTTTAAAGCGATCGAACGATTCAATATCATCAACCCCCGTATCGTTAAAAAACTCAAAGGAACCATCCTTTAGAATTTTATATTTTAGATTACGGGGGTTAATTTTGCTTGCTTCGACTGTAGATTCATTGTCCCATGTTCTCTTTTTAATTTCAGAAAAATCTATTTTTTTAAACACATTGCTCTCCTGCATTTATACTATTTAGTAACAATACTATATCCGCTTCCAAAGTAATAGTTTCGTGTTATTGTTCTTAAATTTACTCCGGTATATCCTACTTTGTAAGTAGTTTTAGCAAAGGGGACAGTAAAAGAGCTGGTTGCTTCGCTTGCTCTGCCTTCGGTACCGTCTAAATATGGACAATGAATAAAAGATGAACAGTAGGTTTTAGGTGAAAGTGCACTGGTATTTTTACAGTAAATTGAACCAGAAACATTTTTTAATTGACTTGCAACAGCTGTCCAGCTGAGTATTGCTTGGCTGCTTCCGACTTTTGTTAAATACACACTGAATGTTGCTTCAATGGATGATGCTGATATAGACGATGCGATTTCATCTGCTTTAACAATATTAATATCTCCGTTGTTTGTATAATATGCAATTAAATCAACGCCTTTTTGCAGTTCCTCTGAACTTACTTCAACTTCAAATGAAATGTTATCCATAGTTTCCGCAGAATATGTAATTGAAAAATTAAATATCAATAGAATTGATAAAAATATTGTTGTAAAAATTTTTGCTGTTTTCATTATATAATCTCCTTAATTTGTTATTGCAATTTAAGATTTGTTTTTGCTTTAATAAATTTAAAATTTTAGTATAGTTTTAAAATTGTACAGCTTTACATTGTTTTATCAACTTTGTGAATGTTATTAAATTTCTCATAATATCATTCCTCCTCTCTAATAAAATATTGTGTAATTTATTGTGTAATTGCATTATACCATTTATTGACAAAAAACTCAACGACATTATAAAAATAAAGTGCATAAATTTAAGGTAGAGTTTTTGTTAAGTTTTACTGAGCTTTTATGGAATTTGTGTAATGACTAAAGACAATATGTATTCTACTATAATATTTAGTTTCAGTGAGTAATTAAAACAAATAAAATTGTAAAAATGGTAAAATAATACAGGCATTCATCTCACCTTGCAAAGCATAATAAAATCAAGCGAGGTGAGAGCGTGAGAAAGCAAAATTACAAAAGAAACACAGAAAAACTCAACCAAATTCACGACGACAGCTTAAATACCTTTTCCGCACAGGACTGCACGGGACTTATCCCGTCTGCCGTCAAAAACGAGGGAGAAATTGAATCCTACGAGGAAATTTACCCCTACCGTGCGTCAAACGATACTGTTAACCCACAACAAAATAAAGAACGGTAAAATGTCGGAACACTGCCCGAAAGGCTTTGTTCCGATTTTTTACTTTATAGGTAACTGCTCGAAAACGGTCGGGCAAAGAAGGTTTGATAATATTAACCTGTCTGCTTGACTTGCGTGTCGAGGCACTCGACTTTTTGCGTGGTTTTATATTTATCCGATAATTTTAATTTGTATCGGTAACCGATCGACAGATTATAAAACACTTGAAATATAAAACGATAACTATTATAATATAAATTAATTGTAAATTATAATTTCAGGGTGGTAATATTATGCCGTTTATTAATGTAAAAACAAATGTATCGCTCGATGAAAACACGAAAAACACCATAAAAAGCCGTGCTTCAAAGGCGATTTCGATAATTCCCGGCAAGAGCGAAGCGTACCTGATGTGTGCCGTTGAAGACGGCGTTTCAATGATGTTTCAGGGGGACGCTGACAAAAATATCGCTTTTGTCGAGATCAAAATTTTGGGAAGCTCTTCAAAGGAAAACTACGGAAGACTTACCGCAGAAATATGCACTATACTCAGCGAAGAAGCAGGCGTTGACGGAAAAAACTGCTATGTAAAATTTGAAGAAGTTAAGTACTGGGGCATGGACGGCTTTATGTTCTGACAGACAGGAGAATTTTATGAAAAGCTATCGCAAGGAGCTGTGGTTTAATGTTCCGCAGCGAAGAAAAATAATACGCATTACAGAAGATGTACAAAAAGCCATTGATGAAAGCTCGGTAAAAGAGGGCTTGGTGCTTGTCAATGCAATGAATATAACCGCATCCGTTTTCATAAACGACGACGAAAGCGGACTGCACAGCGACTACGAACGCTGGCTTGAAAAGCTTGCCCCCGAAAAGCCGTATGATATGTACGCTCACAACGGCTTTGAGGATAATGCGGACGCACACCTCAAGCGTACCGTTATGGGCAGGGAGGTTGTCTGTGCAATCACGGGCGGCAGACTTGATTTCGGCACTTGGGAACAGATTTTTTACTATGAGCTTGACGGCAAACGCCGCAAGCATGTGCTTATTAAGATAATCGGAGAATAATTTTAGGAGCATTATTATGAGAATTGTTGTACTTGCAGGCGGACTCAGCACCGAAAGAGATGTTTCAATTTCATCGGGAATCCTTGTTGCCGCGGCACTTCGTCAAAAAGGCCACGAGGTTGTGCTTTTAGATGTGTTTACGGGATACGAGCAAAATATCTGCGATATAGACGCACTTTTTAAACAGAATTACAGCTTTGCCGAAAAGGCAAGCGTCGGCAAGACGGTTTCCGATATAAGCGAGATAAAGGAAAACCGACTTGATAAATCCGACCGATTTATCGGTGCCAATGTAATCGAGATATGCAGTGAAGCGGACATAACTTTCCTTGCACTTCACGGCGGCGAGGGCGAAAACGGTCAGCTTCAGGCGGCTTTTGATTTGCTCGGCATAAAATACACAGGCACGGGATATCTCGGTTCTGCTCTTGCAATGAACAAGGGTCTTACAAAGAGTGTTTTTGTTCAGAACAAGATAAATACCCCGTCGGGCGGCATTTATAAAAGCATTGCCGATGCCGAAAGCTGGAGTGTTTTTCCCTGCGTTGTAAAGCCGTGTTCGGGCGGTTCAAGCGTGGGAATTGCCAAGGCAGAGAATAAGGAAGAATTTGACGCCGCCGTAAAGCACGCTTTTAAATACGAAAACGAGGTTGTCGTTGAGCAGTTTGTAAAAGGCAGGGAGTTTTCCGTCGGTATTTTGGGAGGCAAGGCTCTCGCTCCGATTGAGATTATTCCGAAATCGGGATTTTATGATTACGAGTCAAAATATCAGGCAGGTGCAACGGTTGAAATTTGCCCTGCGGATATTGATGAAAAAACCGACGAGCTGCTTCGTTCCTCTGCGACGGCGGCGTATAACGCACTTCATCTCGAAAGCTATGCGAGAATTGATTTTCTGCTTGATGAAAACGGAGAGGCATACTGCCTTGAGGCAAATACTCTCCCCGGCATGACTCCGACAAGCCTTTTGCCGCAGGAGGCGGCTGTTGACGGACTTGATTATGCCGACCTGTGCGAAAAAATAATCGAAATTTCACTCAAAAAATATGAAAATCAGTAAACGCCTGTAACACGGGGTGAATTATGAAAAGCTTTACACTTGAAGAAATCGCACTTGCCTGCGGCGGAATGTTTGCAGGCAGTGAGAACGACAAAAAAACAGAAATAACCTCTGTTGAGCGTGACAGCCGAGCCGTAAAAGAAGGCTCGCTGTTTCTTGCAATCAAGGGCGAGCGTGTTGACGGTCACGATTACATCAAACAGTGTTTTCAAAGCGGTGCGGCTTGCGTAATCTGCGAAAAGCCGCCGCTTGACTGCGACAATCCCTATATTCTTGTTGACTCAACGCTTGAGGCGGTCAAAAAAATCGCCAAGGCATACCGTGAGAAGTTTAATATACCGATTATCGGTGTGTCGGGAAGCGTAGGCAAAACATCTACAAAAGAAATGCTCTATGCTGTGCTGTCGCAGAAATTTAAAACCCACAAAACACAGGGTAATCTCAACAATGAATTGGGCGTGCCTTTGACACTGCTTGCAATGGAGGAGGACGCCGAGGCGGCAATCATTGAAATGGGCATTTCTGATTTCGGCGAGATGACAAGGCTGTCGGAAATGGTACAGCCTACCGTCTGCGTGCTTACCGTTATCGGCACCTGCCACCTTGAAAATCTCATCGACCGCGACGGCGTTTTAAGGGCAAAAACCGAGATGTTCAAAAATGCCGCAGAAAATGCCGAATACATTTTAAATGCGGACGATGACAAGCTTTGCACACTGAAAGAAGTAAACGGCAAGAAGCCGATTTTTTACTCCATAGCAGGCAAAAGCGATTATTATGCCGAGGACATTCAGAACAACGCCGAGGGCGGCGTGTCCTGTACCTTGTGCTTTGATAATACAAGAATTTCGGCTACAATCCCTGCCATAGGAAGCTATATGGTCAGCAACGCTCTTGCGGCTGTTGCAGTCGGCAGGCTTTTGGGACTTAGTGATGAACAGCTTAAAAACGGCGTTGAATCATACAAAACCGTCGGAAGCCGTGCGAATGTGATAAACACGGGCAAAATCAGGATAATTGACGACTGCTACAACGCAAACCCGACATCGGTAAAGGCATCGATTGATACGCTTGCAAACTTTTCGGGGAGAAAGGTTGCGATTTTGGGCGATATGAAAGAGCTTGGAGAAAATGAACTCAAGCTCCACTTAGAAACCGGAAAATACGCAAAAGAAAGAGGAATCGACCTCGTAATTGCGTCGGGCGAGCTTTCGCAAGAGCTTGCAAAGGGTGCGGACGGAGAGTGGTTTGACACCTCAAAACAGCTTACGGACGCAATACCTGCACTTGTTAATGAGGGAGATACCGTCCTTGTCAAAGCGTCGCATTCAATGCATTTTGAGGAAATAGTTGATTTTTTAAAGTTACAATTCAAGTCGGACAAAGAATAAATCACCCGTTAAATCTTTTCTTACATTGTGTTCTTTGATGATTTTATTCAGCCGACAAACATCATACGGCAATACACAAATGCTTAAATGAGCTTTCGGTAATTCTGTGTTAGGTCTTAGGGGTTGGGACTCAACCCCAAGGCTTTTTGCCGAATTCAGGTTTTGTTAAGCGAAAAAATAAAAAAGTGATTTATTTTTCAAAAATATCAAAAAAACTATTGACAAATTAATAAATATAATATATAATCAATCTTGCTGATTTTCGATATCAGCTAATATGGCGGAATAGCTCAGCTGGCTAGAGCATTCGGTTCATACCCGAAGTGTCGTAGGTTCAAGTCCTATTTCCGCTACCATATCCGGCCCGGTGGTCAAGCGGTTAAGACACCGCCCTTTCACGGCGGTAACACGAGTTCGATTCTCGTCCGGGTCACCAAACATTTTTAAAGCAACACCGTAACAAAGTGCGGTGTTGTTTTACTAAATGCCGGTGTGGTGGAATAGGCAGACACAAGGGACTTAAAATCCCTCGGTCATTGCGACCGTACCGGTTCAAGTCCGGTCACCGGCACCATAGGCAGATTTGCCGAGGTCAAGCCGCACATCATAAAGATGTGCGGCTTTTGCTTTTTGATATGCTTTCCGATATGGGCAAGGTGAATTTTGTTCCGTTTTAATGACAGGAGTTTTGTACAGTAATTATGCTTTGTGTGAAATGCGTGAATTTATTTTTGTTTGCAGTAAGGGCAAAATTTGAGAAATATAAAAATAATAAACACAAAAATTGACACGGCAACAAAATTATTGTACAATAAAACTCAACAGGACTTATTTCTTCAAGACTACAATGGGTTAGTTGGCAATTGTGGTGGAGTTGATGTATCAATTAAGATCAATTCAATTTCTACATAGAAACAATTTTAAAATGGTTAAAATTCAAACTGGTGATTTTAAATAAAGTATCAGCGTAAATTGGTTAATATGTGATTGTTTTTGACTTTTTGTGATACGACTGTAATAAATATTCATATTATTTGTAAAAACGATATTGGGTGATTAAACCCGAAAGGAGAAATTTAAAATGGTTGACTTTCAAAATGGTAGTTTTATAAAACTCAAAATGACAAATGTTAACGACGGATTAAACCTTGTATCACCGCTTCTTATTGAAGGTGAGGTTGTTATTTCATCATACAAGGGTATGCGTGATTTTGTCGTTTTCACAGACAAGCGTATTATTTCGGTAAATGTTCAGGGTGTGACGGGTAAGAAAAAAGATTTTACATCTTTGCCGTACGCAAAAATAAGTGCTTTTTCTGTTGAAACTTCGGGTGTGTTTGATATGGACAGCGAACTTGAATTATGGTTTAGCGGATTGGGAAAAGTGAAATTTGAGTTTTCGGGTGATTCAAATATTGTTCAGATTGGACAGATTATCGGCTCTTACGCACTAAAGTAATGAAAAATAATGTTTCGTCAGCAGCACAAAATACTGTTAATAAAAGAATAGTATTAAACTTTTTTATTAAAGAGCATTTTTCTGTTCATAAGGCTGTTTAATGCTGAGTTTTAATTTACACAAAAAAGCGTTCCAAAGCTTAAAAGCTCGGAACGCTTTTGTTTATTGAAGTTTATGTCCGCAGCTTCCGCAAAAATAATTTGAATACGGGTTATCTCTTCCGCAGTTTTCGCAACGTTTTAATTTCGGTGCTGTATATGGGTTTTGTTTTGATGCGTCAGTCGGGTTTTGGAGTGCTGCGGGGATTTTATCTGTTTCGTTTTCTGCGTCGAACACAGTTTCAAATTCAAAGTTGACGGGTGCCGCAATATCCTCCTGCCGTTCGGGAACAATGTTGGTCTGCTCGCTTTCACCCCACAACTCAAGTGGAAACGATTTGTCAACGCCGTTTGATTTTGGAGTTTCTGCAACTTTTTCGGGGGCTTTTGTTTCTATATTTCCTGCAATATCGGTAATATAGTTGTTATAAGCAAAACCGATAACTGCCGTACAGATAAAAAATATCAATATAGGTGAAAGCCAAAGTATAGCACTAAAATCAAAGGGCATTACAATTGAAAATAACAAAGCGACACACACGGTTGTAATAATTGCCATAACAAAGGATATAACTCCCAGTGCGGCAGATCCCTTTTTTTGAAGATATATATTTGAAAGGCTTTTTTTAAAAGAAAGCACAGTAATCTCCATTGCTATAAAATAAAGCAAAAGGACAACAGACAACACCGTAAAAATCGGGCTGATAACGGTCAAAGCTGTCCGTAAAGCGTCAGCTAACGAAGCAAATAGAGCTTCATACCCTGTATATTCTATGTGTTCAGGCGGAGTCTGAATGAGCAGAAAGACAGACAAAAAGCCAAAGAAAAGTGCAACGAGTATCAAAAAAACAATGCTTACAACGGAAACAATCTCCATTATTATAATCGGTGCTTTAAAAGATACAGCCTCTTTCTTACTCCTTGCCGTGAAAAACAGCATCAAAAAAGCAATACCTAAGGCACACGGAATAACATTAAAAGTAAGATTTGAAGAAATCACATAGATTACAAAGTCGTAAAAATTAAAAATCAAAGAAACAATTCCCGATACCAAAAAAATCGGCTTTGCAAAAAACTTTCTCATAATTTCGCAGTTGCTTCGATAAGGATTTATACCGTTCATAATTACCCCTCATATGTATTTTTTATATTACATTATATATTCTATAATATAAATTGCAAAAATACAATAAAGATATAAAAAATCCCAAAAACTGCAAACACAATATATGGTGTAAAATTTACAAATAAGTCGAAAAAACCACAACTGTAAAAATATTTTTAAAAAGATGTAAAAAAATTAAAAAAAAGGCTTGACTTTTGTAAACACACGCACTATAATAAACAATGTTCCGCACGAGAGAAACTTAAATGAGGTGTGAAACATAACCAAACATTGATAGTTTAATTTGTGCAACACGAACAAATTTAGGACCTTGAAAATTAAACAACGAAAGTAGAAAGAAACCCGTAATGACTTTGAGG
>DXYF01000018.1 GCA_019415945.1 Clostridiales bacterium
AATATTAAAAATACAGCAAGTTGGTTAACTACCACTTGACTTTTTATAGGAGATACAAAATGACTTTTATGGCAAATAAGATCCGCATTGCGAAATCAGCGATTGCATTTATTATTGCAGCGGCGGTTATTGTTGCTTCTGTAATTACCGTTGCGGCGGCAGTGCAGACAGGTATCGGTACCGAAGGTGCAGAAAACGGCAAAGCGGTAAGAAGTAAGGTTGAGTACGAGCTTTCAAACGGCAACCTTGTTGTGTGTGAAAACAACAATTTCAGTCTTGATGTTGAGATTATTGACGCAAATGAGGTTAAGGTAAAGACCGAAAACGGTACAGTGACGGTTCAGCTTGCAAAGGGTACTGTTTCGGACGCTCTTCAAAAGTCAGGTATAGTGCTTGCAGATGACGAGATTTGCGTACCGTCCCTTGAAACACAGATTACAGCGGATACGGAAATCAACATTTACAAGACAAAAGCTGTTAAAGTAACAGCGGACGGAACAACAAAAAACACAAGGCTTGCACTTGTAAGCGTTTATGATGCTCTTAATATTGCGGGATATGAAATTGACGAAAACGATATTTTAAGCGTATCGGGCAAAGAAAGTGTTGATAACATTACCGAGGTAACTGTAAAAAGGGTTGTGTACAAAACAGAGTCTGTTACGGAAAAAATATCCTTTGATACCGTAAAACAGAATTCGGACGATGTTGCTCTCGGTGAAACCAAAGTGAAAACCGAGGGTAAGGCAGGAGAAAAAATTGTTACCCGTGAGGTTAAATATGTTGACGGCAAAGCGGTATCAAAAGAAGTAGTTGATGAAAAAGCCGTAAAACAGCCTGTTGACAAGGTTGTCCTTGTCGGAACAAAGGGAGCGGCTTCAAGCGGAGGTGCAGGAACCTTTACAGATGCAAACGGTGCAACCGTTGCTTTCAGTCGGGTGCTTACAGGTTCGGGTACAGCGTACACCGCACCGGCAGGTGCATCAACAGCAACAGGAGTTCCTGCTTATCACGGCGGCGTTGCTGTTAATCCAAATATCATTCCGTACGGTTCTAAGCTTTACATTGTTTCAACAGACGGAAGCTTCGTTTACGGTTATGCAACTGCCGTTGATACAGGCGGTGCACTTATGGACGGTTCCGCAATAGTTGACTGCTTTTACAACACATATTCCGAGTGCGTAAACTTCGGCAGACGAGATGTAAATGTTTATGTTCTGGCATAAATTTACGGATTATTAAAATAAAGTGCGGACGGGTAACCGTCCGTTTTATTTTGCCTAAAATATTGATTTATGAATAATTATGCTGTATAATTAGAAAGTCTTGAGGAAAGTTAAAAAAATTACCCTTGAAAGGATTATTTTTATGAAGAGATTTATATCTGCAATTTTATGCGTATTAATGATAGCGGCGGTGTCAGCCGGATGCGGTTATAAGGACGCACTTTCAAAGAACAATACATCGGCAACACAGTCAACCGAAGCGGCACAGGAAGCTACGCCCGATGAGCCGAAAGCGGAGGATTTTGACGATAATCTGAACGGCTTGTGCGATTATTTCGGACAGCTCGGTTATGTTACGCTTAAGGACGACAAAATTGACGAAAGCCTTGTTGTCAAAATGGACGCTTCTCTTATAGGTGCTAAAGAGGGTAAGAAGTTTAATGCAAAGTACGGAAGCCAGTCCGTTACTATTGAGCTGTATGAGTATGATTTAAATAATCTAAATGACACTGCAAAATCAGTTATTGATTCCGTAAAGCAGACAGGTAAGTTTACAATTCTTGATTTGCCTGAGGTAGAGGCATATCTTTCTGACAGCGGAAAATATATGCTGATTTACTCAGACGAAAGCATCGACGATGAAAATCCCGATAAGGAGTCTGACAGCTATAAGCATCGCCAAGAGGTTATCGAGCATTTTAAGGCTTTTAACTAAAGCGTGGAATTAACATAGATTAATAAAGGTCGGAGCGTAGTTTTTACCGTGCTTCGGCTTTTTGTTTTTGCGGTTTGTTAATCGTCAAGGCAATGCACAGCTGTAAATCCGAACTTTTGATAAAAAATTAAATGTTCTATAGGGAGGTAAAACCGTGGAGCGTATAGAGCTTTTTGAAAAAATGCTTAAAGACATTCAAAGTAATTATGAGCAGGAAAAAATTTTAATGGATGAGTTAAAAGCACAGGGTAAGGACAAAACGGCAACATACAGACAGTATATGGGAAATCGGCTCATGTACGGCAGGATTATTTCTCTTTATAAACAGTACGGATTGCTTTGATTATAAAGAGATTGTAAATTATTGAATATATGAAGTAAAACAGTAATTATTCTAAGAAAAAAGTGTTGACAAATACCTGTTCGGTGGTTTATAATGTTAAATCGTGGGGCACTCTGTAACTGCGTCCTTTTTAGGCAGTTATGATGTGCTTTGCAAGGCTTTGCAACAGCAAAGCAGTTTTTCAATTCTTAAATACTTTTTGAAAGGAGGACAAATATGCCTACATTTAACCAGTTGGTACGCAAGGGCAGAGAGGTTTCTGAAAAGAAAGCAAAGGCACCTGCACTTTTAAAGGGCTGGAACTCAAAGAAGCGTGTTGCTATTGACCAGAACTCACCGCAGAAGAGAGGTGTTTGTACTGCTGTAAAGACCGCTACACCTAAAAAGCCTAACTCAGCACTCAGAAAAATTGCCAGAGTAAGACTTTCTAACGGTATTGAAGTCAGTTCCTATATCCCCGGCGTAGGTCACAACCTTCAGGAGCACTCAGTTGTTCTTATCCGTGGTGGCCGTGTTAAGGACTTGCCTGGTGTTCGTTATCACATTGTTCGTGGTACACTCGACGCTCAGGGTGTTGCAGGACGTATGCAGAGCCGTTCAAAGTACGGTGCTAAGCGTCCAAAGAAAGGTAAATAATTAGGAATTGACAAAACTCTCTTGACTTAAGATTTTAAGTTCTGCTATGCGGCAGGAATTTTACTATATATTATCGGTAGAAGTTCTTGTTGGCATACGGGAGTTTGTCGCTTTCGAGTACCTATGATATCTCAATTATTGTGAAGGAGGGAAGCAAAGTGCCAAGAAGAGGTTCTATTGCGAAGCGTGATGTATTACCAGATCCGCTTTATAATTCAAAACTTGTAACTCGTCTTATCAACAACATTATGTACGACGGTAAAAAGGGCGTTGCTCAGAAGATTGTTTACGGTGCATTTGATATTATTGCTGAAAAGACAGGTAATAACCCGCTTGAGGTTTTTGAACAGGCTATGGAAAATGTTATGCCCGTTCTCGAGGTAAAGGCTCGCCGTGTCGGCGGTGCAACTTACCAGGTTCCTATGGAGGTTCGTCCTGAAAGACGCCAGGCACTCGGTCTTCGTTGGATTTCAACATATTCAAGAGCCCGCAGTGAAAAGACAATGAAGGAAAGACTTGCAGGAGAAATTCTCGACGCCACAAACAGCATGGGCGGTGCATTCAAAAAGCGTGAGGATACTCATAAGATGGCTGAAGCTAACAAGGCTTTCGCTCATTACAGATGGTAATTTAATTTACCCGTGTAATTTTAATAGGAGGATTTTATGCCAAGACAGGTTTCACTTGAACAGACAAGAAATATCGGTATTATGGCTCATATCGATGCCGGTAAGACAACTACAACAGAGCGTATCCTGTATTATACCGGCGTAAACCATAAGATTGGTGAAACACACGATGGTGCTTCTACAATGGACTGGATGGTTCAGGAGAAGGAGCGTGGTATCACAATCACTTCGGCTGCTACAACAGCTTTCTGGAAAGGAAGCAAACAGCAGTACAAGCCTCACAGAATCAACATCATTGATACCCCCGGTCACGTTGACTTTACTGTTGAAGTTGAGCGTTCACTTCGTGTGCTTGACGGATCTGTAACAGTTCTTTGTGCAAAGGGCGGCGTTGAGCCTCAGTCTGAAACAGTATGGCGTCAGGCTGACAACTACGGCGTTCCGAGAATGGTTTATGTTAATAAAATGGACATCATGGGTGCAAACTTCTACCATGTTGTTCAGATGATGAAGGACAGACTTAAATGTAATGCTGTTCCGATTCAGCTTCCTATCGGTGCTGAAAGTGATTTCAGTGGTATTATCGACCTCGTAACAATGAAGGCTGAAATCTATCACAATGAGGACGGCACAGATTACAGCGAGGAAGAGATTCCGGAGGATATGCAGGATTTAGCCAACGAGTACCATGAGAAGCTCATTGAGTCGGTTGCAGAACTTGATGAGGACCTTATGGAAAAGTACTTCGGTGGCGAAGAAATTTCTGTAGATGAGATTAAGGCTGTTATCAGAAAAGCTACAATCGACAACAATATGATTCCCGTAACATGCGGTTCATCATACCGTAACAAGGGCGTTCAGATGCTTCTTGACGCAATCGTTGATTATATGCCCGCACCTACAGATGTACCTGCTATTAAGGGTGTTGACCCCGAAACAGGCGACGAGGTTGAAAGACATTCTTCCGATACAGAGCCTTTTGCAGCTCTTGCGTTTAAGATTGCTACAGACCCGTTCGTAGGTAAGCTCTGCTTCTTCCGTGTATATTCAGGTACTGTTTCAACAGGTACTACTGTTTATAACTCGGTTAAGGACAACAACGAGCGTATGGGAAGAATTCTTCAGATGCACGCTAACGACAGAAAAGATATTGACTGCTGCTATGCAGGTGATATTGCTGCTGCCGTTGGTCTTAAGAATACAACTACAGGTGACACACTCTGTGACGAGAAACACCCTGTAATTCTTGAATCAATGGAATTCCCGGAGCCGGTTATCCGTGTTGCTATCGAGCCAAAGACCAAAGCAGGTCAGGAAAAGATGGGTATTGCTCTTGCAAAGCTTGCTGAAGAGGATCCGACATTCAGAGCTTATACAGACGAGGAAACAGGACAGACAATTATCGCAGGTATGGGTGAGCTTCACCTTGAGATTATTGTTGACCGTCTTCTCCGTGAGTTTAAGGTAGAAGCAAATATCGGTGCTCCGCAGGTTGCTTACAAGGAAACAATCCGCAAGGAAGCTTCCGTTGATGAGAAGTATGCTCGTCAGTCCGGCGGTAAGGGTCAGTACGGTCATGTTAAGATCAATGTATATCCCAACAAGGACAAGGGCTACGAATTTGTTAACAACATTGTCGGCGGTGCTATTCCTAAGGAATACATTCCTGCTGTTGACCAGGGTATCCAGGGTGCAATGCTTTCGGGTGTTGTAGCAGGCTACAATGTAGTTGATGTTAAAGTTGAGCTTTATGACGGTTCATATCACGAGGTTGACTCCTCTGAAATGGCATTTAAGATTGCCGGTTCTATGGCATTCAAGAGTGCTATGAAAAAGGCTGATCCGGTGCTTCTTGAGCCTATCATGAAGGTTACTGTTATCACTCCTGAGGAGTATCTCGGTGATGTTATCGGCGACCTTAACTCACGCCGCGGTATGATTCAGAGCATGGAAGCTGATAATGGTGCTCAGCGTGTTATCGCTCATGTTCCGCTTTCGGAAATGTTCGGTTATGCTACTGATATGCGTTCTAAGACACAGGGACGCGGTCAGTATGTTATGGAGCCTGACACATATGCAGAGGTTCCGAAGAATATTGCTGAGAAAATCATGAACGAGAGAGCAAAGAAGGACTGATTTTCCGCTTTCTTAGCTTAAATTTTAAAAATCTATTGATTTTTTCATAAAATATTGATACAATATCAATAAATCTATTGTAAATTCTTTTTACAACAATAAGGAGGAAATTTCCAATGGCAAGAGAAAAATTTGAAAGAAATAAACCACATGTTAACATTGGTACAATCGGCCACGTTGACCATGGTAAAACAACACTTACTGCTGCTATCACAAAGGTTCTCAACCTTGAGGGTGACGCTGATTTCGTTGATTACGCTAACATCGATAAGGCTCCTGAAGAGAGAGAGCGTGGTATCACAATTAACACTGCACACGTAGAGTACGAGACAGCTAACCGTCACTATGCACACGTTGACTGCCCCGGACACGCTGACTACGTTAAGAACATGATCACAGGTGCTGCTCAGATGGACGGTGCTATCCTCGTTGTTTCTGCTGCTGACGGTCCTATGCCTCAGACAAGAGAGCACATCCTTCTTTCCCGTCAGGTAGGCGTTCCTTACATCGTTGTATTCATGAACAAGACTGACCAGGTTGACGATCCTGAGCTTCTTGAGCTCGTTGAAATGGAAATTCGTGACCTCCTTAACGAGTACGAGTTCCCGGGCGACGACACACCTATCATCAAGGGCTCAGCTTATCTTGCTCTTACAAGCGATTCTAAGGATCCTAAGGCTCCTGAGTATGCTTGCATCCACGAGCTTATGGCTGCTGTTGACGAGTTCATTCCTACTCCTGACCGTAAGGCTGACCAGCCGTTCCTTATGCCTGTTGAGGACGTATTCACAATCACAGGTCGTGGTACAGTTGCTACAGGTAGAGTTGAAAGAGGTCAGGTAAGAACTTCTGAGGAAGTTGAAATCGTTGGTCTTACAGACGAAAAGAGAAAAGTTGTTGTTACAGGTCTTGAGATGTTCAGAAAGACTCTTGACTATGCAGAGGCAGGCGACAACGTAGGTGTACTTCTCCGTGGTGTTCAGAGAACTGAAATCCAGAGAGGTCAGGTACTTGCTAAGCCCGGTACAATTCACCCCCACACAAAGTTCCGTGGTCAGGTTTACGTTCTTACTAAGGACGAGGGCGGCCGTCACACACCTTTCTTCAACAACTATCGTCCGCAGTTCTATTTCAGAACAACTGACGTTACAGGTACAATCTCTCTTCCCGAGGGCGTAGAGATGTGCATGCCTGGCGATAACGTAGAAATGGATGTTGAGCTTATCACTCCTATCGCTATCGAAGTTGGTCTCCGTTTCGCTATCCGTGAAGGCGGTAGAACAGTTGGTTCAGGTGCAGTTATCGCTATTAACGAATAATTGCTGTTATTCTGAATATGTTATTTTAGCTTATTAGGCTGCTTTGCTTTGGCAAAGCAGCCTTTTTGCATGCCGTCTGTCCGTCAATTTTGAGAGTGAATTAAATGGAAACGCAGGATTACGGGTTAACAGCAAGGTAAAACAAAAATAATTAAACTGATTAAGCGACAGAAAATATGCCGGTGATTGTATTTTAAAGCCGATACTATTTGAGTTGGATTAACTGTAGTACTTAGTTTTTATAATCGCAATGTTTTCTAATTTTATAACACACCTGTTGTAATACTGAAAATACTGTATATATTAAGAAAAATATCTATTGAAAGAATATATGAATTGGGATATAATTATATTTTAAGGGCATGATATTTTGTTCCCAACTTGATTGAAAAGGAAGTAGTTTTATGGCTAAGAAACAATTTAAGTCAGAGTCAAAAAGACTTCTTGACCTGATGATTAATTCTATTTATACCCACAAGGAGATTTTTCTGCGTGAGCTTATTTCAAATGCAAGCGACGCAATAGACAAGCTCTGCTTTATCTCTCTTACGGACGACAAAGTGGGAATGGACAGAAGCGACTTCAAAATCACCATTCACGCCGATAAGGAAAACCGTATTCTGAAAATTTGCGACAACGGAATCGGTATGGATAAGGATGACCTTGAAAACAATCTGGGTACTATCGCCTCGTCGGGTTCCTATAAATTCAAACAGGATATGGAAAAAGGTCAGGACGATATTGATATTATCGGTCAGTTCGGTGTAGGTTTTTATTCCGCATTTATGGTTGCAAAGAAAATCACTGTCAATACCAAAAAATACGGCTCTGAAACAGGCTATTGCTGGCAGTCAAGCGGTGCTGACGGTTATACAATAAAGGATATTGAAAAAGACTCGTTTGGCACGGAAATTATTCTTGAAATCAAGGATAATACGGAGGACGAAAATTACGATGAATTCCTTGAACAGTACAGGATTCAGGGACTTGTTAAGAAGTATTCCGATTATATTCGCTATCCGATTATTATGGATATGAAAAAAAGCAGAGTTAAAGAGGAAACCAAGGACAGCGAAAATCCCGAATATGAGGAATACACCGAGAATGAAACACTCAACAGCATGATTCCCATTTGGCAGCGTTCCAAAAAGGAAGTCAAGCAGGAGGAGTACGACAAGTTCTACAGCGAAAAGTTTATGACAATGGATAGACCGCTTAAAACTATCGTGACCTCTGTTGAGGGTGTAGTTACATACAAGGCGTTGCTTTTTATCCCCTCTGCCGCTCCGTATGACTACTACACTAAGGAGTACAAAAAGGGACTCCAGCTCTATTCAAGCGGCGTGCTCATTATGGAATGCTGTGAGGAGCTTTTGCCTGAACATTTACGCTTTGTAAGAGGTATTGTAGACAGTGCCGATCTATCTCTGAATATTTCAAGAGAAATGCTGCAGCATGACCGCCATTTACTGACTATTGCTCAGAATATTGAAAAGAAAATTAAAAACGAGCTTTCATCAATGCTTGCAAATGAGCGTGAAAATTACGAGAAATTCTTTACTGCATTCGGCAGACAGCTCAAATACGGCGTTGTTTCTGACTACGGAATGCATAAAGCAGAGCTTCAGGATTTACTGATGTTCTATTCATCAACAGAAAAAAAGCTTGTAACTCTTTCTGAATATGTTGACAGAATGAAAGAGGATCAAAAATTCATCTATTTTGCAACAGGCGAAAGTGCCGCCGCAATAGATACTCTCCCGCAGACCGAACTTCTGCGTTCCAAGGGCTTTGAAATTCTTTATTGTACTGAGGAGATTGACGAGTTTACTCTTCAAACACTTATGCAGTACAAAGAAAAGAAATTCTGTTCAGCTACAAACGATGACCTCGGAATTGACAACGAGGAAAACACGGACACGGAAAAGGACAGCAGCGCGTTGCTGACTTTTGTAAAGGAAACACTGGGCGACAAGGTAAGCGAGGTTACTGCTTCTAAAAAGCTGGTTTCTCACCCTGTTTGCCTTACCGCTAAGGGCGGAATATCTTTTGAGATGGAAAAGTATTTCAGCACAGTTCAGCCGGATTCGGGTATGAAAGCACAGAGGGTGCTTGAGCTTAATCTTTCTCACAATGCCGTAAAGAAGATGGAGGAGCTTGTTCAGACCGATATTGAAAAAGCAAAGAAGTATGCTGAAATTCTTTACTGTCAGGCAGTTTTGATAGCAGGACTTCCGCTTGAAAATCCGTCCGAATACGCAGACCTTGTTTGCTCAATTATGTAATATCGCAAATACAAAAACGCCGATCGTGTGGTCGGCATTTTCTATGTTGTTGAGTATGTTTTTTTGCAAAGCGGAAATGCGTAAATCAATACACGCTGTCGGGTGTATCTGAAAGCGATAAAAATTAAACCAAAGGATATTTTAATTCCTTTGGAGCATTAAATTAATAATATTTTAATAAAACCTAAAAATCGGCTGAATTTTCATAAAAACCCTCTTGACAACTTGATAATATAGATATAGAATAATAAAATGTATCATAATGGGGATATGTACCGATGAGTTAAGAATTATTTTGAAAAACACAATCTGACAAGGGGATATTATCACAAAAAACCTGCACTGTCAAGATGTTTTTTATTACACTTTTTTACATATCGGAATCCCGTTTTTAAAATATTTAAGGAGTGATAAGCCTATGGTAAATGTCAAACCCGTAAAGCTTGGCAGCACCGAAAGAATGAGCTTTGGTAAAATCGATGAAGTAATCGATATGCCTAATCTTATTGAGATTCAAAAGGAATCCTACAGATGGTTTCTTGAAGAAGGGCTCAAGGAGGTTTTTAAGGATGTATCGGGCATTACCGATTACCAGGATAATCTTGTTCTTGATTTTATTGATTACACCCTTGATGTAGATCATCCGAACTACAGCGTTATCGAGTGTAAGGTTCGTGACGCAACATATTCGGCAGCACTGCGTGTAACAGCAAGACTTCTAAACAAGTCGACGGGCGAAATTAAAGAGAGCAATGTGTTTATGGGTGGTTTCCCGCTTATGACTCCGAGCGGAACATTTGTAATCAACGGTGCAGAGCGTGTTATTGTTTCACAGCTCGTAAGAAGCCCGGGTGTTTATTACAAGATGGATCACGACAAGACAGGTAAAGAGCTTTATTCCACCACCGTTATCCCTAACCGCGGTGCTTGGCTTGAGTACGAAACAGATGTAAACGATGTATTCTATGTTCGTATTGACAAGAACAGAAAGCTTCCTGTTACATCGTTTATCAGAGCACTCGGATTGGGCAGTGATGCTGAAATTCTTGAGTTTTTCGGCGACGACGAGAGAATGAAGGCTACCATAGAAAAGGATCAGGCTTCAAATGTTGAGGAAGGTCTTATTGAAGTTTACAAAAAGCTTCGTCCCTCAGAGCCTCCGACAGTAGACAGTGCAAGAACTCATATAAACAATCTGTTCTTTGACCCCAACAGATATGATATGTCAAGGGTCGGCAGATACAAATACAATAAAAAGCTCGGTATAGCTAACCGTCTTGAGGGCAGAACGCTTGCAGAGCCCATTGCAAACCCACGCACAGGCGAGGTTATGGCTCTCAGAGGAGATAAAATTTCAAAGGAAAAGGCTCTTGAAATCGAGAATGCAGGTGTAAGCGTTGCGTATGTAAAAGCTGCCGACGAAAAGATTGTAAAAATCATTTCAAACGGAATGGTTGATATTCGCTGCTATGTTGATTTTGACGCAGAGGCAGAGTGCGAAATCAAGGAGAATGTACGCTTTGATGTTCTCTGTGAAATTCTCGACAGTGCTTCAAACGAGGATGAGCTTAAAGCAATGCTTCGTGAGCGTGCTGCGGAGCTTGTTCCCAATCACATTACTGTTGAGGATATTTTTGCAACAATCAACTATCTTAACTGCGTTGCTCACGGTGTAGGAAATACAGATGACATCGACCACCTCGGAAACAGAAGAATCCGCAGCGTTGGTGAGCTTCTTCAAAATCAGTTCAGAATCGGTTTTTCAAGACTTGAAAGAGTTGTAAGAGAGAGAATGACAACCCAGTCCCAGGATATGGACTCGCTTTCTCCTAATTCACTTATAAATATTCGTCCCGTAACAGCGGCAATAAAAGAGTTTTTCGGTTCATCTCCGCTGTCACAGTTTATGGATCAGACAAACCCGCTTGCAGAGCTTACTCATAAGCGTCGTCTGTCTGCACTCGGACCGGGCGGTCTTTCCCGTGACCGTGCAGGATTTGAGGTTCGAGATGTTCACTATACCCACTACGGCAGAATGTGTCCTATCGAAACCCCTGAAGGACCTAATATCGGACTTATCTCATATCTTGCTTCGTTTGCGAAGATAAACAAATACGGATTTATTGAGGCACCTTTCCGTAAGATTGACAAGGAAACAGGCGTTGTTACCGATGAGGTTGTATATATGACAGCCGATGTTGAGGATAACTACTATGTTGCTCAGGCAAACGAACCGCTTGACGAAAACGGAAAATTTGTTAATTCAAGAGTCGTAGGCCGTTATCTTGACGAATTTGTCGAGCTCCCGCCCGAAAAATTCGATTATATGGATGTATCGCCTAAGATGGTTGTATCCGTCGCTACAGCGATGATTCCTTTCCTTGAAAACGACGACGCAAACCGTGCACTCATGGGTGCGAACATGCAGCGTCAGGCTGTTCCGCTTCTTCGTTCGGAAGCTCCTATTGTCGGCACAGGTATGGAATACAAAGCAGGCACAGACTCAGGTGTATGTATTCTTGCCGAGGAAGACGGTGTTGTAATGAGCGTTGACGCCCGCAATATCCGTGTTCAGTATGATTCGGGCAGAGTACAGGATTTTGAGGTTGTTAAGTTCCTGCGTTCAAACCAGGGCACATGCTTTAACCAGCACCCCATCGTTGAGAGAGGTCAGCGAGTTAAGAAGGGCGAGGTTTTGGCAGACGGACCTGCAACAGAAAACGGTGAAATTGCACTCGGTAAAAACGCTCTCATAGGCTTTATGACTTGGGAGGGTTACAACTACGAGGACGCCGTTTTGATTAATGAAAAAATCGTTCGTGACGATGTTTATACATCTATTCACATAGAAGAATATGACACGGAGGCAAGAGATACAAAGCTCGGACCCGAAGAAATTACAAGAGATATACCCAATGTCGGCGAGGATGTATTAAAGTATCTCGACGAGGACGGTATTATTCAGATAGGCTCCGAGGTTAAGGCAGGAGATATTCTTGTCGGCAAGGTAACTCCAAAGGGAGAAACCGAGCTTACGGCAGAGGAAAGACTTTTGCGTGCAATCTTCGGTGAAAAGGCAAGAGAAGTAAGAGATACTTCTCTGAGAGTACCCCACGGCGAATGCGGTACTGTAGTAGATGTCAAGGTGTTTACAAGAGCTGACAGTAGAAACGAGCTTCAGCCCGGCGTAAACAAGGTTGTAAGAGTTTATCTTGCACTCAAGCGTAAAATCAGCGTAGGCGATAAAATGGCAGGTCGTCACGGTAACAAGGGTGTCGTTTCAAGAATCCTTCCTGTTGAGGATATGCCGTTCCTGCCGGACGGTACTCCGCTTGACATCGTGCTCAATCCGCTCGGTGTACCTTCGCGTATGAATATCGGTCAGGTGCTTGAGGTTCACCTCGGTTATGCTGCAAAGGCACTTGGCTGGAAGATTATGACTCCCGTATTTGACGGAGCTCATGAGCAGGATATTTTTGCATCCTTAAAGGACGCAGGATACAGAGAAGACGGAAAGACATGGCTTGTTGACGGCCGTACAGGCGAACGCTTTGACAATCCCGTAACGGTAGGATATATGTACTACCTCAAGCTGCATCACCTCGTTGATGAAAAAATCCACGCAAGAAGCACAGGTCCTTACTCACTCGTTACACAGCAGCCTTTGGGCGGTAAAGCTCAGTTCGGCGGACAGCGTTTCGGTGAAATGGAAGTTTGGGCACTTGAGGCTTACGGTGCGGCATATACACTTCAGGAAATTCTTACGGTTAAGTCCGATGATGTTGTGGGAAGAGTTAAGACCTATGAGGCTATTGTTAAGGGTCAGAATATTCCTGCTCCCGGAATTCCGGAGTCGTTTAGAGTTCTTATTAAAGAGCTTCAGTCACTTTCGCTTGATGTTCGTGTGCTTGACGGCAACGGCGACGAAATCGACATTAAGCAGAAGTTTGATGAGGACGAGGATATTGCAGAGGCAACAGTACCGTCGGAATTTGACGAAGAAAATGTTATGACATCTATGGACGGCTATACCCTTGATGAGGGCGGAGAAGAAGGCAATATGTTTGATGAATCTATCTCCGATGTTGAAGCAGATGATGACCATTTCTTTGATTTTGATGATTTCGGCAGCGATGAAATGTAAGGAGGAAGTGCAATGATAGATAACAATGTTTTTGATTCAATAAAAATCGGACTTGCTTCCCCTGATCAGATAAGAGCTTGGTCTTACGGCGAGGTAAAGAAGCCCGAAACTATTAACTACCGCACACTGAAGCCTGAGCGTGACGGCTTGTTCTGCGAACGCATTTTCGGACCTACAAAGGATTGGGAGTGCCACTGCGGAAAATACAAGAGAATTCGTTTTAAGGGCAAGGTCTGCGACCGCTGCGGCGTAGAGGTAACCCGTGCCAAAGTAAGACGAGAGCGTATGGGTCACATCGAGCTTGCAGCTCCTGTTTCACATATTTGGTACTTTAAGGGTATTCCGTCAAGAATTGCTCTTATGCTTGATATTTCTCCCAAGATGCTTGAGAATGTACTTTATTTTTCACAGTACATCGTAACAGATCCCGGCGACTGCCGTGATCTTGCAAAGCTTCAGTGTCTGACAGAGAGTGAATATAACGATATGCGTGAGAAGTACGAGGACGATTTCCAGGCAGGAATGGGTGCAGAATCCATTAAAAAGCTTCTTGAGGAAATTGACCTTGACGCACTATCCGCTCAGCTTAAAGAGGAACTTGAAACAGCTTCGGGACAAAAGAGGGTTCGTCTTTTGAAGCGTCTTGATGTTGTAGAGAGCTTCAGAATGTCGGGCAACCGTCCTGAATGGATGATTCTTGATGTTGTTCCGGTAATTCCGCCCGATATTCGTCCTATGGTTCAGCTCGACGGCGGACGCTTTGCAACATCTGACTTAAATGACCTTTACCGTCGTGTTATAAACAGAAACAACAGACTTAAAAAGCTTCTTGAGCTTAACGCTCCTGAAATTATTATCCGCAACGAGAAGAGAATGCTTCAGGAATCCGTTGACGCACTTATCGACAACGGCAGAAGAGGCAGACCTGTTACAGGTCCTAATAACCGTGCACTTAAATCGCTTTCCGATATGCTCAAGGGTAAGCAGGGTCGTTTCCGTCAGAACCTTCTCGGTAAGCGTGTTGACTATTCCGGTCGTTCGGTTATCGTTGTAGGTCCTGAACTCAAGATGTATCAGTGCGGTCTCCCTAAGGAGATGGCTCTTGAGCTGTTCAAGCCGTTTGTTATGAAGCGTCTTGTTGAAACAAAGGCAGAACAGAATATTAAATCGGCAAGAAAAGCTGTTGAGCGTGCAAAGGATACCGTATGGGACGCTCTTGAAGTTGTAATCAAGGGTCATCCTGTATTGCTTAACCGTGCTCCTACACTTCACCGTCTGGGTATTCAGGCGTTTGAGCCCGTATTGGTTGAGGGCCGTGCACTTAAGCTTCATCCTCTTGTATGTACAGCGTACAACGCAGACTTCGACGGCGACCAGATGGCTGTGCATGTTCCGCTTTCGGCAGAGGCACAGGCAGAGGCTCGTTTCCTTATGCTTGCCGCAGGCAACCTGCTCAAACCTTCTGACGGTCAGCCTGTTGCCGTTCCTACACAGGATATGATTCTTGGTTCTTACTACCTTACTCTTGATAAGGACGGAGAAGCAGGCGAGGGAAAGGTTTTCCGCGATATAGACGAAGTTATGATGGCATATCAGACAGGCGTTATCCAGCTCCACTCTAAAATCAAGGTTAGAAGAGAGATGGAAATCGACGGAAAGATGGAATCCGCCCTTGTTGATACAACAATCGGTAAGATTATATTTAACAATCCGATTCCGCAGGACTTAGGTTTTGTTGACAGGTCTATTCCGGAAAATAAATTCAAGTTTGAGGTTGACTTCCTTGTAGGCAAGTCGGGACTCAAAAAGATTATAGACAAATGTATCAAGATTCACGGTACCGTAAAGACAAGTCAGGTGCTTGACGAAATCAAGGCACAGGGTTATAAGTACTCAACAAAGGGTGCTATAACAGTTGCGGTTTGTGACGCCGTAATTCCTCCGGCTAAGAAAGAAATTATTGCAAAAGCCGAGGAAGAGGTAGATGTAATCCGTGATGAATACATGATGGGCTTGCGTTCAAACGAAGAGCGTTACGATGAGATTCTCCGCATTTGGGAGAAAGCTACCAACGATGTAACTGACGCACTTCAAAAGAACCTTGACCGCTACAACCCGATATTTATGATGGCTGATTCAGGTGCCCGCGGTAGTATGAGCCAGATTCGTCAGCTTGCAGGTATGCGTGGTCTTATCGCCAACACATCGGGTAAAACAATCGAAATTCCGATTCGTGCTAACTACCGTGAGGGTCTTAATATTCTCGAATACTTTATTTCATCCCGTGGTGCCCGTAAGGGTCTTGCCGATACCGCTCTTCGTACGGCTGACTCAGGTTACCTCACCCGCCGTCTTGTTGATGTATCGCAGGAGGTTATTATCCGTGATGAGGACTGCGGCACTACAGAAGGTCTTGAGATTTTTGACATCAAGGTAGGTTCAAATGTAATCGAAGGACTCCATGAGCGTCTCATCGGCCGTTATCTGCTCGATGATTTCTGCGATTCAAACGGCAATGTCCTTGTTTCCAAGGATGTTATGATGGGAGATAAGGAAGCCGACATCATCGTAAATTCAGGTGTTGAGAGCATCAAGATTCGTTCTGTACTTTCCTGCCGTGCAAAGCACGGTGCGTGCAGAAAGTGCTACGGTTCAAACCTTGCTAACCGTCAGCCTGTAACTGTCGGCGAGGCTGTTGGTATCATCGCCGCTCAGTCAATCGGTGAACCCGGTACACAGCTTACAATGAGAACATTCCACACCGGCGGTGTTGCGTCGTCAGAAGATATTACACAGGGTCTTCCGAGAGTTGAAGAGCTTTTTGAGGCTCGTAAACCTAAGAGCCTTGCAATTATCAGTGAAATTGACGGTGAAGTTCGTTTTGAAGAAATTAAGAACGCCCGCCACGCTGTAATTTACAACAAGGAAACAAGCGACGAGAGAGCATATCTTATCCCGTTCGGTTTCCGTGTCAAGGTTCAGGAGGGTCAGCAGATAAAGAAGGGTGACAAGATCACCGACGGTGCTGTTAATCCGCACGATATTCTCGATATTCTCGGACCTGAGGCTGTAATGAATTACCTTATCAGCGAGGTACAGAGTACCTATCGTTTGCAGGGTGTTGAAATCAACGATAAGCACATTGAGGTTATCGTTCGTCAGATGATGCGTAAGGTTAAGGTTGATGACGCAGGCGATACAAAGTTTATGTCAGGTCAAACCTATGACAGAAACGAAGTTCTCAGCGAAAATGAGGAAATCAAGAAGCGTATTGCAGCAGGTGAAGAGGGATTGCGTGAGGCAACATATACTCAGCTTCTCCTCGGTATTACAAAAGCTGCTCTTGCAACAGACAGCTTCCTTTCAGCCGCTTCCTTCCAGGAAACAACAAGAGTTCTTACCGACGCCGCAATCAAGGGCAAGGTAGATCCGCTTGTAGGTCTAAAGGAAAATGTATGTATCGGTAAACTTATCCCCGCAGGTACGGGTATGAGAAGATATGCAAATGTTCAGCTTGAGAAGAATGCTCCGGTAACAGAAACTGAAGAAGATGTTGAATTGAGCGAAGATACCGAAGCAGCAGATTTTGATGATACTTTGGAAACAACTGCTGAATAATATTATTTGTAAGACTAAAAGGCATGCCTGTGGGTGTGCCTTTTATATTTAATCAAAGAATATTTGCAAAAACTATAGCCAAATTATATATTTTGTGGTATAATCACAGATAATATTATGTACAAAATATTTTAATATATTGCTGATAATATATTGTTATCTACAAAACGGAGCAGATATGCCGATTTATAAAATTGCCGATCTAAATATTTTAATAAATCCTATGAGCAGTCGTATGCAAAAACGGCTTGAACCGTATATTCAAGATTGTGATTGTCCTGACTTTGAAATAAAGCTTTCAAGGGAGGATGTGCTGCGTTGTTTGGCACGGACAAAAGAGCTCGGAAACGAGTGTGCGGCTGAGGGCACGCTGATTCTTAATGAAATATGTACAAGAGTACTTGAGCAGTATGACGGTTTTTTCTTTCATTCGTCAGCTTTGATGCTTAACGGTGAGGCGTATTTGTTTACGGCAAAGAGCGGTACGGGCAAGTCCACCCACTCAGGTTTGTGGAGAACTCTTTTTAAGGACAAAGTGGTTATGATTAACGACGATAAGCCTATAGTTCGAAAAATAGGCGGTGTTTTCTATGCCTGCGGAACACCGTGGATGGGCAAATCAAATATCGGCAGCAATATTAAAGCTCCCGTAAGGGCGGTCTATGTGTTGCAGCGAGGGGAAAACAACAGTGTTGTAAGAGTAAAACCGGGCGATGTATTTAAGCAGCTTTTGGAAGCTACCGTAGTACCTAAAAACAGAGAAAATATGGTAAAGCTTCTGTCTTTATACGACGAGCTTTTTACTTGTGCCGATTTGTTTCTCTTAAAGTGCAACACAGATATTAGTGCCGCTCGTATTGCTTATGAAGCGGTAATTAAAGATACTCACAAAGATAAGAGGTAAGTTTAGAATTATGAATTTTGAACAGGTTGTATCAGTTGAAAATATGCGAAAAAGTGATGAACACACAATAGAACATCACACAAGCTCTGCCGAGCTGATGTACAGAGCGGCACAGGGCATTTACAATGCTGTGCAGTTTGTCGGTAATGTTGCCATTGTCTGCGGCAAGGGCAATAACGGCGGCGACGGATATGCCCTTGCGTGCATCCTGTGCAAAAACGGAATTACGCCGACAATTTTCAGGGTGTCTGACGGTTTTTCCAAGGACGGTATTTACTATTACAAAACGGCACTTTCTTTGGGTGCAAATGAAGAAGAGCTTGCTTTGGCAAACTCCTTTACAGGCTATGATATTGTGGTTGACTGCCTGCTGGGAACAGGTTTTTCGGGAGAACTTAAAGGCGAAATAAGAAATGCTGTCGAGCAGATTAATTCAACAAGTGCTTATGTAGTCAGTGCCGATATAAACAGCGGACTCAACGGCGATACGGGTGTTGCGGATATTGCGGTAAATTCCGACCTTACCGTGTCAATAGGGGCGTATAAAACAGGATTGTTTTTAAATGACGCACCGTTTTATATCGACAAGCTTGTAAACGCCGACATAGGAATTCATATCATTGATGAGGAATATAAGCTTATTGACTATTCGCTTTTGCATATGTTTGAGGGGTATAATTCGGAAGTTATGACGAGCGAAGAGTTTTTTGAGAGTTACGGCTATGAGCCGAGCAAGTGTAATATTGCACAGTGCGTTGCAGAAATCAGCAATGAAAAAAGAAAAACCATTGTCGTAAAAACAGAACATTCAGCCGTTATTGCGGATTTAAAGTATGTGTATTTTTGCGCGGACTATGTAAAAATCTGATTACTTTGAGGTGGGTTATGCGGTACAAGAGGTTATTTATTGAACCGAGTATAAATTATGCGGCTAAAATTTTCAGATGCCCTCAGCAGTGGTGTGTGTTTGATTTTACTCTGCACTGGCACAGAGATTACGAGTTTATTTATGTAGAAAAAGGTCCTCTTAAGCTCCAAAAAACCGACAGACAGGTTATTCTCGGTGACGGAGATGTTTATTTTTTAAACAGCGACGAGGTTCACTCCTATGTGGATGTAAACGACGGACTGAGTTTTATTGTGATTAATATTTCTCCCAAAATACTCCAGCCCTACTTTGACGACCCAGGAAAAATATTAAGCTTTGAAATCCGCAGGGGAGAGGCTTTTGAAAAAATTGCTCATTCTATGAAAATAATTTGCAGCATAAAAAACCTTGAAGACAGACTTGAAATTTTGAAAACAAAGGCCATGCTTAATACAATGGCGTATTTCCTTATAAGAGATTGCCAAAATCCCGACGCCGAATATATTAAGGGTTCAGACTCGGAAGATTTTGACTGTGCAAAAAGTGCCATATTGTATATGGAAAAAAATTTCTCACAGGAAATATCTTTAAGTGATATTTCAACCTATGTAGGAATGACGCCCGCCCATTTTTCAAAATATTTTAAGGATAAAAACGGAGTGACTTTTTCTAAATATCTCAGAAGAATAAGACTTGACCATGCAATCAAGGATTTGCGTGACAGTGACATTTCCGTTAAGACAGCGGCGTTAAAAAACGGGTTTCCGAATGTAAATTCACTTATTCTTACCTGCAAAGAAATTTACGGAAGAACACCTCTTGAAATGAGAAATTTTGTAAAAACCTGATTTACTTGTAATTAAAATTAACAAAATAATAATATAGTTTTATATGTCAGGCGTTATAATGATACGAGAAAGGATGAATACTATGCGTGGATTAATGCAAAGGCTTGCGATATTTATGCAGGGCAGATACGGCAACGACAAGTTTAATTACTTTTTGTATATACTTTTTTGGATACTTTGGGTGATTAATATCTTTGTGTGGAATATAACGGCAAGTATTGTACTTGATTTGTTGATGTTTGCCGTGATTATTTACGCATTGTTTCGTGCGTTGTCGAGAAATATAAACAAAAGATGTATTGAAAACAGAGCGTTTACGAAGATTTTTGACAGAGTAAAAAATTGGTTTACACTTACAAAGAGAAAATTTAAAGAACGAAAGGAATACAGATATATAAAATGTCCGTCATGCAGGGCACAGCTTCGTGTTAAAAACAAAAAGGGAAAGCATATAGTAAAGTGTCCACGCTGCAATAACGAATTCAGCAAAAGAATATAATGTGAGTAATAAAAAGGGACTGCCTTAGGTGAGTAAAATCACCGAGGGCAGTCCCTTTTGCGTTAACTAAATCCGTTAGCAAATTAAAATTTACCTATTGTATTTTCATATATTTTCAGAGCAGTTTTGCTGTTGTCGATAATAGTGTGTTTAAGTTCCTCTATACTCGAAAATTTCTTTTCTTCTCTTATAAATTCAATCAGCCGTATATCAGCTTTTTGTCCGTATATCTCTTCTCCCGTGTAATTCGGCATCCATGTTTCACACAGCTCAGTTGTGCCTCCTACGGTGGGTTTTATTCCTATATTTGTAACACCGCAGTAGGTATCTCCGTTTTCAAGCGTAACGATAGATGCATAGACTCCGAATTTCGGTACGACAAGGTCACTGCAAAGCGGTTGATTGATAGTCGGCGTGCCAAGCTCTCTGCCAAGCCGCTTGCCGTGTTTAATCACCGAGCAAAAGCCAAAGCGGCCGCACAAAAGCTCATTTGCCCTCTTTATATTTCCGTTTGAAATAAGTTCTCTGATAAGCGTAGAAGACACAACCTCTCCCTCACTTTGTTGGGGAGAAATTACGGTTAGCTCAACATCGTTTTGTTCACAAAAAGCCCTAAGTGAGTTTACATCGCCCTCGCCGTTTATACCGTAACGGTAATTAAAGCCGCAAAACAGCTTTTTTGCCCTGAGAGTGTCCAAAAGAATTTCTTTTGCAAAACAGTCGGCAGACATATTTTTCATTTTTTCAAAATCAGCTTCATAAACCCGCTCAATCCCCAGATCTGTAAGCGTCTTAATTTTGTCTTGTCTTGTCATAAGAGCATTTTGCGGTGTCCCTGTCAATACGCTTTTCGGACTTTTTGAAAATGTAAGACAAATCGGAGTAAGTCCGTTTGCCTTTTGTGCCGCAGTCAGAGTAATTACATTTCTGTGCCCTTTGTGAAGCCCGTCAAAATAACCCAGGGCGACGGCAGTTTCGTTTTTTTCGGGTAATATTTCATAGAATGTTTGCATAAGTATATTTATACCTCAATAATCAGAAGCAAGCTATTAAAAGTCTTGTGTTTTCATAGATTTAAATTATATTTTTCCGCTTTTTAAAAGCATTGCTGTTTTTAAAACGGCTACCTGTGTCTTTGCATCGGGTATTTGATTGTTAAGTACCATTTCAACTGCTTTGTCAAGCGGTATTTTTTCAACATTAAGAAATTCACCCTCATCAAGCTTTGAGTTTCCCTGTGCTTTTATCCTACAGGCATAAAGATGAATTATTTCCGATGTATAGCCGGGCGACGGATAGAGCTGACCGAGAGAAATATATGAGTATCCCTGTGCACCTGTTTCTTCATACAGCTCACGCTTTCCGTTTTCGAGCGGCGTAAATCCCTTTTCAAGCTTTCCTGCGGGAAGCTCAAGCACTATCTCTTTATAGGGATAGCGAAATTGTCTGACAAAAAGCAGATTATTATCATCATCAAGTGCTGCGACTGTCACTCCGCCCGGGTGGTTTACAACTTCTCTTTTGGATTTTTTGCCGTCGGGCAGTTCGATTTCATCAAGAGTAATATGAAGTATCCTGCCGTCAAAAACACTTTTGCTTGACAGGGTTTTTTCTGTCAGTTCCATAACTACCTCCGAATAAATAATTTAAAGGAAAGGATTTTGATATGATTAACTACAATGTATTGCCTGATTGCCGTGCAAGAGAAAAGATTATTGATGCAATTTGCAATAAATATGATTTTGTAAAACGCCGATGTATCGGAAAAAGCTTGTGCGGCAGATACATAGAAGCTCTGCATATAGGAAACACAAAAAACCGCGTGCTTTACTGCGGCGGATTTCACGGTTCCGAATATCAAACTGTACTTGCACTCCTTAAATTCCTTGAAGAATGCTGCGAATCAATAAAAAAAGGCACATCCGTAGGCGGCCACGGAGTGGGAGAGCGGTTGAGAATAAGGGGATTAACCGTAGTGCCCTGTGTAAATCCCGACGGTGTTGAAATTGCCCTTAACGGCAGCGAAACTGCACATAGCTTCAAACGCCTTGTTGACGATGCGTCCGATAATATTCACAAGTGGCAGGCAAACGCAAGAGGCGTTGACATAAATCATAACTTTAATGCAGGCTGGTGTGAGCTGAAAAGGCGTGAAATAGACAGGAATATAGTAAGTCCCGCATCAACCCGTTTCGGCGGCAACTGCCCCGAAAGTGAGCCGGAGACCCGTGCGGTTACGGGTTTGTGCAGAAAAATTAATTTTGAAAGAGCGATTGCGTTGCACAGCCAGGGCAGAGAGATTTACTGTTCGTTCGGAAAACACACTCCTATGCTTAGCTTTCGTCTGGCGTCTATGCTGTCGCAGGTAAGCGGATACAACATAGCTTTCCCCGAAGATATTGCAACGGGGGGCGGATTTAAGGATTGGTTTATCGAGTATTTTCACCGTCCTGCACTCACAGTTGAAATGGGGCTCGGTGAAAATCCTCTGCCGCTTTCCGATTTTGAATCCGAATACAAAATACTCAGAAAAATACTGAGTTTAGGGGTTTCGGTTTAGTATATTCAAATTAAAATTTAAAAAATCATTGAAACTAAAGGGTAACCGCCGGTTACCCTTTAGTTTTTTTAAAATTTATAGGAAATTGCGGAAAATGGTCGGGCAAAGAAGGCTTGATAATATTAACCTGTCTGCTCGAATGCGTTTCGAGACACTCGACTTTTTAATTTATAGGAAATTGCACGAAAACGGTCGGGCAAAGAAGGCTTGATAATATCAACCTGTCTGCTCGAATTGTGTGTCGAGACACTCGACTTTTTATTTATCTTCGTCTTCAAAAAAGCTTATTGAGCTTAGAGCTTCGTCAACAGCTTCGTCCGAAATTACATTAGGCTCGTCAAGATATTTTGAGCGTTTTTCAATACTCTCAATAGCCATTTGTACCTGTTCCTGAGGTGTTTTCGGCTTTTTGGGAGCTTCGTAAATTTCATCATCCTGAGGATTGGAAATGTTAACATATTCTTCCTTTTCCTGTTCAACAGGAGCCGGTTCGTCATCATCTTCTACAATGGCAGGCTCATTTCCGTCATCAGGTGTTTTTTCATCATTTTCCGAATTAAAGTCGGGTGCGTCATATTCCTCGTTTACAGATTCTGCCGCAGCCATTATTACCTCACCCGGGGCGTCAATCTGCTTGTCACGCCTTGCTTCGGCAATAGCTTTCAGCTCATCAAGATGATTTACGGGTTTTTCAACTTTATTAGAGCTTTCGTCAAAGTAGATGTCGTACCATACAAGGAACACATAAACAGTCCACACTCGTCTGCTGTTGTCTTCCTTGCCGCTGAAATGTTCGTCAAGCCATGCTACAAGAGCATCGGTGTTAAAGAACTTTTGGGCAGTTTTGCCTGTGAATTTTTTCTTTACTACATTGTAGTATTTTTCATCTCTTAGCCACACTCTTGTGGGAACGGGGAATCCGAGCTTTTCTTTTTCTGCCGTTCTTTCGGGCATATGGCGAAGTGCTGCTTTTCTCATGGCATACTTCGTATTAAGCTTGTTGCATCTGAGCCTTGTAGGAAGCGTTGACGCAACCTTGAAAACCTCTTTGTCAAGAAACGGCACACGAAGCTCAAGCGAGTTTGCCATGCTCATTCGGTCAGCCTTTAAAAGTATATCTCCTACCATCCACATATTAATGTCGAGATACTGCATTTTGGTAACATCATCGTACTTTCGGCAGCGATAATAATACTTCCTTGTGTAGTCCTGAGGACGGGTGGCTATTGAAGGATCCTTTAGGAGAGCTTTTTTCTGATTATAATCATACATAAACGCGTTGCCTATATAGCGTTCCTCAAGCGGATCGCAGGCACGGATAAGATAATCTCTGCCCTTGATGTCGGGAAGCTTGCGGCAAATTGCCCTGATTGCTTTTCTTATGCAGTGCGGAACGATTTTTTGATACAGCTTAAAAACTCTCGGGTCATTGTAGCAGGTGTATCCGCCGAACAGTTCGTCTGCACCTTCTCCGGACAGAACAACCTTTACATATTGGCTTGCAAGTCGGGATACAAAATAAAGTGCAATGCACGACGGGTCTGCAAGAGGCTGATCCATATGATACTGAACGGTTGATACGGCATCCCAAAACTCTTCGCTCGAAATAAGATGAGTGTGATGTTCAACGCCGATTTCTTCGCTCAATGCCTTAGCCCAGCTTATTTCGTTGTACTTTTCTCCGAAGTCAAATCCTACGGTAAATGTCTTTTGATCGGCAAAATATGTTGAAACATAGCTTGAGTCAACGCCGCTTGATAAAAAGCATCCAACCTCTACATCGGCAATTTTATGGGCGTTTACCGAGTTTTCAAAAACCTTTTCAATATCGTCTACAGCCTGCTTTTCACTCATCTGCTCGTTAGGAGTAAAGCGTGGCTCAAAGTAGCGTGTTGTTTCGATTACACCGTCACGAAACCACAGGTAGTGTCCCGGCATAAGGCAGTAAACTCCTTCAAAAAATGTTTCGGGAGGTACTGCGTACTGGAATGAAAGGTAGGTATCAAGTGCTTTTGTGTTAAATTTTTTTTCAAAATTCGGATGCTCAAGAATACTTTTAATTTCACTTGCGTAAACGAAATCTTCGCCTATCATCGTATAATTCATGGGCTTAATTCCGAAAAAGTCACGGGCTATGAAAATAGACCTGTCCTTTGTGTTGTAAATTGCAAAGCCAAACATACCTCTAAGCTTTGGAAGAAGATCTTCTTTCCATTCCTCAAATCCGTGTATAAGCACCTCGCTGTCGGTATCGGTAGAAAATTTATGACCTTTCTGTATAAGAACTTTGCGAAGTTCCCTGTAGTTGTATATTTCTCCGTTAAATGTGAGTACAAGCGACTTGTCTTCGTTGTAGATGGGCTGATGTCCCGCTTCAAGATCGATAATCGAAAGCCGTCTGAAACCCATGGAAATATAATCATCGGTAAATATACCGTCGGAATCCGGACCCCTGTGGGTAATGACCTCGGTCATATTTTTAATTACATCATCGCGGTTAACAATTTGTCCCGTAAATCCGCAAATACCACACATACAAGATAACCCCTTTCAAAGGTGTGTTTATGCTAATTCGTTTTAGTTTACATTTTAAGTATACATCTTATCAATACATTTTATCATAATAAGCGGATAAATTCAACACTACATAAAGTTTATTTTCCAAATAAAGCATCACACAAATATTACAGTTATATAAAAAATATTGAATGTTTTTTTGAAATAATATATACTGAAAGAAGCGAAATACAAAGAATGGAATGGTAAAAATGTACGGTTTAGTCGGAACGCTTGTAAATACGGCTACGGTGCTGCTGGGGGCTGTAATCGGCATAGTATTTAAAAAAGGTATTCCTAAGCGTGTAAGCGGCTCGGTTTTTAAGGCACTCGGTCTTATAACTGCCTTTATCGGCATATCGGGCTGCCTTTGCGGTGAAAACACTTTGGTTGCAGTCATTTCTATGATTGTCGGAACGCTTTTGGGTGAGCTTGTCGATTTGGACAAGCGTGTAAATAATGTAGGAAAGTTTATTGAAAGAAAAGTAAGCCGCGGTGATGAAAACTCAACTGTGACACAGGGGTTTGTGTCATCAAGCCTGCTTTTTTGCGTAGGTGCAATGACGATTGTCGGTTCTCTTCAGGCGGGTCTTGAGGGAGATTGCTCGGTGCTGTTTACAAAGTCCGCAATGGATTTTTGTTCAAGCATAATTTTTGCAAGTACACTCGGAGTGGGCGTGCTGTTTTCTGCGATTTTTGTGCTGGTGTATCAGGGACTTATTACCGTTTTGGCAGGCTTTGTTGCACCTGTTCTTACAACTGCGGTTGTAAATGAGATGAACTGCGTGGGTTATGTCATAATTATCGGACTTGCACTTAATATCTTGGGTATTACAAAGCTCAAGGTTATGAATATGGTGCCGGCAATTTTTCTTCCTATTGCCGTTGTTCCTCTTTATGATTTAATTTCAGGCGTAATATAGTTACATATTTTGCGATAAATAAAAATATATTACCATAAAAAGTCTAAAATATTATACAATTAATGAGTTTAAAAATATAAAATATAAATATATTAAAACTGATTTAACAGGAGGAGCGGCAAAATGATAAATAAGTTTACCTTTGGTACACCTATTTGCACGGAGGCAGTTGTTAAAAGCTTTGATTTGTCGGACAATAAGGATTTTCCTTTTTCAAGCAGAGAGGAAAACGGCAAATTTATTCTTGAGTTTGATATGACTGACAACGACATTATCTACGGACTGGGTGAAGCACCGAGAGGAATTAACAAGCGTGGCTGGGTGTACGAGAGCTTTTGCAGCGACGACCCTTTTCACACCGAAACAAAATCATCTCTGTATGCGGCACATAACTTTTTGATGCTTTCGGGTAGTGACTGTTTCGGAATGTTTATTGATTTTCCCGCAAAAATACGCTGGGACATCGGCTATACATCTAAAAACAAAACGGTTATAACGATAGACGGAACTGATTTTGATTTTTATTATATCAAGGGAGAAAAACCGATTGAAATAGTCAAGGAATTTCGCAGTGCCATAGGCAAAAGCTACATTCCTCCTTTCTGGGCTTTCGGTTATCAGCAGAGCCGCTGGAGCTATCCCGATACTGCGGCTGTTGACGGTGTTATAAGCGGTTATGACAACGCAGGTATTCCGCTTGACTGCGTATATCTCGATATAGACTATATGGAACGCTACAAGGATTTTACCGTTGATGAAAAGAAGTTCCCTGATTTTGCAAAGTATGTTGCAGAGAAGCGTAAGCAGGGAATACACCTTATTCCCATTATTGACGCAGGTGTCAAAAAAGAGGACGGCTACAGCGTTTATGAAGAGGGAAGAGATAACGGATATTTTTGCAAAAATGAGGACGGAACCGACTTTGAGGGCGGCGTATGGCCGGGAATAGTAGGCTTTCCCGATTTTCTCCGCAAGGATGTGCGTGAGTGGTTCGGCTCAAAATACAAAGTTTTGACGGACGCAGGCATTGACGGATTTTGGAACGATATGAACGAGCCCGCAATTTTTTATTCGGTAAAAGGACTCAACGAGGCAATGGAAAAGCTGAGTTCGCTTAAAGGAAAAAATCTTGACCTTTCGGAATTTTTCAGTATGAAAGACACTTTGCTCGGACTTTCCAACAGCCCCAAGGATTATTCAAGCATCTACCACACGGTAGACGGCAAGCAGGTATGTCATGACCGTGTGCACAATATATACGGTGCGAATATGACAAAGGCGGCAGGAGAATATTTTGCCAAAGAATTCGGAGAAGAGAAAATTCTAATGTTCTCCCGTGCTTCATACATAGGAGCTCACCGTTCAAGCGGAATTTGGTTCGGCGATAATCATTCGTGGTGGTCGCATATTCTGCTCAATCTCAAAATGCTTCCGTCGGCTAATATGTGCGGATTCCTTTACTGCGGTGCAGATCTCGGCGGCTTTAACGAAAACGCAACCCGTGACCTTGTGCTTAGATTTCTTGCCCTCGGCGTGTTTACTCCGCTTATGCGAAATCATGCCGCATTGGGTACAAGAAATCAGGAATGTTACAATTTTGAGGATTGCGAAGATTTTAAAGACATTATCGAGGCTCGCTATCGCCTGATTCCTTATCTTTACAGCACTTTCCGCAATGCAAGCGAGAATAACGATATGATTTTCAGACCGCTTTCGTTTGATTATCCCGATGATAAAATCGCCCGTGAGTGCGAAACCCAGCTTATGCTCGGAGATGAATGTATGATTTGTCCCGTATATGAGCAGAATGTCAGCGGAAGATATGTTTATTTGCCTGAGGACATGACTTTTGTAAAGCTAAGCGGAACAAGTGTAAAAACAGAAAAAATGACAAAAGGTATGCATTACATTGACATCGCACTAAATGAAGTACCTTTGTTTATAAAAAGCGGCAAAAAGATTCCGCTTTGCAAGCCTGCGATGCGTACATCACAGCTTGATACGGATAATCTTGAATATATCGGCTGATAATGAAGGATTGTTTGTCTTAAATAAAAACGAGTGACAAAACCGCCTGTCGAACTTGATCGACAGGCGGTTCATTGTTTAAATCATATTTTAAAAAGATATCACATAGCAAAAAACAGATATTCCAACTCTTGCAGGTGTGTTTTATCATTCACTTTCACTGCATGCGGATTGCTCGCAGTCATCTCCGAAAAATGAGCAAATCCAATAGTATATCGGGATTGTGAGAAACACAAGCCAGCCCAGTGCCCATCCGCCGCATACATTAAAATAACCGAAAAGTATGTATGCGATTGCTACGAGTACAGGATATGCAAAATGGCTTGCTTTACGCTTGTATATTGCATCAACAAGGGTGTAGTAAAGTGGAATAGTGAGAAAAACTATCCAGCTCAGCGACCAGCCGAACGCGACTGAGCTTGTGCCCCAAATAATAAAAGCAATTAAAGTGACCAGTGGAAAAGGAAACTTGTGCCAAAAGGTTTTTTTCTCCTTTGTGCCATACTTTTTAATAATATCCTCATCAGCATAAACATTGCCGTTTTCATCCGTATAAACATGATCTTTGCCGCCGTCCTCAACATGAATGCCCTTCCAGCCGACATCGACCTTTGCTCCGTATCTGTCACGGACATGTATGCCGTCTTTCCAATTAATGTGTACCTGGTCGCCGTCCTTTGAATCGACATGCAATCCGTTTTTAAACGATACATTGTCTGCCTTTTGATACTTTGTTTCGCTTTCGCAATTCGAGTCACACGAAAAGCTGTTGCCGTGTTTTTGATCCTTATCTTCTTGTGGGTCAAAATCATTTTGGAGAACATTATCATCTGCCGTTTTTTTTGCGTCACTGCCTTTCAGAAGTTCATCAAGCGACACGCCGTAGATTTCTGCGAGAAGAATAAGATTATCGGTATCGGGAGATGCTTCGGCACGCTCCCATTTTGAAACTGCCTGTCGGCTCACACCGATTTTTTCGGCGAGAGCCTCCTGACTTAGGTTATGCTTTTTTCTGTACTGTAATAATCTGTTGGCTGTTTCTATATTCATAATAATAGCCCTCCTCGTTTATTTGCTGAGCTTATTATATCGTGAAACAGATATTTTTAGCCATACATTTCGGTTTTCATTGCCGCAACCATCGGTTGCACACGCAGTTGCACGGGAATTTTCTATAAATCAGACTTCAAGACCGCTTGTTGTTTTTAAAAATTCATAGAGTTTACTGTAAATCAAATCAACTCCGCCCACGCTGTCGCTTTCTATGTTGAGCGGCATGATCGGGTCGTGGACAGACAGGCGAAGCAAAAACCAACCGTCGCCGTTTTCTTTGTCAAACGAAACTCTTATGCCCTCACGATTATCGTCGGCAACTTGCCAGCCGTTTTGTTTTTCGGCATATGCGGTGAGGTCGGAAATGATTTTTTCTCCGCAGGCTCTAAAGTCCTTTTCGGTAATCTTAAAACGAATTTCTTTGCTCTCTACAGGTTCTTTTAGCTGTGAAGTAAGTTCATCAAGCTCTTTGCCCTGACCGCGAAGCTGAGCCATTTTGATGATTATTTTTGTGCAGAGATATGCACCGTCGTCAAGAAAATAGTTTTCACGCATTGCGGCGTGTCCCGATGTTTCAATAGCAAGGGGACAGTTAATACCCTGATTATTAAGCTCTATTGCCTTGTCGATGACATTCTTGTATCCTCTGCGGTAACGGTAATGCTTTCCGCCGAGTGTGTTTTCTATAAAATCCTTTAGTCCGCTTGATGTGATGGAATCCGTAACGACGGTTCCGCCGTCGTTGCCCTCAAGTGCAATGGCAGCGGCGACAGCAACAAGTCTGTTGCGGTTAATTTCGTTGCCCTTTGAGTCAACTGCACCGCCTCTGTCAACATCGGTGTCGAAAATCACGCCCAAGTCGGCTTTGCTTTCTTTTACCGCCTCGCAGATTGAAGCCATTGCCGTTGAATCTTCGGGGTTAGGAACATGGTTAGGAAACATACCGTCAGGGTCAAGATAACGGCTGCCCTCGGTGTCCGCTCCCAAAACGGCAAGCACCTTGTCTGCATAAAATCCGCCTGCACCGTTTCCTGCGTCAACAACAATCTTAAATCCTTTGAGCGGATGTTCATAATCCTCGGCATTTACTTCTTTTTTGATTTTTTCGCAGAGTCCTTTTGCGTAGTTGCTCATATAATCAATCTCTGTGATTGAGCCTGTGTCAGCGGGAGCGGGGTGTTCACCGTTTTGTGCGTATGTGAGTATTTCCTCAATATCAGATCCCTCAAGACCGCCCTGACGGGTGAAGAATTTTAAACCGTTGCGGTTAAACGGGTGGTGGCTTGCAGTAATCTGTAAAGCTCCGTCGCAATTAAGGTCAACGGTCGTCATAAACATTGACGGAGTAGAGGCAAGACCGCAGCTAAGCACTCTTGCACCGCAGGCTTTAAATTGTTTTGTTGTAATTTCCATTATATGCGGACCTGAAATTCTGCTGTCCCGTCCGACGGAAATTGTAAGCTCATTTGCAGGTTTCCCCGTTTTTTGGGACAGCCATAGAACAAAACCGTCTGCCATGGCGGCTACAGCTTCATCAGTAAGATTTACGCTTTGACCCTCAACGCCCTCGCTTGCAACCCCCCTTATGTCCGTTCCGCTTTTGAATTGTTTATAAAAATCATTGAGCATATGTTTCGTCCTTTCTGTTTATCCGTTGTTAGTATTATAACGCATACACCCCAAAATCACAATACACCTAAAATGCAAGTTTGTAAATAATTGGATTTTTTTATTGCGAAAAAGGAAATAAGTTGTTAAAACTGACGAAAGAGCAGCCGGAATATTGTCGAATTGTAAATTGCATTAAGGTGTTATTAGTGCAAGTTAAATAAAAAACTAATCTAAATTTTAGGTATAATTGACATATAAAAGTGCAAATAAACAAAAACCAAGTTAAAAAATTGTTGACTTTTTCAAATTGTTGACTATAATAATAATTGTCAAGTAAATAGTCCGCTTGACTGTCGGCTCGTTTCAATTTAGCCTTACTCGAGTAAAATTGAAATTTATAATACCGACAAATAATCATGATTTGCCAAATGGTAAATGGCGCACGAAAAACTTTATATATTAAAGAATTTAAGGAGGAAACATTATGACACCGATTCTTAGTTTGCATGATGTCGACGTTACTGCGTTCCTCGCCGTGCTTGATACCTGCGAGGGCAACGTATATCTCATCACAAAGGAAGGCGACAGATTGAATCTTCGCAGTAAGCTTTGCCAGCTCGTTGGCTTAACACGCCTTATCGAGGGTGGTAAGATTGCTGAAGCAAGCATTATCTGTGAGAACAAAAATGATGAGAGCAAGCTGTTTAGATTTAACTTCTTTGGCGATACAGGTAACGCTAAGGTAGGCTAAACATTTTAAAGATTATAATCACTAAATTAGTTTTTCACGTTAATTTCAAAACTTCTAAATCCCAAAAACGGCCGCTTTTGCGGTCGTTTTTGGGTTTATGCCTTGTTTTTTCAAAATATGTGATTTATAATACTTTATTATCTTTAATTATACGGTTTGATGTGGCAATAATAAAAACGGAGGGGATTAAATTTGAAAATTCTTGTTGTGTTCAGCGGCGGAACAATAGGCTCTGCTGTTAAAAACGGAGTTATCTCACCCGATAAAAGCAATTCATATAAGCTTATTGAAATGTACGGACGGGACAGCGAAATTCAATTTACAGCCGTTCAGCCCTTTAATATTTTAAGCGAAAATATGAACGGTAAATTGCTTGCACAACTTTACAGTTGTATCAATTCGTATGATTTAAGTCAATTTGACGGAGTAATCGTTGCCCACGGTACTGATACCTTACAATACACTTCGGCGTATTTATCCTACTCGTTTGGACTGTGCAGTACGCCGATAGTTTTAGTGTCCGCAGCATATCCGCTTGATGATGAGCGTTCAAACGGATTTTCAAATTTTTGCGGTGCTGTGGAGCTTATCAGGCACGGAGAGGGCAGGGGAGTGTTTGTTTCATATAAAAACAGCAGTTCCGATTTTCCCCTGCTTCATCGTGCGTCACGGATTTTGCCCCATCTTCCGTATGATGATTCTGTTTTCAGTATGTACAAAAACAGTGTGTATGCATTATATTCGGACGGTGACGGCTTATTGATAAACAAGCACTATGCGGAACAAAACGACAGTATTGTGCTTTCCGATTGTTTTGAGCTTGAGGAAAAATCCGATGTAATGCTATTAAAAGCATATGTCGGAGCTGTTTTACCCGAAATTCCTCATGGTACAAAGGCGGTTTTGCTTGAGGGGTATCATTCGGGAACACTTAATACTGACGGCAGTGAGCTTCAACGCTTTTGTCATAAAGCTCAAAATGCCGATATTCCTGTGTATTTAACAGGGGCTTGCGATGGATTCAATTACGAAAGCAAGCAGTTTTATGACAGACTGAAAATTAATGTACTGCCGCAGGCTTCGCCGATTGCAATGTATATGAAGCTGTGGATGCTCAAAAAAGACAGATTAAGTGATGTTTTTTTACCGTGCGGCGGAGATTTTAAATAACAACAACAAGCCCCCTGCATTTTTTTGCAGGGGGCTTGTTGTTAGATTTTATGTCACTGTACTGATTTATGAGGTAGAAAATAGTCAGTTTTCAAATGACAGTATTATTGATAATCACATACATTTACCCATGAGAGCAAAAATTCACGCTCTTCGGGTTTGCCCTTTACAGACTGCGAAGCGGCTACAATCGGCAGCCATTCGTTTACATACTGACGGGCAGTATCTGTTTTATCGCAGAAAAGCTTCATATACTTTTCTGCAAGCTCATCCTGCTTGTTAAGTCGGAACAAAAGATATGTTCTTGCAGCGTCGGCAGAACCATTTCCCTGAGTTGCGTGCGACCAGTCAAGTACATAAGGCGTGCCGTCGGGAGAAATGATTATATTGCTGGGATTGAAATCGCCGTGACAAACCTTGGTGTGCTTGGGCATTCCCTGTAAACGGGTGTGAAGTTCATATCTTGTAGTTGCGTCAAGATCGGTTTCATCAATTTTTCTGTTCATTTTATCCTTTAACTTGTTGAGTAAAGGAGCTTTTTGGCTAAGTATGTTAATCTGAATATCAACAAAAAGATCAAGATACTCATCCATCTTATCCGGATTTTCTTCCATAAGGGCTGCAAGAGTTTTGCCTTCGATATATGTTGAAACAATCGCCCACTTACCGTCAATTTTTTTGACTTCCTCTACCTTAGGAATATTAAGTCCTGTTTCCTCAACTCTGGCCTGATTGAGAGCCTCGTTTAAAATATCGGACTTAGGGAAAGTTTCGTCAAAAACCTTAACGGCAAGGTCGCCGTCCTTGTAGATAGTTTTGTTTTTCCTTTGGGCAAGAACATTATCAAGTTTCATTTATTTTTTCCCCTTTCATATAAGGTGTTGTTGTTTATAGCATATGTAATTTGCTATGGTTATATTATACAATAATAAATTAAGTTCGTACAGTAGAAAAATTACAAAAAAATCAATAAAATCTTTGGTTATTTAGATAATATAAATAAAGGAAAATTTGCGTTTTTAATAAAAAATATGTTAATTTTTGGATATTTAGCATAAAATTTTCTTAAATTTAACATTTTATCTAATTTTTATAATAACAGTTATTTGTGCAAATTGACAATACTTTAACAACTAAAAAAATAAAAAACGAGGCACACATTAAGTGTACCCCAATTACCCCATATTTAATTCCTCATTAGATGAATTGCTGTCTCTGCTTTTTCGATTATTCGCAAATCATTTTCGTAAGAGCATAATTTTCGTGCTTGCTGAAGATCAACCCAAATATAGCTGTCAATTTCCTCTTCCTGTATCTTTACATTATCGGTAAATGCCTGTGCCAAAAAGAAAACAACACGCTTTCGGATTTTCCCGAACGGGCAATATTCACTGATTTCTCTAAACCCGTCAAAAATAACTACATCAAGACCTGTTTCTTCTTTGATTTCACGAATAGCGGTTTGCTGTTCGTTTTCTCCGTACTCAACATGACCTTTGGGAAAGCTCCAATATCTTCCTTTGTTGTTTTTTACAAGCAGGATTTTAGTATTTTGCTTGGTTTTATAAAAGATTATTGCTCCGCAGGATTTTTCATAAAGACAGCTTATTGATTTTAGAGTAACATTTTTAAGTCGCGTCAGAAGCTTTCTCAGCTCAGGCTCATAAAAAATTTCTCCGAGCGGTGCAACGACCGCTCTTTCGCCGTCAAGTCCCTCAAATTCGGCAACGGCTATGACTATACCGTCAAAGTATTCCGGGAGTTTCCTGCGTGATACAACATAAGCACTTTTGTTTTGTATATTTGATGAGCTTATATAAGCAGAACGCAGGTTACTGCTTATTTTTCCAAATAAGCTGACTTTTACTTTTTCCGCTATCATACCGTCGCCTCCTTTCGTAAAATTTGATTTATAATCAGTCGAACAGTCCGCTCATGCTGTCAAGCTGAATCTGAGTATTCGCACTCATAATGCCGTTGAGGAACAGTACCTCGTCTATACCGTTTTCCTGACAGTAGGAAACAAGGTTTCCGCTGAATGAACGAAAATCAATAACATGAACTTCATCGTAATTGTAGGTAAGATAAGGAACAAAAGCGTTTCCGTAGCTTTCCTTAACAACAGCAATTTTTTTGCCTTCCTTTGCTTTTTCCGAATCGGAACTGAGAACGGTAAGAGGATTGTCGCCTACAATGAAAACACCATATGTTAATGTGCCTGCTTCTGCGTACTGATAATACGGGCTTGTATATGTGCTTACATTACCGTTTGCATCGGTAATATTCATCGTTACATTGTACGGAAATTCCCAGTAGTGAACAGTGTCGGTGTCAAGACCGCTTACCGTGTTTGAAAATGTTCCCGTAAAGCCCTCAATTTTTTGTTCGGTACAGTCTTCAAGCGAAAGAACATCAAGCCCGTTGGATTTTGCAAACGCAGCGTATGCATAGTAAGCTCCGAGTCCCGTCCAGTGGTGGTCAGAACCAAAGTAGATGTATTCATCATTGTGATCGGCAAGGTAATTGTACGCATTTACGGCGGTCACCTTGTCAGATAAATTAGCATAAATGGTTTTTATATTTTCAGCCTGAGATGACGACGGAGCGTCGCTGTCTTTCAGCCGCTGGGGAAGTCCCATCTCGGTATGGTTTGGAATCACCATATCATAGACTTTAATGCCGTCTAACTTTTCGGCAAATCCGTTAACTGTATCGGCATAGTTTTTGGCTCTTGTTTCATCACTGCCAAACAGCTCGTATGCCTTTTTGTTCCAAACATATATACCGTAGGACATTGTTCCGTTTGTGTTGTCATCCTCAATTTCAGGAGTCTTAAAGTACGCAGGAGAAAGGTCATCTACTTGTGTCGTTTGCGGTGCAGTGGTGGTTTGCACATTACTTGACGGTTTGGTTTCGGTCGAAACAGAAGCACTTGTCGGTTTTGCACCGAAACAACCCCTAAAAACAGATGAAATGCAAACAATAATCAGTATAATAATAAGTATTCCGCAGCTTACCATTATAATTCTGTTGCGGGTGCGTCTTTTGTTGTTTCTGCGACGGGAAGCGGAGTTATAGACAGGCCGCCTGTTGTAAGAACCCTGCCTGCGTTGGGGCTGACGGCGGCGATAGTCTCTGCTGTCATATCCGTCATCAAAATTATCTAAATCAAAGTAATCGTAATCATTGCGTTTACTCATAGTAATTCTCCAGTATCTGTGAGTTAAAAAATATTATAAAACGGATTATAGTAAAGTAATACACTTCAATTATACTACATTTACCCCCCTAAAACAATACAAATTTACATTTTTTTGACTAAACTGAATTTTTAGGGTTCATACAGGACTATATTGCTTGAATATAGCTTCAATTCGTGATAAAATTATAGGCAAATGTAAAACAGTAGAAGAGGGATATAATGGAATATAAATTTTCAGACAAAGTTTCAAATCTTAAGCCCAGTGCAATAAGAGAAATTTTTAAATATGCGGCAGACCCTGAGGTGGTTTCACTCTCGGCGGGCAACCCGTCACCCGATGCATTCCCTGCAAAGGAGATTTCTGAGATTTCTGCCGATGTTTTGAAGAACAATCCGATTTCGGTTTTGCAGTACAGCGTGAGTGAGGGTTACACTCCGCTGAGAAAAACAATCTCGCAGTATATGAGGGCAGAATATAATACGGGCAGTGAGTCCGACGATGTTTTAATTACATCGGGTGCACAGCAGATAATGGACTTGTGCTCAAAAGCGTTGCTTAATGAGGGTGATGTCGTTATTTGCGAGGCTCCGTCATTTATAGGATCGCTCAATACTTTTCGCAGCTACAATGCAAGGCTTGTCGGCGTTAAGGTCGAGAACGACGGTATGAGTGTTGAGGACCTTGAAAACGCACTTAAAAGCAATCCCAAAGCTAAATTTATTTATACTATTCCCAATTTTCAGAATCCGTCGTCGGTGACAATGAGCCTTGAAAAAAGGAAGAAAGTATATGCACTTGCAAAAAAGTACGGAGTGCTTATTCTTGAGGATAATCCCTACGGCGACCTGCGTTACAGCGGCGAGTATGTTCCCAATATTAAATCTCTCGACGAGGACGGAATTGTAATTTACGCAGGGTCTTTTTCCAAGGTTATTTCACCGGGAATGAGAGTTGCGTACTGTATCTGCCCAAAACCGCTTTTTCAAAAGCTTGTTGTATGCAAGCAGGCAAGCGATGTTCATACAAATGTTTGGTCACAGTATGTCTGCAACGAGTTTATCACGAAGTATGATTTTAATGCTCATCTTGAAAAACTTCGCCGAATTTATACCCAAAAGGCTCGGTACTGCATGGATTTGCTCGACAAATATTGTGCTCCCGCTATTTCCTATAACAAAATCGACGGTGGTTTGTTTATTTGGTGCGACCTGCCTCGAAATATTGATATGCTTGAGTTTTGTAAAAAAGCTGTTGAAAATAAGGTTTGCGTAGTTCCGGGAAATGCATTTTTGACTGATGAAAGCCAAGCGTGCAGCAGTTTTAGAATTAACTTTTCAACACCCACTGACGAACAGCTGGAAAAGGGAATAAAAATACTCGGACAAATAGCTAATAATTGGTGATAAAATTTTAACGATATTACGGAGGAATTGACATATGGAAAACGAAAAGAAAAAAGAGGTTGTGTTCAGTGCAATACAGCCAAGCGGAACAATCACACTCGGAAATTACCTCGGTGCAGTCCGTAACTGGGTAGCAATGCAGGATGAATACAACTGTATTTACGCACTCGCAGATTTGCACACCATTACAGTAAGGCAGGAACCGTCTGTGATGAGAAAAAATATACTTGACGCATACGCTTCTATCATGGCTTGCGGCATTGATGTGGAAAAAAGTATCTTCTTCATTCAAAGTCATGTTCATACGCACGCCGAGCTTGCGTGGGCACTGAGCTGTTATACCCAGTTCGGAGAGCTGTCGAGAATGACTCAGTTTAAGGACAAAAGTGCAAAGCACGCCGATAACATAAACGCAGGTTTGTTTACTTATCCTGTACTCATGGCGGCTGATATTCTTCTTTATCAGGCAGATAAGGTTCCGGTCGGTGCAGACCAAAAACAGCATATTGAAATCACCAGAAATATTGCAGAGCGATTCAACGGACTTTACGGAAATGTATTTAAGATTCCCGACGGATTTATTCCGAAGAACGGTGCAAGGGTAATGAGCCTTCAGGATCCCACAAGGAAAATGAGCAAGTCGGACGAGAATGTCAACGGCTGTGTTCATCTTCTTGACGCTCCTGAGGTAATTATGAAAAAATTTAAGCGTGCTGTAACAGACAGCGAAGCTTGTGTGAGATATGCAGACGGCAAGGACGGTGTAAACAACCTTATGGCTATTTACAGTGCCGTAACAGGTCTGTCATATGAGCGGATAGAGCATGATTTTGACGGTAAGGGCTACGGAGACTTTAAGACAGCGGTAGGAGAGGCTGTTGTTGAAACACTCAGACCTATTCGTGAGCGTTACGAAAAGCTTATCAAGGACAAGGCATATCTTGAGGAATGTTACAGAAAAGCAGATGATGTAGCTCTCAAAATCAGCAGCCGCACAATGGGCAAGGTTATGAAAAAAATAGGTTTTATTCTCTGATATACCGAAAATACAAAAGTTAACGGCTGTTTCGTTTGAAACAGCCGCTTTTGTTTAATCTATGATTTTCAGTCACCGAATGAAATACCCAGTGCTTTGGCGGTTTTGATTTCTTCGCAGTCAACGGAAACGGTTTTAAGCTTTCCTGCAATTTCTTCAAGCGGAACAGCTACGACTTTATTGTTATACATCGCAACCATATTTCCGTAGTTTTTATCAATAATAAGCTGTGCTGCCGCCGCACCGAAGCGTGTAGAAATAACACGGTCAAATGCGTCAGGGCTTCCGCCTCTTTGAAAATGACCGGGAACGGTAACTCTTGTTTCCTGCCCCGTAGCATTTTCGATTTCAGCGGCAATTTTATAGGAGATAGAGGGGTATTTCATCTGAGCGATTGCCGCCTTTTTTTGCTTTTTGGGAAGTGCGGCAAGCTCTTTGGATATGGCACCCTCGGCTACAGCAAGAATTGAGAAATTCTTGCCTTTTGCAGTGCGTGATTTTATCGTTTTTACTACCGAGTTAATGTCATACGGAATTTCGGGAATAAGAATAATGTCCGCACCTCCTGCAATTCCTGCATAAAGCGTTAACCAGCCAACCTTGTGTCCCATAACCTCAACAATAAACACTCTGCCGTGTGAGGTGGCTGTTGTGTGGATGCAGTCGATAACATTTGTAGCTATATCTACTGCACTTTGAAAGCCAAAGGTAATATCGGTTCCCCAAAGGTCATTATCTATTGTCTTAGGGAGCGAAACTACATTAAGCCCTTCCTCTCTCAGCAGATTTGCTGTTTTCTGAGTGCCGTTTCCGCCGAGAACGACAAGACAGTCAAGATTAAGCTTTTTGTAATTTTTCTTCATGGATGCGACCTTGTCAACGCTGTTTTCATCAACAACACGCATTAATTTAAACGGTTGTCTTGAAGTGCCGAGAATTGTGCCTCCCATAGTCAGAATACCCGAGAAGTTTTCCGGCTTCATTCTTTTATATTCTCCGTAAATCAGTCCTCGATATCCGTCGATGATTCCGATTATTTCAACATCGTCCGTTCCGTAGTGGTTATACAGTGTTTTTGCAACGGCTCTTATAGTTGAGTTTAAGCCTTGGCAATCACCGCCGCTTGTCAAAATACCTACTCTTTTCATTCTTCAACTTCACCTTTCTTGAGCGGAACAACGGGAGTTCCGACTGTTTTTGCATAGTTTGCATTCATTGCACTTTTTTGTGCCTTTGATGCGAGTTTTGAAAAATATTTTTGACAATTAAGGCGTTTTTTGCCCCTCTTCTCAACGGGAGTATATGTCATATCGCTGTGCTGTCTGCGTGCATTGATTGTGTCCTTAAACATAATTGTAATGATTTCCTGTACACGCTGTTTTAGGTCTTCGTCTTCAACAGGGAATACAAGTTCAACACGCTTGTCAAGATTTCTCGGCATCCAATCTGCACTGCCCATATAATACTGCGGATTGCCGTTGTTTTCAAATATAAAGATTCGGCTGTGTTCAAGAAGCTGACCCACTATGGAAATTACCTTGATGTTTTCGCTGAAGCCCTTTACTTCCGGCACAAGACAGCAAATGCCTCTGACAATAAGTTCTACCTTAACGCCTGCGTTTGACGCATCATACAAAAGTTTTATGATGCTCGGGTCAACAAGAGAGTTTACCTTAGCAGTGATTTTTGCAGGCAGTCCAAGCTTTGCGTTTTGTGTTTCGTTCAATATCATAGCTTCAAAAAATGTTCTCATACCGTTTGGAGCAACAATAAACTTGTTGTATTCGGGAGGGAATGAGTAGCCTGTGAGAACATTAAACAGAGATGAAGCGTCAACGCCGTATTCCTCACGGCAGGTAAACATACCGATGTCGGTATAAAAGCGTGCTGTGCTGTCGTTATAGTTACCTGTGCCCATATGCAGATAGCGTCTTATTCCGTCGTCATCACGGCGTACAACAAGACAGATTTTGCAGTGCGTTTTAAGTCCTGTAAGTCCGTAAATAACATGACAACCCGCTTTTTCGAGTTTGTTTGCCCACTGGATATTGTTTTCCTCGTCAAATCGTGCCTTAAGCTCAACAAGTACCGTAACCTGCTTGCCGTTTTCGCACGCTTTGATAAGTGCGGCTACAATGGGGGAGTTTCCGCTTACACGGTAAAGCGTTTGCTTGATTGCAAGTACCTTGGGGTCAACAGCCGCTTTTTTGACAAAATCAACGACAACATCAAAGCTCTCGTACGGATGATGAACAAGTCTGTCTTTTTCTCTTATTGCCTCGAAAATATCGTCATAGCCGTAAAATTCTGCCGGGGGATTAACAGGAACAATAGGCTCAAAGCACATTTTTTCGCAGTCCTTAATTCTTGCAAACTTTGAAAGAAATGTCAGGTCAAGAGGTCCTCGCTGATAATATATTTCGTCCTCGTTTACATCGAGGGCATTGATAAGGAAATTTCTGATCTCTACATTACATTTTTTGCAAAACTCAAGTCTTACGGGTTCGCCCCTCTTGCGTTTGCGGATGGATTTTTTGATTTCAGCCATCAAGTCCTCGGTATCCTCATCAATGTCAAGATCTGAATCTCGTGTTATTCGGAATACATCATGGTCTTTTATGTTGTAAAGCTCAAAAAGCTCGTTTAAATGTGCGGCAATTACCTTTTCAAGCAAAATAAATACTCTGTTTTCGCTTGAAGGCAGTTCAAGAAATCTCGGCAGAATTGAAGGGACCTGCACTACCGCAAAAAATTCTTCCTTTTTGCCGTTTGTAAGTCTTACAGCAATGTTAAGGCTTTTGTTTGCAAGAAGCGGAAAAGGACGGCTGGTATCAACAGCCATCGGCGTAATAACGGGAAAGACCACTTTGCGAAAATAATCGTTAATAAACGAAAGCTGATCACCGTCAAGTTCACTAATATCCTTAAATACAATTCCGTTAGCACGCAAAGACGGTATTATAGAACGATTGTAGCAAATATACTGTCTTTTTGCAAAATCGTGGATTTTTTCGGAAAGGCGGTTCATAACCTCCTTGGGGGTCAAGCCTGACGGATCCTTTGACTTTACTCCGTGATGAATTTGATCGAGCACACCTGCCACTCTGACCATAAAGAATTCATCGAGGTTTGAAGCTGTTATTGAAAGAAAGTTGCATCTTTCCATAATCGGATTTTCTTTTTTGATTGCCTCTTCGAGAACTCTTTTGTTAAAATCAATCCAGCTGAGCTCTCTATTGTTATAGGGAAAATTATCCCACTTAATTGTGTTTTTTGTCTTTTCATTTTTCTTTTTGTTATCAGATGCCAAAATAATCACCGCCTGTTTAATTTTTATACTATACTGATTTGCATCTGTAATGCTAAATATTATACAACATTATCCATAATAAAACAAGATTATTAATTGTGAAATAATGTTGTATTACACAAATTTTACTTAAATTTTATTTTATAAAAGCATAAGTGACCCAGAATGATAAATCTGAGTCACTTATAAATCAATTTGTCAAATATTTTTGAATCGCTGTGCAGTCCATCACTGAGATCCGACCGTCGGAGTCTAAGTCGCAGCGGCTTATCTGTTCATCACTCAGTTCAGCCTGACCGCTTAAATATCTCTGCAAAAGTGTAGCGTCAGCTACCGTTATTGTACCGTCGCAGTCAATATCGCCCATCAAAATGCTTTCTGACGGTGAATCCGGAATGTCAGATGTATTCGAGGTTGCAGGCTGTGTTGTAGTCGGCACGGTTGCAGGTTCGGTTTGAGTGGGTTTTGCCGTAGTCGGTGCGACAGTTGCAGGCTGAGTTGTTGTGGGTTCTGTAGCGGGTGCGGAAGATATATAGACGCAGTAATCAAGGCATACCCATCCGTTTTTGCCGTTATATGAGGTGTATCCCCAGTTTCCGTCTGTTTTTGTAACGGTGAGCTTAACGCCGTCAGGAATCGCTCCTATTGCACTGTAGCTTGTCCCTGCACCGCTTCGCATATTAAGATAATCGTCAACATCTGTTTCGTAGATGCCCGTTGCAAAATCGTCAGCTTGCAGATTTTCGCTGATATATATATATCCGTCAAAATTCCACCAGCTTGAACCGCCTGCATTTTTGTCATCGGTGCTTGCGTAGCTTAAATAAAAATTAGTTCCGTTCCATGCTGAGTTTGAAAATGTAATTTGTCCGTTTTCAATTTTTTCAACTACGGCAACATGACCGCCGCCTCCGTCATAGTGCCAACAGGCAACAGCACCTATTTTCGGTGTCTGACCGTAGCTGTAGTATCCGTTGGTTTTGTTGTAGCCGTACCAGTCCTCAGCGTTTCCCCAAGAAAGCTTGGGTTCTGTTCCGAGAATTTCATATGCTCTGCCAAAAGCATATGCGGTACAGTTGGGCATACCGTATCCCCATTTGTAAAAAGGATTTATATCGCTGTAATAATATTTATTAGTTGATGAAGGTGCAGTAAGTCGAGGAGTAAAGCTTGTGGCCGCACTCGCCAAAATTGACAATGAAAAAACTGTTGTAAAAAGAACAGCAACTGCAACTATTATCGCATTGATTCTTCTGAAAACAAAAACTCTCAAAAAAACATCCTTTCTAATAAGCTTTAGTAAGTTTAAAATTTGCTGCGTATACAAAGATTACTAATTTGTAATCTTTGTAGGTAATTTTAACATATAAAAATTTAAAAATCAAAGAGTATTTGCACTGATAAAGGGTGTTTTTTAAGTCTTTATTTAATGCAATTTATACAATTTGGCAAAAAAATATATATTTAAGGCAAACAAGCCAATCCCGCCTGTTTGCCTTAGATTTATGATTTATACAATATTTTTATTCAAAGCTTTTAAGACTTTCCACCATATTTACTGATTTTATCTTAAAACTCATTGCTGCGTTTACGAGCAGAGAGAATATAAATGTGAGCAACGCGGCAAAAATAAATGATGTGGAATAAATGTCACGCCCGAACATAATGTTGTCAACTTCAACGGTTTTAACGATAAAACCTGTCAGGAATATTCCCATTACAAGACCTACTGCTATACCCAGCAAGGTTAAAATAATATTTTCCTTGTAAATGAATGACGCTGTTTCACGGTTGTTAAAGCCCAGAACCTTAAATGTTGCAATTTCACGCATACGCTCTGCAATATTAATGCTTGTAAGATTATAAAGCACAACAAACGCAAGTGCCGCCGCAGATATTATCATAACAAGAACAACAAGGTTTAAAGAATCAAGCATATTCTCAAAATCCTCTATGCTTGTTTTTATAAAGGATACGGCGATAATTCTGTCGTCGCTTAACAATTCTGAGCTTAAGGAATTCGCGGCTTTATCCGAAGTGTCTTTAAGCTGAATGTCAAGCATATTGTACATAGCTTCTTTGCCGAACAGTGAGGTATAAAGCTTTGGAGTCATATAAATATAATTCTGAATATACTGCTCAAAAATGCCGCATACCTTTACTTCTGCCTCGCCTTCATTGCAGCTTAGTTTTATTGTGTCGCCGACTTTTATTCCAAGCTCATCCGAAAGTTTTTCGTTTATCAGCACGCCGTCGTCAGTTAAATCAAGTGTGTTTTTGTACTTTCGTGTATGCAGAGAAATAATTGATTCAAGTTCGTTCGGATTTTGCGGCACTGAAATATAAGTGTCCGTATCTTTTATCTGTTTACCGAATTCAACGCTTGCATCAAGCTGCATAAAAAGCATATAGTTTTCTATATTTTTGTTTTTGCCTGCTGCATCGGTGAGGTATGAAAGCTCTTGTTCGCTTCCACCGTTTTCAGGGACAACAACCGCGTCATATTTATAGATTGTTTCAAACTGATCTTTTGTGAGAGGGTCAAAGCTGTTTAGCAGACCGAATGCGGAAACAATGAGAGCCGTGCATCCTGCAACGCCTATTACCGTCATACACAGTCTTGACTTATATCTCAGCAAATTTCTTGCCGTAAGCTTAGCCGTAAAACCGAATCTGTTCCACAGGGGAGTAATGTATTCAAGGATAATTCTCTTGCCTGCTTTCGGTGCTTTGGGTCGCATTGCTTCTGCCGGCTTGTGTGAAAGAGAACGCATACACACAGCTATTGAAACGGCTGATGTGCAAATAATTGCCGACGCAGTTGCGATTGTGATGCTGATATAATCAAGCTTAAGAGTTATATCCCCGATATAATACATCATTTGGTATGCGTTGTATATTATATACGGAAGGGTGCTGACGCCGAGAATTATGCCGACTGCACTTCCCAAAACAGCCGCGGTAAGTGAGTAAATTACAAACTTTCCGATTATGCTCTTATTGCTGTAGCCGAGTGCCTTGAGCGTTCCGATTTCCGTTCGCTTTTCATCAATAAGACGGGTCATCGTTGTAACACACACAAGAACCGCTACCAGAAGGAAAAACATAGGGAATACGCCTGCCACGGCATCCAGTCTGTCGGCGTTTTGTGAAAAACTTGAATATCCCGGATTGTCATCTCGTGTAAATACATACCACTGAGGTTTTGAAAGGTTATCAAGCTCTTTTTGTGCGTCTTTTATTTCTGCTTCGGCTTTTGCAAATTCATCTTCCGCCCTGGCTTTTTCCGATTCGTATTCCTGTTTTGCATCGGCAAGTTTCTGACTGCCCTCCGACTTTTGTGATTCAAGCTCCTTTACACCGTCATCATACTGTGATTGTGCATTATTAAGCTCATTTTCTGCTTCTGAAAGCTTATTGTATCCCTCACTTTTTTGTGTTTGAAGCTCGGCTTTTCCCGCTTCAAGCAAAGCTTTTCCGTTTTCAATTTGATTATATGCCTCGTCAAGCTCTGACTGCCCCTCCGCCTTTTTCTTATCAAGCTGTGACTGCATTAAGTCAAGTTCTTCCTTTGTTTTTTCAAATTCCGAAACGGCATCTTCATATTGTTTATTCAGGCTTTCAAGGTTATTTTGAGCCTGTTCAAGCTGTAGCTTCAGAGCTGAGATTTTATCGGGATCTGTTTCGGCTGCTATTGCGTTGTTTATTGAATCAACAGCAAGTTTTGCCTGCTGTATTGCCGAAACAAGTAAAGGCTCCTGTGATGTTTTAAATTCATTATAAGCTGTTTCATATTGTTCAAAACCGCTGTCAATTTTTTCTTGAGCCTGAGCTGTCTGTGATTCAAAATCTGCCTTTGATTTTTCATATTCCGCCTGTGCGTTTTCAAGCTGTGTTTCCTGATTTGCAATTTCTTCTTCTGCGGCGGAAATTTGTGCATAATATTCGTTTTTCGAGGTTTCAAGCTGTGCCCATCCGTTTTCAATTTCTGTTTTTGCATCGTCAAGCTCAGCTTGTGCATCAAGAATTTTTCGGTCAAACTCAGATTGTGACGAATCAAGGGCTTTTTTTGCGTCGTCAAGCTTTGCCTGTGCGTCGGATTTTTCGTCTCTGTACTGTGCTTTGGCGTCTTCGAGTTCGTTTTCTGCCTTTTGAATAATGTCCTCGTCAAAGGCTGTGCACCGTGCGTCAGCGGTTTTTTCCAACACTTTTGAAAGCTTGTCCGACTGCGAATCGTATTCATCGGTGTACGGCTGACAGTCCTTTGAAAAATCAGCCTTTACATAAAGCTCCGTGTAACGCTCGCTTATAAAGTTTTCGTCCAATGTGTACATAAACTCGCTGATTTCACCGTCGCCGATGTTGGTAGTACCTCTTTGGTATGAAATATAAAGGGGAGAGTTTACTTTGCCGACAACCGTGTACTCAAAACAATTTAGCTGATCGGTTAAATCAGAATCACCCGCATTTTCGGAAAAAACAATTTTATCTCCTATTTCATGCTTTGTTCCGCCAATGGTTTCATATTCAACAACTATTTCATTTTTCTTTTCGGGCAGCCTGCCCTCCTTTAATACAAGGGAGTTCATTTCTTTGTTGTCGCCGTAAGCTTTTGGTACGGCAATAAGCCGGACTACACTTCCTCCTGACTCGCCTGTGGTTTGAAGGTCGCAGTAGTACGATGGCATAACCGATGAAACGCCCTCGGTATTTTCAACCGCTTTAATATCATCGCTGTCAAATCCGACGGTCGAAACAAGTCTGTAATCCATTAAATTTTGGCTTTCAAAATAGTCGTCTGACAGTTGGTACATTGACGGTACCGTTGCCTTAATTCCCGACAAAAATCCTACTCCGAGTGCTATTATAGCCATAATGGATATAAATCGTGCTTTTGAATTTTTAATTTCACGAAATGTATTTTTTATTAGAGATTTTGTCATAGCTGTCTATCCCTTGCTGTTACGCATTTTTATGCTTATAAACAATTTATTGTTTACCACTCAATTTCGTCAACGCTTTTCGGTGAAGAATTGTAAACATCTTTAACGATTTTTCCGCTTTTCATCTCGATTATATGGTCAGCCATAGGAGTTATTGCACTGTTGTGTGTGATAAGTACAACAGTCATTTTTTCTTTTTTGCAGGTATCCTGCAAAAGCTTTAAAATTTGCTTGCCGGTATTGTAGTCGAGTGCACCTGTTGGCTCATCGCAAAGCAGGAGCTTAGGCCGCTTTGCAAGAGCCCTTGCAATAGATACCCTCTGTTGCTCTCCTCCGGAAAGCTGTGAGGGGAAATTATTTTTTCTGTCCAGCAGTCCGACGCTTTTGAGAGCTTCCTCGCTGTTAAGCGGATTTTTGCAAATTTGTGCTGCAAGCTCAACATTTTCCTTAGCGGTTAAATTTTGAACAAGATTATAAAACTGAAACACAAATCCTATATCATATCTTCTGTACTCAATAAGCTGCTTTTCATTAAATTTGCTGATGTCTTTGTTGTTTACAAAAACTTCGCCTTCGCTGCTGCTGTCCATTCCGCCGAGAATATTTAAAACAGTCGTTTTTCCTGCTCCTGACGCACCGACCACGATTGCAAATTCACCCTGCTTAATACAAAATGAAATTCCGTCAACAGCGTTAATTGTTACTTCGCCCATTGTGTAACGCTTATAAACATTTTTAAATTCTACAAGATTCATAAACATTCCCCTTTTTAGTTATGGGTATTGTATAATTATACCACTATATTTAATAGTATTCAACGATTTAAGAGTGAAATTTAGGTGAATAAAATATTAACTTGACATATTTCTCATTTTCTGATACGATACCACTTGAAACATCGGAGGGTGAATAACCAAGGAGTTATTAGCCAGATAAGATGACGGGTGAAATTCCCGTTTTCTTATTCGGCTTTTTATTTATTAAGATTATTTTACGGCATACTTTGTGTATCAATGTTTTACTCCTTATGTTAAATACGAATTGTTACAGAAAGGAACTCGGTATGGAACAAAGAAAAGAAGTTAATCTTACTCAGGGTAATATTTTGAAATCGCTTATTTCTTTTGCGTTTCCCGTGTTGTGTGCCTTGTTTTTGCAGGCTATGTACGGTGCGGCTGACCTTATTATTGTGGGACAGTTTGCAGGAACTAATGAACAGTCGGGTGTTGCCACAGGAAGTCAGCTTCTTAATATGATTACAATGGTTATAACCGGATTAACAATGGGAGTAACTGTTTTTGTAGGTAATGCAATAGGCTCAAATGACAGAGAAAGAGCAAGCAAGGGAATCGGAAGCGGCATTGCTGTGTTTGCTGTTGTAGCTGTTGTTGTTACTGTTACCATTGTTCCGAGCAGCGATATATTAACGGGTATTATGCACGCTCCGAAGGAGGCGGTTGCTCAAACAAGCGGATATGTAAGAATATGCGGTATCGGTACGGTGTTTATTGTAGCTTACAATGTAATAGGTGCTATTTTCAGAGGTGTCGGCGACTCAAAAACACCGCTTGTTACAGTTGCCGTTGCATGTGTAATTAACATTGCGGCAGATTTAATTTTGGTAGGCGTGTTCGGACTTGGTGCTGTAGGTGCTGCTATTGCAACCGTAACGGCACAGGCAATCAGCGTGATTTGTTCTCTCTGGTTTATAGGCAAAAAGGATCTGCCGTTTGACTTTTGTTTAAAATATATTCGATTTGACAAAGTAAGCGTAAAGCGAATTTTGTTTGTAGGAATACCTATTGCGTTGCAGGAACTGCTTGTTCAATTTTCTTTTTTGTTCATACAGGTTGTCGTAAACGGTATGGGTGTAACGGAATCTGCTGCTGCGGGAGTTGCAGAAAAGGTATGCATATTCTTAATGCTTGTGGCGTCTGCCTATATGCAGTCTATTTCTGCTTTTGTTGCACAAAATAACGGTGCTGGCCGTTTTGACCGTTCACGCAAGGCTTTGTTCTACGGAATTAAGACAGCGTTTGTTTCGGGCTGCATAATGGGTACACTTGCGTTTTTTGCAGGAGATATACTGTCTATGGCTTTTTCAAACGAGGCAAGCGTTATAGCCGCATCGCATGATTATCTAAAGGCATATGCTATTGACTGTTTGCTAACTGCCGTGCTGTTTTGCTTTGTAGGCTTTTTCAACGGATGCTCAAAGACGGTATTTGTAATGATTCAGAGTTTGATAGGGGCGTTTGTTGTGAGAATTCCCGCCGTTTATATTATGAGCCGAATCGGAGTTGAATCGCTGTTTTATATCGGGCTTGCAACGCCCATATCATCGGCTGCCGAAATAATTATGTGTATTATTGCTTATCGGATTTATAAAAACAGAAGAAAAATTTAGAAGATGGTAAAATCAAAAAATTCCCTGTAAGCTTCAATAGCTTGCGGGGGATTTTTTTGCATAAAAAAGTCGAGTGCCTCGACACGCAATTCGAGCAGACAGGTTAATATTATCAAACCTTCTTTGCCCGACCGTTTTCGAGCAATTTACTATAAAGTAAAAAATCGGGCAAGCTTTGCCTGCCCGATTTAAATAGATGTTTTGTTAAATTAATCAAAGAACTTTGAGTGAATAGCAGCAACAGCCTTGTCAGCGTCTTCAACATCAATAAGAACAGACACCTTGATTTCACTTGTGCTGATCATCTGAATGTTAACCTGAGCGTCATACAGAGCTTCAAACATCTTTGTAGCAACGCCTGCGTGGCTTTCCATTCCTGCACCCACGATAGAAATTTTAGCAACGCTGTCATCATAAAGGATTTCAGCGGCACCGAGGTTTTCCATATAATCCTTAAGGCACTCAACTGCTTCATTGCCTCTGTCTTTTGCTACCGTAAAGCTTATATCCTTTTTGCCGTCGTGACCGATTGACTGGAGGATAATATCAACATTAATATCCTTTGCCGAAAGTTTTGAGAACATTTTAAAAGCAAGACCGGGAAGGTTCGGAATACCTGTAACAGAAATTCTTGCTACCTCTGTATCTTTAGCAACACCGCTGATTAACATTTTCTCCATTTTTGTTTTCTCCTTTACAATAGTACCCGAAGCCTTTGCCATACTTGAAAGCACTTCAAGCTCAATGTTATATTTTTTAGCCATCTCAACCGAACGGTTGTTAAGAACCTGAGCTCCCAAAGTAGCAAGCTCAAGCATTTCGTCATATGAAATTTCTTCAAGTTTTTTAGCGTTTTTAACCTTTCTCGGATCAGCTGTATAAACGCCTTCTACATCTGTGTAAATCTGGCACAAATCAGCATGCATTGCAGCAGCAATGGCAACAGCACTTGTATCCGAGCCGCCTCTGCCGAGAGTTGTGATGTCACCGTATTTTGAAATGCCCTGGAAGCCCGCAACAATTACAATGTTCTTTTTGTCAAGCTCACGCTTGATTCTTGATGCTTCAACTCTTTTAATTCTTGCACTTGTGTGTGCCGATGTGGTTTCAAAGCCTGCCTGCCAGCCGAGCAGAGATACTGCGTGGTAGCCGAGCTTTTCGATTGCCATAGCAAGAAGCGAAATTGAAATCTGCTCACCTGCCGCAAGAAGCATATCTTTTTCTCTTCTTGATGCGTTAGGGTTAATTTCCTGTGCCTTTTCGATAAGGTCGTCGGTAGTGTCACCCTGTGCAGATACAACAACTACTACATCGTTGCCCTTTGCAAATGTGTCTGTTACAATTTTTGCAACATTCATAACACGCTCGGCGTTGGCAACAGAGCTGCCGCCGAATTTCTGAACTATCAAACTCATTTACTCCATACTCCTCTTTTATTATAAATCACCTATACGAATTATCGACAGTACCTCAACGCCGTCTTGCTTGAGCGATTCGGTTTTTTCAATAATTTCTCCATAGGGTAATTCTGTTGTAACGAATGCAGCTTCGTCAGAGCTTACGCCGTCAATTTTGATTACGCTGATAGCACCGAAGAGTTTTTCGGCCTTTTTAATTGCGTCCTCGCCCTTAACACGGACATATGCGGCTGTTTTTGACATCTCAAACGGAATGATGTTGTTTGAATTTCCGTCCGCCCAGTAAAGGAACTTTCTTGTTTTGAGGTGTTTGCAGCAGTCAACAACATCTGCCACAACGGCACTTGCCGTAGGAAGCTTTCCTGCACCTTTTCCGTAGAACACAACATCTCCTGTGCAGTCGCCTCTTACCATAATACCGTTAAACTCATTGTCAATGTTTGCAAGCTGACTTACTTTGGGCACAAACATAGGTGCAACAAGAATGTCGATTTTTCCGTCGTCAAGACGCTTTACCTTGCCGATAAGCTTAATAACGCAGTTAAATGCTTCGGCATACCTGACATCCTCAAGTGTTATTTTTGTGATGCCCTCGGTATGTACCGAATCGGGGTAAACATGCTTTCCGAAAGCAAGAGAGGCAAGAATACAAATCTTGCGGCACGCATCGTGGCCTTCAATATCCGCAGCAGGATTTCTTTCTGCAAAGCCGAGATCCTGAGCAAGCTTTAAAGCGTCATCAAACTGCATTCCGTCTTCTATCATTTTAGTCAGAATAAAGTTTGTTGTGCCGTTAAGAATTCCTGCAATTTCGTAAACAATGTTAGCTACAAGGCATTGGCTCATCGGGCGGATAATCGGAATACCGCCGCCGACTGACGCCTCAAAAAGGAAGTTTACATTTTCTTCTTTTGCAATTTCCAAAAGTTCTGCACCGTGAGCAGCAACAAGCTCCTTGTTTGATGTTACAACACTTTTGCCGGATTTCAGGCATTGCTTTACATAGTCATAGGCAGGGTTTAAACCGCCCATAACTTCAACAACCACCCTAACTTCGCGGTCGTTTATAATGTCGTTAAAATCCTTTGTAAATCTGTCTGCAAGAGGACTGTCCGGAAATTCACGCAAGTCGAGAATATATTTGATGTAAATTTCCTCTCCGAGACTTGCAAAAAGCTTTTGTTTGTGTGTTGTGAGAATTTCGGCAACTCCCGAACCAACCACTCCGTGTCCCATTATTGCTACTGAAACCATATATTTACCTAACCTTTCAGATTATTTTGTATGATAATTGCATTATTCCGCAGGCTCATCGCCGTTTGATTCTTCTCCTCCCGAAACAGCACTGCTTTCACCGCCGTCGGGGTTACTGCTCTGACCGTCATCCGGATTGCTTGGGTTATTGTTGTCAGCAGGCTCGCTTGAATCTGCACTGTCTCCGCCTGACGGAGTTTCAGCATCGCCTCCGCCGCTGTTTGAATCTGACGAATCGTAGTATGATGAATCGCCGTCGTCCCAGTAATCACCGCTGTCATCATCGCTGTAATATCCGCCCATTGCCGGCATATTATCTTCTGTGTAATAGCCGATGTACTTGCCTGTCGGATTATCTGTTGTAACGAGAAGTCCGTTGTACGGGTTATACTGTGCTACAACAAGATTGGGAGAAAGAGAATACTCCTTTGGTTCCTTGTCCTCAAGATACTTGCCCATAATGTTGGCAAAGAATTTTGATGCAACGGTTCTGCCGTTATAGCTGATGCTGTCGGGCTGATCAAATCCGCACCATGTTGCAAGGGTTGCGTAGGGCGAAAGTCCGCAGAACCAAGAGTCTTTGTTATAGTCAGTGGTACCTGTTTTACCGATTATATCCCAGCCCTCAATTTTAGCATAGCTTGCACTGGTGTGTGAAAGCTGGGTATATGTCATATTGTAATTTAACAGTCTGTTCATAATCGAGGCGGTTTCTGCCGAATAAGCCTGCTTCGGTATTGCGTCTCTGTTGTCGATTATAATATTGTCCTCAGAGTCTGTCACATAGTAGTAGGTGTAAGGCTCATAGTAAAGACCGCCGTTGCCCATAAATGTGTAAGCCGCCGCCATTTCTCTTACTGATACGCCGCCGTTCATACCGCCTATTGACAGTGCACCGGTGTTTTGTGCATCCTGTTCGGAAAGCTTTTTAAAGCCCATTTTGGTTACAGCCTGTTCGTATGCAACCGACGGACCTCCTATGAGATTCATGGTTTGAACAACCGTTGCGTTTGATGATATTTCGATTGCGTCGGGCAAAAGCATATCACCGTAATAGCTGCCGTACGCATTGTTAGGACCTGAAACAAGCGTTCCGTTTTCGCTTTTCCAGTTATCAACAGGCTCGTCCTTTACAAGTGAAGAGTAGTACAAGTATTTATTTTCTATTGCGTACGGATAAACAACCAACGGTTTTATCGAAGAACCGGGCTGGAGCGTTGAGTGGGTCGCTCTGTCCCATTCAAGAGCCTGTGTTTTTTTATTTGAGCTTCCGACGGTTGCGATAACTCTGCCGTCAAAGCCCATAAGTACTGAGCCTATCTGAAGATCGGGGTCGCTGCTCTTGTCGATGTTTTGAGCCTCCTGCTCAATGTAGTTTTGCATTTCTTCATCCATTGCACAGTAGATTTTAAGACCCTCTGTATATAGCTTTTCAGATGCGGCATCCTCGCTGATATTGTAATACAAGGCGAGATCTTCTTTTAGGTCATAGAACATCTGGTCAATATACCAGTTTTGCACATAACCGCTGTCGTCATCATCGTCCTGTGTGTTTTGGAATCCTACAAATTCCATTGTTTCGGATTCCTTCATCGCCTCATCATATTCAGACTTGGTAATTTTGCCCTGGTCGTACATTTCACTCAGAACTATTTCACGGCGTTCCTTGTTGTTTTCGGGATAGACAAGCGGATTCCACAAAGAAGGGTTTTGTGTTATTCCCGCTATTGCGGCACATTCAGCGATAGAGCAGTCGGCTATGCTCTTGTCAAAATAAAGCTGTGCGGCGGCTTCAACGCCCTGGCAGTTATTTCCGAAGTTTACAACATTGAGATATGCCTCAAGAATCTGATCTTTTGTATATTCGTTTTCAAGGTTTAATGCCTTGCATATTTCACGGATCTTACGGTTTATGGAAACCTCGTTGTCATCGGTAATGTTTTTTATGAGCTGTTGAGTAATGGTTGAACCGCCGTAAGTGTCCTCTCCCGTTGCAAGATTTATTACGGCAGAGAGCGTTCTTGTCCAGTCAACACCGTGGTGGTCATAAAAACGCTTGTCCTCAATAGCCACAACAGCGTCTTTCATCGCCTGCGGTATATCTTGGTTATCAACCCAAATACGATTTTCTGTACTGTAAAGCGTTTGATATTCCTTAAACTCACCGGTATCATCATCTTTGATATATATAAAGCTTGTCTGGTTAAGGGATTTTGCTTTTAAATCTATTCCCGTAGGTTCAGATGCAAGCGTAAGTACATAAATAGCAAACGAAATACCGGTAATAAAAAGAGCGACAAAGCAGATTGTAAAGGCTGTCAAAAGAAATTTGCCTATTGCCTTAAAGGTTCTCTTTACACCACTTTCTTTTTTATCTGAAATATTTGCAGTTTCAGCAGTTCTGTCAGTATATCTGCTTATATCTGTTTCTCGTTTATTACGCATATTTACTCCTTATGACGGCAAATTGCCAACATTCAAATTGTTTATGCTGTATGAAAATCTGTAAACATAGATAGTTTCGGTTTATAAGTAACAAAGTACACTATTAATAGATATTATAGCACCTAAAAAGCAAAAAATAAATATCTTAAATTAAATTTTTGTTAAAAAATATGTAAATAAAAAGGTACTTTTTTATGTAAAAGGGTGAATATTCGGCGGTCTGCAGGTTAAAATATCCGTAAAGCTATACTAAAGCATAAAGAAAATGTCTTCAATAATAATAATAAGGATAAGCTGTTAAAAAGGAATGATTTTATGAAAAAGCTCGTGCTTATAACCGGAATAATCTTAATGGCATGCCTGTTTACAAGTGTTTACGCCGCCCCTTCTGCGTCGGTTAAAGCGAGCGTCACCACAAATACAGAGGATAAAAGTGAAACTGTGGATATTTATATAATGAAAGCCGAAAACAACCGTATAGTTGTATATAAGAAAGGTGAGCAGGTTCCATACATTGAAACGGAAACACTTGTAAGCTCTTTGCCAAAGGGAGATATTATGCTGCTTGAAAAAGGAATTGAAATCGAGGGAGAAAAAAATTTACAAAAATCATTGGAGGATTTTTGCAGTTAAGGCAGTATAAGTTAAAATTTTAACATATATATTGACTTTTAATCTCTTTTGCTGTACTATTAATTTAATATGCCATAGTATTAAATTTTGATGAATGCGGTTTTGGCGGTCGTGTTTGTTTGATGAAATCTTGCAAACGCATTGCTCTAATAAACCGCTTTATTATGCAGAAAAGGAGAATGTACATATGATTTCTACCGTTATCGACCGGTCTCTCGGACTTGAGTTCCCGATTTTTCAGGGAGGAATGGCTTGGGTTGCCGACGCTTCTCTTGCAGCAGGCGTTTCCAATGCAGGCGGACTCGGACTTATTGCGGCAATGAATTCAAACGGCGAACAGCTCCGTGAGGAAATACGCAAGTGTAAGGAGCTTACAGACAAGCCCTTCGGTGTAAACATTATGCTTATGAGCCCTTTTGCACATGAAGTTGCAGATGTGGTTGTTGAAGAGGGCGTAAAGGTTGTAACTACAGGTGCGGGTAACCCCGGCAAATATATGCCGAAATGGCTTGAGGCAGGAATCAAGGTCATTCCTGTTATTCCGAGCGTTGCTCTTGCAAGAAAAATGGAAAAGAACGGTGCGTTTGCTGTTATCGCAGAGGGCGGAGAGTCAGGCGGCCATGTAGGAGATCTTACAACAATGGCACTTGTGCCGCAGGTTGTTGACGCTGTTTCTATCCCCGTAATTGCAGCAGGCGGTATTGCCGACGGAAGACAGATTGCGGCGGCATTTATGCTGGGTGCAGTAGGCGTTCAGGTAGGAACGAGATTCCTTGTTGCAAAGGAATGTACAATAGCTCAGGCATACAAGGATAAAATATTAAAGGCTAAGGATATTGACACGGTAGTGACAGGTAAAAGACTCGGTCACCCCGTGCGTTCAATAAGAAACGCTTTTACCCGTGAATATACAAAGGCAGAGTACAACTCATCGGAGTTTTCGGATGAAGATCTCGAAAAGATGGGTGTAGGCACTCTCAGACTGGCTGCAAGAGAGGGAGATGTATCAAACGGAACTGTGCTTGCAGGTCAGGTTGCGGCTATGGTTAAAAAGGAACAGCCTGCCCGTGAAATGATTGTTGAGATGTTTACACAGGCAGAAGAAGTATTGAACGGAGCGACAAAATGGGTAAAATAGCATTTGTTTTTTCAGGACAGGGAGCACAGTACAGCGGAATGGGAAAGGAGCTTTATGAAGCTTCTCCCGCAGCAAAAGCAGTTTTTGATATGGCAGACGGAATAAGGGCAAACACCTCAAAGCAGTGTTTTGAGGGCAGTACGGAGGAGCTTTGCAAAACGGTAAACACTCAGCCGTGCGTTTTTGCCGCAGATCTTGCGGCTGCCTATGCAGTTGTTGAAAAGGGAATCAAGCCCGATTGTGTTGCAGGTTTTTCACTCGGCGAGATTGCCGCACTTGCTTTTTCAAAAATGCTTTCAGACGAGGAAGCATTTAAGCTTGTTTGCAAAAGAGGCGAGCTTATGGATAAAGCGGCAAATGAAAATCCGGGTGCAATGGCTGCTGTTATGAAGCTGCCTGCCGAAAAAATTGAAGAAATCTGCACAGGCTTTGACAGCACATACCCTGTAAATTACAACTCTCCGGCACAGACGGTTGTTGCTACGACAAGCGGCAACGCAGACGCATTCTGCGAGGCTGTAAAGAATGCCGGCGGAAGAGCAAAGCTGCTTGCAGTAAGCGGAGCCTTTCACTCTCCTTTTATGGCTCAGGCTGCAAAAGGTCTTGAAGAATATATGAGGGCAGTCGATTTTTCGGATCCCCAAACCGTCATTTATTCCGATGTAACCGCAAAGCCTTATGAGGGCGATTTTAAGGCACTTGTAAAGGCACAGGTTGAAAGTCCTGTAAGATGGCAGTCTATCGTTGAAAATATGATTGCCGACGGAGTAGATACATTTATCGAGGTCGGTGTTGGCAAAACGCTGACAGGACTTATTAAAAGAATTAACCCCGATGTCAAAGCGTTCAAGGTTGAAACTCCCGCTGACATTGAGGCGTTGGAAATATAATTTAATCAGAAAAATAAAGTTTAAAAATGCTTAAAATGTGTGCTGACAGACAGTCGGTATTCGGAGGTAAATATTATGGATTTTACAAATAAAACTGCCGTAGTAACGGGCGGTTCAAGAGGAATAGGACTTGAAATTGCTTCAAAGCTTGCAAAGGGAGGAGCAAATATTGCGATTCTTTATGTCGGCGATGAGAGCGAGGGCGCAAAAGCAAAGGAAGAACTTTTGCAGTACGGTACAAAGGTAGAACAGTATTTTTGCGATGTGTCTGATTTTGAGGCGTCTAAAGATGTTGTCGATAAAATTATTGAAGATTTCGGCGGAATTGATATTCTTGTCAACAATGCAGGAATTACCCGCGACAAGCTTGTGCTCAATATGGACGAAAAGGATTTTGACGCTGTCATAAATGTAAACCTCAAGGGTACATTCAATATGATTAAGCATACCTACAAGCATTTTATGAAAAAACGCTACGGCAGAATTGTAAGTACATCTTCAGTTGTAGGAATTATGGGAAATGCAGGACAAGCTAATTATTCAGCGTCGAAGGCAGGTATTATAGGACTTACTAAATCTGTTGCAAGAGAGCTTGCAGGCAGAGGAGTAACAGTAAACGCAGTTGCACCCGGTTATATAGCTACGGAAATGACAAATGTTCTTTCCGATAAGGTTAAAGACGCTATGAAGGCACAGATTCCCGCAAAGCGTATCGGCACAACAGAGGATGTTGCAAATGTTGTAGCGTTCCTTTGCTCAGACGAGGCTGCTTATGTGACGGGAGAGGTTATTAAGGTTGACGGCGGACTTGCAATGTGATGCAGAAAAACATTTGCCTTAGCTTATTTCAGCCACGCATAACGCATAATCTTTGGAATGATTAAATTACACAATTTAAATCGGAGGTAATTATGAGCAGAAGAGTAGTAGTAACAGGATTGGGTGCTATAACTCCCGTCGGCAACGATGTTGATACCATGTGGAAAAATCTTATTGACGGAGTTTGCGGAATTGAAACAATCACTGATTTTGATACAAGCGAGCTAAAGGTTCACATAGCAGGAACAATCAAGGATTTTGACGCTGAAAAATATATAGAGAAAAAAGAGATAAGAAAGCTTGACCTATATTCTCAGTACGCTATTGCGGCAGCACAGCAGGCTGTTGATGACAGCGGAATTATAGGTAAGATTGACGAAAACCGTTTCGGTGTGTATATAGGTGCCGGTATCGGCGGCCTTCATACATTTGTAAAAAATGCGGTGGCAATGGAAAACGGAGGTGCGAGAAAGGTTTCTCCTTTCTTTATCCCGATGATGATAGGTAATATAGCAACAGGAAATGTGGCTATCAGATTTAACGCAAAGGGTGCGTCTTTATCTGTTATGAGTGCATGTGCCACCGGTACAAACTCAATAGGTGAGGCATTCCATGCTGTAAAGGACGGATATGTTGACGCAGTAATCGCAGGCGGTACGGAAGCAGTTATTGCACCGCTTACCATTGCAGGTTTTCAGAATATAAAGGCTCTTTCAACTAACCCCGACCCCAAGAAAGCGTCCCGCCCGTTTGATAAGGACCGTGACGGTTTTATTATGGCTGACGGTGCAGGTATGCTTATTCTTGAGGAGTATGAGCACGCAAAGGCAAGAGGTGCAAAAATTTACGCTGAATTCTGCGGATACGGCAACACCTGTGACGCACACCATGTTACCGCACCCGATCCCGAGGGTGCAGGACTTGCAAGAGCGATTAAAGTTGCTTTTGAAGAGGCAAATGTTGCAGATGACGCAGAAATTTATATCAATGCTCACGGAACGAGCACTCATCTTAACGATATGACAGAAACAATGGCTATCAAAACGGCTCTCGGCGAAAAGGCGTATGATGTCAACATAAGCTCAACAAAGTCGATGACAGGTCATATGCTCGGTGCAACAGGTGCAGTAGAGGCTATTGCGGCAATCAAGGCACTGGGTGAGGGTATAATTCCTCCTACAATTAACCTTGATCAGCCTGATGAGGGACTTGACCTTAACTACACACCTAATAAGGCTGTTAAGCGAAACATAAATGTTGCCGCTTCAACAAACCTCGGCTTCGGCGGTCACGACGCTTGCGTTGTGTTCAAAAAGATTTAATCTGAAAGGGCGTAACATATGTATAACATAGATGAAATAAAAGAGTTTATTAAGGTTCTTGAGGACTCATCTCTTTCTGTTTTGGAAATTCAAAAAGAGGACGGATCAAAAATCCATCTTGAAAAGGCACAGCCTGCACAGCAGTTCGTCAGCACGGTTCCTGCCGCAGCTGTATCTGCTGCACCGGCTGCACCTGTTGCTCCCGCTCCTGCAAAGGATGCTGCTGCTCCGTCTGCTGCGTCTGATTGCTCCAAAACTATCGACGCACCTATTGTAGGCGTTTTCTACGCAGCTTCGGCTCCGGGAAAAACTCCGTTTGTGAGCGTAGGCAAAAAGGTAAAGAAAGGCGATGTTGTCTGCATTATTGAAGCTATGAAGTGTATGAATGAAATTCAGGCTGAAGAGGACGGCGAAATCGCTGAAATCCTCGTTAATGACGGAGAGCTTGTTGAATACGGTCAGCCGCTGTTTAAAATAAACTAAAATTAGGCGGACATTTTAACCTCTGTGTTTTGAGTTGATTAAAACGAGGGTAGAAGCTTAATTTTAAAGGAGAAATGATTATGCTTAATCAGGAAGAAATCAAGAAAATACTTCCCCACCGTGACAATATGCTTCTTGTTGAAGAGGCAGAAAGCGTTGATGAGAACACGGCAAAGGGAAGATATACAATAAAGGGCGATGAGTTTTTTTTGCAGGGACATTTTCCCGGAAATCCTGTCGTTCCGGGTGTAATACTCTGCGAGATGATGGGACAGGCAAGCTGTTGTCTGCTTGCTGACAAGGTTAAAAACTGTACGCCGTATTTTACAAAAATGAACAATGTTAAATTTAAAAATCCCGTTAAACCGGGTGACACTCTTGAGAGCGTATGTACATTGACAAAGAGCAGAGGTGCGTTCTATTTTATTGACGCCAAGGGATATGTTGACGGAAAGCTGTGCGTAAGTGCCGAGCTTTCGTTTGCACTTGTAGAGAATAAATAAACAGACGGCGTTTTAAATTTTGCAATAATTAATTGGAAGTGAAATGATGTTTTCTAAAATATTGATTGCCAACCGCGGCGAAATTGCGGTAAGAATAATCCGTGCCTGCCGAGAAATGGGAATATCTACCGTTGCTATTTATTCCGAGGCGGACAAGGACGCTCTTCATGTGCAGCTTGCCGACGAGAGCTACTGCGTAGGAGGAAACAGAGTTGCTGAAAGCTACCTGAATATGCCTGCAATACTTACCGTTGCCGTAGAAAGCGGTGCTCAGGCAATTCATCCCGGATACGGTCTGCTTTCCGAAAACGCAAAGTTTGTTTCGCTGTGTGAGCAGTGCAATATCAATTTCATAGGTCCTGATTCCGAGATGATCAAACTGCTCGGCGACAAGGACAATGCCCGCAAGACGATGCGTGCGGCAGGTGTTCCCGTTACTCCGGGCTGTGATATTGTAGAAAGCGTCCAGCAGGCTGTTGAAGAAGCTGAAAAAATCGGATTTCCCCTTCTGATTAAGGCTCGCTCAGGCGGCGGCGGAAAAGGAATTCGCAGAGTCGATTCCATTGAGCAGTTTGAAGAAGCGTTTCTTTCTGCTTCTGCGGAAGCGAAGGCGGCGTTCGGCGACGGAGCGTGCTACATAGAAAAATTTATTCATCCTGTTAAGCATATCGAAATGCAGCTTTTGTGCGATAAATACGGAAACACAATTTGTCTCGGCGAAAGAGAATGTTCCGTCCAGAGAAAAAATCAGAAAATGATTGAAGAAAGCCCAAGCCCCGCACTTGATGAGAAAACACGCAAAGAGATGATGATTGCGGCGGTTAAGGCGGCTAAGGCTGTAAATTATGTAAATGCCGGTACGGTTGAATTTTTGCTTGACAAAAACAATAATTTCTATTTTATGGAGATGAATACCCGTTTGCAGGTTGAGCACGGTGTTACCGAAATGGTAACGGGACTTGACATTGTTCAGTGGCAGATAAGAATTGCCGCAGGAGCAAAGCTTACACGCACGCAGGACAGTATTTTTACACACGGCAATGTTATTGAGTGCAGAATAAATGCAGAAAATCCCGATAAGGGTTTCCACCCAAGCTGCGGAAGAATTAAAAGACTGCATATTCCCGGCGGCTCTTTTGTCCGCTTTGATACTGCTATTATGCAGGACTATTTTGTTCCCCCGTACTATGATTCGATGATAGGCAAGCTGATTGTTCAGGCAAGAAGCAGGTCGGAAGCCATAAGAAAAATGAAAATGGCTCTGTCCGAGCTTGTTATTGACGGAATTGAGATAAACCGTGATATACTCGCCGAAATTTTGTCCGATGATCAGTTTGTGAGCGGTGAATATACAACAGATTTTATGGAAGATTTTGAGCGTCGCCGCAACAAGAAGTAACAGGTATTATAAATTCACAGGGCTTTACTTGTTTTACTGCACAAAAGCCAAAAGGTTATGGAGATATTATGGATTTATTTTCTTTCAGAAAACCGAAAAATGAACTTGAAGCGTCGTCTGACCAACAGCAGAATATTCCGTTTGTTCCCGATGAAATGTGGATTAAGTGCCCCAAGTGCAATACTATGCTCCTTACAACGGATATGGAGGAAAATCTCCGTGTATGCACAAGGTGTAATCACCATTTCAGAATGAATGCCAAACAGAGGATTGCTATGCTTGCCGACGAAAATTCTTTTGCAGAATATGATGCGGATATGGAAAGCAAAAACATTCTTGACTTCCCCGGATATGACCAAAAGCTTGAGAAGGCGAGAGCTAAAGGTTCAAAGGAATCCGTAATCTGCGGAAAATGCAAAATGGACGGAATTGAAGTTGTGTTGTGTGCGATGGATTCTGATTTTATGATGGGCAGTATGGGTACTGTTACAGGCGAAAAAATAACCCGTGCGTTTGAATATGCAACCAAGAAAAATCTTCCTGTTATCGTTTGCACGGTTTCGGGAGGTGCCAGAATGCAGGAGGGAATACTTTCCCTTATGCAAATGGCAAAAACTTCAGGTGCGGTAAAACGCCACAGCGATGCAGGTTTGCTTTACATAACAGTTTTGACCGACCCGACAACGGGCGGCGTTACGGCGTCGTTTGCTATGGAGGGTGACATTATTCTTGCAGAACCCGACACACTCGTTGCTTTTGCAGGACCGAGGGTTATCGAACAAACAATGAGGCAAAAGCTTCCTAAGGATTTTCAGACCTCGGAGTTTGTAATGCAAAAGGGCTTTGTAGATGCAGTAGTAAGCAGAGATAACCTAAAAGATACTTTGGTAAAACTGCTTAAAATTCACGGTTGCGGCGTTGGGGAGGCAGAATGATGACAGCGTATGAAAAGGTTATGGCTGCGAGAGATGCGGGCAAACTTACGGCAGTAGACTTTATTGCAAATATGTTCGGCGACAGTTTTATCGAGCTTCACGGTGACCGCAGATTTTCTGATGACAAGGCTGTTGTTTCGGGACTTGCAATGCTTTATGATATGCCTGTAACCGTAATAGGTCTTGAAAAGGGCAGAAATACAAAAGAGAGAATGGAGCGTAACTTCGGTCAGGCTCACCCGGAGGGATACCGCAAGGCGTTAAGGCTGATGAAGCAGGCTGAAAAGTTTCGCAGACCTGTGCTGTGTCTTGTCGATACAAGCGGAGCTTACTGCGGAATCGGAGCAGAAGAGCGTGGACAGGGACTTGCCATTGCGGAAAATATAATGGAAATGATGACGCTGAAAACCCCTATCCTTACTATCCTCATAGGCGAGGGAGGCAGCGGCGGAGCACTTGCTCTTGCGGTTGCAGATGAGGTTTGGATGCTTGAAAACTCTGTTTACTCGGTTATCTCACCGGAGGGCTGTGCGTCAATTCTTTGGAAAGACAGCTCAAGAGCTGCGGACGCTGCCGAGGCTCTTAAATTAACAGCACAGGACCTTTTTGAGCTTGGAGTTATTGAGCGTATTATCCGTCAGCCTAAGGCAGAGGACAAGGCGATGTTTGAGAGCCTGAAGCTTCTTGTAAGCCGTACTTTTGAAAAAAATCTTTCGATGACCGACGAAGAACTGACAAACGCAAGGTATAACCGTTTCAGAAAGATCGGAAATAGCCTTTGATAAAACATGGATCTGTATTGCAGGTGATTGAATGCCCAAATGCAGCAACGCCTGCAATGAAAATTTCGTATGATTATTGTCAGCGACTGAGTAATTTGTGTTTTATTTCTACACATATTTACAAAAGTTAAAAAAAGCTATTGACTTGAAAGCGTATATATGATAGAATAGTTGTACCTCTGAAAGGGGCTTATTTTTTTGTGCCCTATTGAGGGAGGCTAAAATATTCCGAAATAACCGGGAGGTGCCGTTATGAGAGTTAAAATCACATTGGCCTGCACAGAGTGCAAACAGCGTAACTACAACACAATGAAGAACAAGAAAAACAGTCCCGACAGACTTGAGATGAACAAGTACTGCCGCTTCTGCAAAAAACACACTCTTCACAAAGAAACTAAATAATGGAGGTACATCATGGCTGACAAAAAGCTTGACGAAAAAAAGGCAGATGTCAAAAAGTCTGCCAAAAAAAGCAAAAAGCCTAATGTATTTAAAAGGCTTGTTAAGTACCTCGGCGCATGTAAGGGTGAGCTCAAGAAAATAACTTGGCCGACAGCAAAGTCAACAACCAAGAATTTCGGTATTGTAATTGCCGTTATAATTGTTATGGGATTGTTTATATTTGCTCTCGACAGAGGCTTGTATGCATTGCTTGGCTTAGTTATGAACACTGCTGCTTAAACGAGCGTTATTGCTTTAGCTTACGAAAGGAAGAAAGTTATAATGCCTCAATCAGAAGCAAAATGGTATGTTGTTCATACCTATTCGGGTTACGAGAATAAGGTCGCCGCAGACCTTATGACAACTGCGGAAAACAGAAATCTTCAGGATATGATTATCGATGTCAAGGTTCCTACCGAAACAGTTGTCGAAACAGTAGGCGATAAAACCAAAGAGGTCGAAAACAAAATATATCCGGGCTATGTTTTTGTAAAGATGGTATATACCGATGAAACATGGTATGTTGTCCGCAATATCCGCGGATGCACGGGTTTTGTCGGACCGGGCTCAAAGCCTGTACCGCTTACAGATGCAGAGGTTTACAGAATGGGCGTTGAAACACGCAGCGTTAAGGTTTCCTACAATGTAGGTGATTCGGTGCGTATTATTGACGGTCCGCTTGAAGATTTCGTCGGTGTTGTAGAAGAAATTGATACCGACAAAGACTATGTTCGCGTTACGGTTTCCATGTTCGGACGCGAAACACCTGTTGAGCTTGAGCTTGCTCAGGCTGAACTGATTGAAGATTAATTTTACAATAATCAGCCAAATGGCTTTTTATTGGGAACATAACCGTTCCCTGTGGGAGGGACCCTACACAGTGGCGTCCCGCAATTTACCACGAATTTTGGAGGTGCAAACACAATGGCTCAGAAGGTTGTAGGCTTAATTAAACTACAGATTCCCGCCGGAAAAGCTACTCCGGCATCGCCTGTTGGTCCGGCACTCGGTCAGCACGGCGTAAACATTGTTGCGTTCACAAAGGATTTTAATGAGCGTACAAAGAACGATATCGGTCTTATCATTCCTGTTGTAATAACAGTATATGCTGACCGTTCGTTTACTTTCATTACAAAGACTCCGCCCGCAGCAGTTCTTCTTAAGAAAGCTTGCGGTATAGACAGCGGCTCAGGCGTACCTAACAAGACTAAGGTTGCTCAGATCACCAAAGAGCAGATTACTAAAATCGCCGAGCAGAAGATGCCCGACCTCAACGCAGGTTCACTTGACGCAGCTATCAGCATGATCGCAGGTACTGCAAGAAGCATGGGTATTACAGTAGTTGACTAATTAATCCGGGTGGGAGGAAATTTCCGATTGACCACCTAACAATGGAGGAAAACTGATGAAACACGGTAAGAAATATGTTGACGCTGCTAAGCTCGTTGACAAAAGTAAATTATATGACACAGCCGAAGCTCTTGATACAGTTATAAAGACTGCAACTGCTAAGTTTGACGAAACAGTTGAGCTTCATGTAAAGCTCGGTGTTGACAGCCGTCACGCTGATCAGCAGGTAAGAGGTGCGGTTGTTCTTCCTAACGGTACAGGTAAAGATGTTAGAGTTCTTGCTATCTGCAAGGGTGCTAACGAAGATCTTGCTAAGGAAGCAGGTGCTGACTTTGTAGGTGCCGAGGATATGACACAGAAAATTCAGCAGGAAAACTGGATGGATTTTGATGTGCTCATCACAACACCCGACTGCATGGGTCTTGTAGGTCGTCTCGGTAGAATTCTCGGACCGAGAGGTCTTATGCCTAACCCAAAGGCAGGTACTGTTACAACTGACATTGCCAAGGCTGTTAAAGAGGCTAAGGCAGGTAAGATTGAGTACCGTCTTGATAAAACTAACATTATTCACTGCCCCATCGGCAAGGTAAGCTTCGGTACAGAGAAGCTTAACGAAAACCTTGACACACTTATGGAAGCTGTAGTTAAGGCTAAGCCTGCTGCTGCTAAGGGTCAGTATATCCGCTCAGTTGCCGTTACATCTACAATGGGACCGAGCGTAAGAATTAACCCGACAAAGTTCGGTGCTTAATTTAATCTAAGTTAAGTTATTTGCACAATAGTGTAAATATAAATTCGCTGTTCTAAAGACAGCAGGTGCATTAGCATAAAGGGGTATCCCACCTGCCGAGGAAGATGCAAATTACATTTTGTATTTTTGCAGCCGTCCGAGGCTTCGGGCGGCTGTTTTTTTTATGAACTGCGTAAAAAACATTCGGAGGTGAAATAATTGCCAAGTCAGAAAGTTTTAGAGCAGAAGAAGGCTGTTGTAGCTGAGCTTGCTGAAAGACTCAAAAACTCTATCACAGGTGTAGTTGTTTGCTACGAGGGTATTAACACTGAAGATGACACAAAGCTCAGAAAAGAGCTTCGTGAAAACGATGTAAAATACACAGTTGTTAAGAATACTCTTCTTTCCCGTGCTTGTGACGAGGTTGGTCTTGAGGATATTAAGCCTGTTCTCGAAGGAACAACAGCTATTGCAACAAGTGACAGCGAGTATGCTGCCGCTGCAAGAATTCTTTGCAACTATGCAAAGGATCACGATAACTTTAAGGTTAAGTCAGGTTATCTTGACGGAGCTGTAATTGATATGGATACTATCGTATCACTTTCAAAGCTTCCCTCAAGAGAGGTTCTTCTTGCAAATGTTCTCGGTGCATTCCAGGCACCTATCGCTTCATTCGCTCGTGCCGTACAGGCTGTTGTTGATAAGGGCGGCGTTGAGGCTTGTGCAGCAGAAGCTGCTGCCGAATCAGAGGAGGCTCCTGCAGAGGCTCCCGCAGCAGAATAATCTGCTGATTAATTAAAATTTTACTAATTTTTATTGGAGGTAAATTAAAATGGCATCTGAAAAAATTACTGCTATTATTGAAGAATTAAAAGGCCTCACAGTATTAGAGCTTTCTGAGCTCGTTCACGCTGTAGAGGATGAGTTTGGTGTATCCGCTGCTGCTGCAGTTGCAGTTGCAGGTCCTGTTGCTGACGGTGGTGCAGCAGCTGCTGAGCAGACTGAGTTTGATGTTGTACTTAAGGGTGCAGGCAGCAACAAGATCGCTGTTATCAAGGTTGTTCGTGAGGTAACAGGTCTTGGTCTTAAGGAAGCTAAGGCTCTCGTAGACGAGGCTCCTAAGACTCTTAAGGAAGCTGTTTCTAAGGAAGACGCTGAAGCTATGAAGACAAAGCTCGAAGAAGCAGGTGCAGAAGTAGAATTAAAGTAATTCACTTTCTACAAAGTCACGGCTGTCCAAACGGACAGCCGTTTTTGTGTTTTATATCAGTTATTCGGAATAATCCTGTATTATAGGTTGAAAATGTCCAAAAACATAATAAAAAGAGATGAGCAAATTTAAATATTTTTATGGTTAGATTAAATAATATCGTTTTTTATTACTCAAATTACAGACTTTTGAATAAATTTAAATACGGTACATCCTCATTTTTAAAGTACGAATAGTTTAATTATTTGTTTTAAATATTTTATAGTAAATCATTGCCAAAAATATCCTAATATGATATAATATGGTTATATAAATAAAGGGGTGTAGTTATGTTTTGTAAAAAATGCGGAAATGTTCTGAATGAAAACGACAAATTTTGCATGAAATGCGGTTGTCCTGTTGAAAATTCTAATGTTATTCAGCAAGATAATTCATCACAAGTTAATACAGCTCAACAGCCATATCAGGAAACTGTACCTTCTGTTCAGGGTGTGGTGCGGCCGGAACAAGTGGTTGAGCAACCGGTACAGACCTTGCAGCAACAGCCAAAAGAGAAAAAACAGTTTCCTGTCAAGCTTGTTGCGATAATCGGTGGTGCTGTACTTGTTGTTGCAGCCATTGTGGTTACGCTCATCGTTGTATTAAATCAGCCTAAATCAATTAAAATTACAGAGGGTTACATAAAGATTGAATTTGACGATTATATGCTTTATGACGGTTATGCAAATGCACAATTCTCAATAGATTATGAGAAAATAGACAACGAGCTGTTGCCTGAAAAGGATAACAGTAAGTATGAAAATGATTTGAACTCTGTGGGAGATTGGCTTAATGCTATACAGGATTACGATGAATATGTTTTGTCGTCACAAACAAGTTTTGAGCCTTTTATATACTATTGTGACATTGATGCTTATATTAAAGATTCTGAAGATAGCAGAAAAGAAGCAGAAGATTACGGCTCGGGTGCGTATCAGAATGTAAGCAATATAGGCAAGGATGATGTTATCGTTGTCAAAGTGAAGTGGTCTGATGACATAGACGACATTGAGTATATGGAGCTTATGGAGAAATCACTCGGAATATCTCTTGATAAATCGGATGCTGAGTTTGAAATTAAAGTAAGTGATGTTTTAAACAAGCAGTCAATTACGCTTAAAGATTGTACAACTCTTGATCCCGTAAAATATATAACTGATAACGATCTTGTTAAAACAGTGGGAATTGTAGACGGCGGACTTTGCGTTGAGGTATTGCCCTTTGAGTATGAGCAGGACGGATATACTGTTAAGTCGGAGGGCTCAACAAGCTATGGGTACTATACTTCATATGCCAATGTATCTGTTTTTGAGGATGAATTAGAAATATACTCATTTAGAGTAAATCTCAGCGAATCAGAAGATTTAAGTGACGGCGATGTAATTACGGTAAGCACTGAAGAAGATAATAATTTATCAAGCGGCATACTGGTAAACGCAAACAACAGCTCATACACAGTTGTTTTAAACGAAGCATTGACTGTAGATACTTTAAAGAGCAATATTGATAAAATTAAGGAACAGGCCGTAAAAATAGCTGAAGAAGAAATCAGCAAACTCAGCAACGCAAGCATAGAAAATGTGTATTTTTCTGAAACAAAGGATCAAGAAAACTATTCATATCAGAATGCACTTGTGTTTGTTTTAAAAGGTAAGTACACTTCTCTGACAGAAACAAGCACCAAGTATGTTGAGTTTAGGCTTTTCAATACATATTTGGACGGTGAAAACCTTGCTTATTCAGATGAATCTGCCGGAATAGGATATTTAAAGAAAGATGATATTGAAAAGTACAGCAGCTACCTTGACGACGAGGATTATAAGGTTACAAAAATCCAATAATTAAATTACAGAAAAAATCCACCGGTACAACCGGTGGATTTTATTAGTTTAGTTTGATTTATAACAGCATAAAAACGATGTTGTCAGAATCGGAAACCGTTTTATAAAAAACCTTTGCACGGTTATTTATCTGTCAAAAAGCCGTAAAAACTTTCAAAACTGCCGTTTTTATATTTTGAGAAGTCCTTGTTATCACGGTTTACGAGTGTATCTGTTATTAAAAATGTGTCAAATCCAAGTTTTTCGGAACACATATCCTCGTCAACATCGTTGCCGACCATAATGCTTTCCTTTGGGTTTATACCGCATTTTTCGCATATGTCCTCGTAATATTTCAGATTCGGCTTGCAGGAGCTTGAATTTTCGTAAAATGTAATATATTCAAAATCATCGGGAGAAACTCCTGCCCACTCAAGTCTCCGCCTTGTTGCGGCCTCGGGGAAAATGGGATTTGTTGCGGCAATAAGTCTGCCACCGTGTTTTTTTATATATTCAACGCTCTTTTTGGCGTAAGGATTTACTGTAGTGGCTTGCTTTGCGGCTATAAATTCATTGCAATAGTAATCATCAAACTGTTCAATATACTCAACCAGACTTTTACCGCACACAGATTCTGCCGCTTCCCAAAAAACATCCTTGTTGGTTCTTGTACCGTTATTAAGTCCCATTTGTTTTGTTCCGTACCACAAAGCCTTAATCAGCGTGTCAGAATCAACATTAAGTATCGGGACAAATCTTTTACAGACCGATTTAAAATAAAGTTTAATAAATAAATCCATATCCATGGGCAAAAGTGTGCCGTCCAAATCAAAAAGATAATTCTTATACATCTTATAACCTCCGAATATTATTATAAGATAGGATTTTTTAATTTGCAACAATTAAAAATACAAGCTATAATAAAAACCAATAGGGGTGATAATATGAAAATTGTACTTACTGATGCACAAACCGTGCTTGATGATATTGTAAACGCCGATATTTTAAAGCAGTTCGGCGATGTTTCGGAATATGGACTTTTAAGGTATGACGAGGTTGCCGAAAAAATTGCAGACGCCGATATGGTAATCTGCAACAAAACGATACTCGATGAGCATACGCTTGCTCTCGCAAAAAATCTAAAGTATATAGGACTTTTTGCGACTGGCTACAATAATATTGATATCGAGTACTGCAAAAAGCACAATATTGCCGTATGTAACGCAGGGTCATACTCAACGAATGCCGTTGCACAACACACATTTGCACTTATTTTGGAGCATTTTAATAATACCTCAAACTACAACAAATTTGTACATGACGGACTGTGGAAACGGAGCAAAACCTTTTCACCGTTTGTTTACCCTCTCACGGAGCTTGCGGGCAAAACACTCGGAATAGTAGGTTTTGGAAATATAGGCAGAGCCGTTGCAAGAATTGCCAACGCGTTTGAGATGAGAGTGCTTGCATATAATCGTTCCGAGAAGTCAGATGAAAATGCAGAGTTTGTAAGTTTTGACAGATTGCTTGAGAAAAGCGATATCGTCAGCGTTCATTGTCCGCTGAACGCTGATTCTGAAAATATGTTTGATAAAACGGCATTTAACAAGATGAAAAAAAACGCCCTTTTTGTCAATACTGCACGCGGCGGCGTTATGTCTGAACAGGACTTGTTTGATGCATTAAAAAACAATAAAATCGGCGGTGCGGCAATAGACACCCTTAGGGTAGAGCCGATGGAGGAAAACTGCATTTTGATGGATGCACCTAACTGCATTATGACGCCTCATATAGCCTGGGCACCTGTCGAAACAAGAGAGCGTCTTATGAATATAGTAGCCGACAACATAAGAGAATTTTTAAACGGAAACAGAAAAAACAGAATAGTTTAGCTGTATATAAAAATACAAATTGTTCCTGCCTTGTATATCCTGTGCATATATAAATGTTGTCAAAAATATTGACTTAAATGATAAAAAAGCGTAAAATAAAGGTTGATTGGGATGATAGTTAATGAATAATGTCAACAAAATTAAATTTATGCTTTCTTCGCTTTCCGTGTTTAAAGGAATCATGAAACGAAGTGTTGTTAAGGCGTATTATGATTTACTGCTTTCTCTTGAAAGCGAGCCTGACAGGTTTTTAAATGTATATGGTAATTTTTATTCCGTTATCAGCGAGAGAGGTTTCAGCAACAGGCTTGCCTACGCTTTGACCGAAGCGGCAATGTTTGATGAAAACTGTTTTACAAGAGCTGCTGCGGCAGGAAAATACAATACCCTGCCAAATGATGTTCTTGCAGCGGTTAAGCGTGACTGCGAGGCGATTCTTGCGGCCTCTAAGCTTACTCCCGACGATATTATAGGTGCATATAAGTATAATGATGAGATAAAAGATATTATTCCGTCGCTGCCACGCTGGCAGTCGGGCGAGTGTGCCAAGAGCTTTGAGATGTTTGACGGCTCTCTTGAAAATATTGCAGGCTACTACAGGGAAAACGGATGCGGTATCTTTGCCCGCTACAAGGCTTTTATTTGGCGTGACGGTGATATTCAGCCTGTGCTTCATGCGGATAAAATTGATATTGATTCATTTACAGGCTATGAAATCCAAAGAGAAATGGTTGTTAACAATACAAGATCGTTTATCGAGGGAAAAAGCTGCAATAACTGTTTGCTTTACGGTGATAAAGGAACAGGAAAAAGCTCTACCGTCAAGGCAATAGCAAATGAGTTCAGAAAAGACGGACTGAGAATTGTTGAAATTCCCAAGGAGCGTTTGATTGATTTTCCGATACTTGTTGATAAAATTGCGGCACTCCCGATGAAATTTATTATATTTATTGATGATTTGTCGTTCCAAAAGCAGGACCAGAGCTATACAACCCTAAAGGCTGTTTTGGAGGGCGGTCTTGCCGCCCGTCCTGACAATGCTCTGATATATGCAACCTCAAACCGCCGTCATCTTGTTAAGGAAAGCTTTTCCGACAGGACTGACGATGATGTCAATACCCGTGACAATATGCAGGAAACACTTTCGCTTTCTGACCGATTCGGACTTGCGGTTTGCTATTCGATTCCGACGAAAAAGGAATTTGTTGAAATTGTTTGTGCACTTGCAGAGCAAAAGGGTGTTAAAATGAGCCGTGAAGAGCTTGAGATGGGAGCGGAAAAGTTTGCTCTTTCAAGGGGCGGTCGCTCGCCTCGCTGTGCAAAGCAATATGTGGAATCCCTGTTTTGCTGATAAAAATACGGCAAGATGCTGGTTGACAATGCGTTATTGCCAAATTCGGAGGAAAATTATGAAAAAGAGAATTATCTCGGTTACCCTTGCGGCTGTTTTTGTGTTAGCATCGGTTTTATCATTTTCAGGTTGTCAGGAAAGCGACTATCCTGTTGATGTAGCTAACATTACAATAGAAAACGAGCCTGAAAATATTGTTGTTCTTGATCCCTCAGCGGCGGATATCATCTCCTATATGGAATATGATGTTAAAATGGTTGGCAGAAGCGATGAGGTTAATCAGGAATGGATGAGCATTGTACCGAGCGTTGGCTCGGAGAATACACCCGATGTGAGCAAAATCGTTGAGAGCGAGGCGGATATTGTTTTTGCCGGAGCAGACTTTGACAAGAGCGTTGAAGATGAACTCAAGGGTGAAAATATCACAGTAATTAAAATGTCGCAGGCTGATACCGTAACGCAGCTTGAAACAAACTATCTGACTATCGGAAAGATTCTCGGCGGAAAATTTACAGGTGCTGCAAAGGGAGAGGAATCCTACGAAAGTTTGATTGGCGAAATGGAGCAGGTTAAATCTGCCGTACAGTCGGAAATCAATTCCGATATACTTTATACGGTTTGTTACCTGTATATTGAGGATAACAGTCTAAAGCTGATGACAAGCGGATCATACGGCGATATGTTGCTGGGTTACACAGGTGCGGTTAACACGGCGGTTAATATTGACGAAAACAGCGTTGATGTTAACACTCTCAAAATTGCTAATCCGAACTTTATTTTCTATGCTGATAATGCTACGCTTGAGGCGGTTAAACAAGATTCCGTGCTTAGTAAGCTTGATGCAGTTAAGAACGGCAAAACTCTTATGATTACTCAGGATGATATGACCCGTCAGGGCAGAACCGCTCTTGATACTCTTGAAAAAATGGTAAGTTTTATGTATCCGTCGCTTGCAAAGTCGGATTCAACGCCTGATCAGGCACAGCCGGCAACTGTAAACGGATCCTCGACTCAGGCTTCGAATACTTCTGTTGCCGATGACTACAATATAAAGCTTGACGGACTGTCGCTTAAATATGAGGACGAAAACGAAAATGTCAAGATTATGCAGCAACGCTTGTACGATTTAGGCTATGTAGATGACAAGGAGAATATAACAGGTTACTACGGCGATATTTCAAAATCTGCCGTTGAAAGCTTTCAGTCAAAGAACGGCATTAAGAAAACCGGAAACGCCGACAACGAAACACTTGTAAAGATGTTTGACAGCGAAGCAGTTAAGAAATAAATTTTAATCAGCAAGATATTAAATTAACCGAAATAAAATTTTTAAAGGGCAGATGATAAATCTGCCCTTTGTTGCGTTAAAAAATAATCGGCAGGAGCAAAACTCCTGCCTTCATAAAAATAGACTTTAAAATTATACGATAAACGACTTGAAAATCCTGCAAAATGTTCTGTTGCACAAGATACAGACGCCCCGATATAATTCAAAACACAGCGTAGCAGTGTAGGGCGGACTGTTGATTGCCGAATATATAAAATTAAATGCATCAAACACCTATAAAAATTAAACCTGCATTTTTATTTAATAAGGTCTTTAACAGATTCTTTGTCAGTGATTTTTCTGATTACACGGCAGGGGTTGCCTGCGGCAAAGGAGTTTTCGGGAATATCCTTTGTGACAACGCTGCCTGCACCTATTACCGAGCCTTTGCCTATCTTGACCCCTCCGCAGACAGTCACATTTGACGCAAGCCAGCAGTCATCTTCAATGACAATCGGCTTTGCGTATTCATAATTAAAAAGAGTTCCGTCGCTTTTTTGCTGAATTCTCCGTTCTTCGGCACACATCGGATGAATCGGCGTAGCAACCGTACAATTAGGACCGAAAAACACATTGTTTCCTATGGTAACCTCACAGCAGTCTAAAATTACAAGATTAAAATTTGCATAGCAATTTTCACCGAATGAAGTAAAAACACCGTAATCAAATTGAATCGGACCTTGCAGATAAAGTTCTTTTTTGCTGTCGGGCAACAGCTCTGCAACAATTTGACTGCGTTTTTCTTCCTCGTCCTCAAAAGTATCATTATACAGTTTGCACAGCTTATGTGACTTTCTACGCATTTCCACAAGCTCTTTATCGGATGCGTCGTAAATAAATCCTTGCAGCATTTTTTCTTTTTCAGTCATATAATACACCTCTTATTCTTTAACGGTTACTGTTATGTCAACGCTTTTGGTTCTGTTTAGAGCGTCGGTTACAGAATAGGTAACTTTATATTTTCCCTCTCTTGAAGTTACCACATTGCCTGTTACCGAAACTTTGTCGGTAATATCATTTGAACAGGTATCAAGTGCTTTAATATTGTCTAACGGATCATATTTGCTGCCCTTTTTAATTGTACAGTTTTCTGCACCTATTATTTGAGGGTTTTTGTTGTAGTAGGGATTGTTCTTGTTGTCATCGGTGGGATCCCAACCGCATGAGAAATCTGTTATTTTAATAGTATCGGGTTTTCCGAGCGGTCCCGGATTATCATCATCGTAAATTTTAATACTTGTGTTATAGTCGCAGTTTTCGTATATCCACTTTGTGTCTGCCATAGCCATCCTTACGCATCCGAGCGATGCGTCTTCTCCGAGCTTGTTAAATTCCTCAACCTCCAAGTCGTCGGGCGACGGTGTGTAGTAAGGAACGGAATGAAACAAATAATCTCCCGAAATGCCGCTTACATAGTAGCCGTACACATTGTCAAACAGAGCGTTCCATTTATTTTTAAAGTAAATATTAAAATCGCCTGTGATTGTTCCGTAATTTTCTCCGCAGGAGCAAACCATTGCCCTGACGGGAACGGTGTATTCTCCGTTTTCGTCATAGGTATAGACGGTAACGCAATTCATTTTTCTGTTTACATAAATTGAATAAGGATTTTTGCCGCTGTTGTCACTCAGATTTTTCGAAAGAATATCGCTGTTGGCAGTTATTGCTGTTGAAAATCTGTCAGCTTCTTCTTGCTTTGTTTGTTCAACGACGGTAATTTCGTATTCGTATTTTTTATTGTTGCTGAACACAGCGGTAACGGTTGCTTTGCCGACTTTTTGAGCGTCAATGCGTCCTCCGCTGTCAACCGCCGCAACGGAAGAATCACTGCTTGTCCAGCTTTCAAGAGAGGTTTCCTCATCATCTGTTATCGAAATTATGCTCGTTTGTGATACTTCAAGTGTAACGGGATCCTTTATTTCTGTATCGTATGTTTGCGGCTTAGCGGTTGCAGACTGGGTTTCTGATTGTAAAGACGGCGAGGTGCTTTGTGTGCTGACGCCGTTACTATTCTTGTATGCTGTATTTCCCAAAGCAGAAAAAATACAAGTGAAAATCAATATTAAACATAATAGCAAAATGAATAAGTTTTTTTTCATAATATAACCTTTCAAATTGTTACAAAATCTTAATCTTTTAAATTATAGCTTTTTTTTGTAAATAACGCAAGACATATTTTAATTCTCACCAAAATATGATAATATATAAACGGTGATTATATATGGCACATCCGATCAAGCATTTTATTACTATTACCAAGCACAGACACAAGGTTATCGCAAACTGTGCAAGGGCGGGGATTCTCTGGCAGGGATTAAGACATGACTTGTCAAAGTACAGCCCGACGGAATTTATTATGGGTGCAAGATATTTTCAGGGGGACAGAAGTCCCAACGAGCGTGAGCGTGAGCTGTTCGGAAGCTCGCTTGCGTGGATGCACCACAAGGGCAGAAACCGCCATCATTATGAATACTGGAACGACTATAATCCGAAAACAAAATCTATAGAAAATGTTGAGATGCCGTTGAGATTTGTAATAGAAATGTTTTGCGACCGTGTTGCGGCAAGCAAAATTTATAACGGAAAAAGCTACACAAACGCTGACCCGTTCAATTACTTTTTGAGAATAAGAGGCAAAAACAGGATGCACAAAAACACGGAAGCTTTGCTTGAAAAATTGCTTGTGATGCTTCGTGACGAGGGCGAAGAGGCTGTTTTCGGTTACATAAGAACCCTTTTAAAATCACAAAAGAAATGACTCAGAGTAATATATACGCCGCAAGTGTTTTACTTAAACTGTAAAGATTCGGGAGTGGAAGTATGAAAAGCAGCGGAAAAGTGATAGAGGCTATGATAGAATATTATGGCAAGGACACAAGAAGAATAAACCATTTTTTAAAAGTTTTTTCTTTGGCAAAGACAATAGGAGAGGGAGAAAACCTTGATTCATACAGTCAAAATCTTCTTGAGGTTGCGGCTGTTGTTCACGACATAGGAATAAAGCTAAGCGAAGAAAAATACAATTCAAGTGCGGGAAAATACCAAGAAATTGAGGGCCCGGCACAGGCTGAAAAACTGCTCTCAAACCTCGGATATGACAGTGAATTTACAGAAAAGGTCTGCTATATTGTCGGACATCATCACACTTACACGAATATTGATACAATGCCTTATCAGATATTGGTTGAAGCGGATTTTCTTGTTAATTTTTTTGAAGACGGGGCGAGTATTCAAGCAGTTGAGACAGCAAAAGATAAAATTTTTAAAACAGCTGCGGGCATCAAACTGCTCAAAAAAATGTATTTGGACTAATTATTTTTTTGCGAAACGCAGAACTTTTTTTAATGGTTAAAAAGTATTGACAACTAAAATAAAAAGTGTTATTTTTATGGTGTTATATGACTGACGGAACAGTGGAATTAACCACAGTGGAGTATAACTGTTAAAAGCCGACCGTCTGGGCGAAAGCTCAGACTAAGTCGGCTTTTTTTGCTTAGTATATTTTACCAAAAAATATAAATATTATACATGGAGGTATCGCAATGGGTAATGAATGGAGAGGCTTCAAAGGCGGAAGCTGGGAAAGCGAAATCAATGTAAGAGATTTTATTCAGAATAACTACACTCCGTATTTTGACGGCGGAGAGTTTCTTGAAGGACCTACACAGGCTACTCTTGACCTTTGGGACAAGGTAAGTGAGCTTAAAAAGCAGGAGATAGAAGCAGGCGGCGTGCTTGATATGGATACAAAGGTTATTTCAACCATTACATCACATGGTGCTGCATATATCGATAAGGACAAAGAACAGATTGTCGGCTTGCAGACGGATAAGCCTTTAAAGCGTTCGCTTCAGCCGTACGGCGGTATCAGAATGGCTACAAAGGCATGCAAGGACAACGGATATGAGGTTGACCCCGAAGTTACGGAGTTTTTTACAACTCACAGAAAGACGCACAACGCAGGCGTGTTTGACGCTTATACTCCTGAAATGAGAAAATGCCGTTCAAACCATATTATCACGGGTCTTCCCGACGCATACGGCAGAGGAAGAATTATCGGCGACTACCGCCGTGCGGCTCTTTACGGTGTTGACAGACTTATTGAGGATAAGCAGCATCAGAAGGACACAACAAGAATAATAATGTATTCCGATGTTATCCGTGAGCGTGAGGAACTTTCCGAACAAATCAGAGCACTTCAGATGTTAAAGCAGCTTGCAGAGATTTACGGCTGTGATATTTCAAAGCCTGCCTCAAACTTTAAGGAGGCTGTACAGGCAGTTTACTTTGCTTATCTTGCAGCTGTAAAAGAGCAAAACGGTGCGGCAATGAGCCTTGGCAGAACATCAACATTCCTTGATATTTATGCTGCCCGCGACCTTGCCGAGGGTACAATTACCGAAAAAGAAGTACAGGAAATTGTCGACCACTTTATTATGAAGCTCAGAATGGTTTGCTTTGCCCGTACACCCGAATACAATCAGATTTTTGCAGGCGACCCGACATGGGTTACCGAGTCAATCGGCGGAATAGGAACAGACGGACGCCCGCTTGTTACAAAGATGTCTTTCCGTTATCTCAACACACTCAACAACATCGGTGCGGCTCCCGAGCCTAACCTTACAGTATTATGGTCAACACAGCTTCCCGAAAAGTTTAAGAGCTATTGTGCCGAGATGTCAATCAAGCACCACGCAGTACAGTATGAAAACGACGATCTTATGCGTCCGCTTCACGGCGACGATTACGGTATTGCCTGCTGCGTATCTTCAATGAAGATCGGCAAGGAAATGCAGTTCTTCGGGGCAAGAGCAAACCTTGCAAAATGCCTGCTTTATGCAATTAACGGCGGCGTTGATGAGGTTACGGGTCAGCAGGTAGGACCGAAGTTCCGCCCTGTTGAGGGAGATTACCTTGACTACGACGATGTAATGAGCAAGTACAAGGCTATGATGAAATGGCTTGCACAGGTTTATGTAAATGCACTCAACATCATTCACTATATGCACGACAAATACTGCTATGAGCGTTTGCAGATGGCATTGCACGACAAGCATGTTACACGCTGGTTTGCAACGGGTATTGCAGGTTTTTCGGTTGTTGCCGACTCCCTGTCTGCAATTAAATATGCAAAGGTAAAGGTTGTAAGAAACGAAAACGGAATCGTAACCGATTATATCACGGAGGGAGATTTCCCGAAATACGGAAACGACGACGACAGAGTTGACGATATTGCAAAAGAGGTGCTCCATACCTTTATAAGCTACCTTCGTCAGAACCACACTTACAGAGGCGGTATTCCTACAACCTCAATATTAACCATTACTTCTAATGTTTCCTACGGTAAAAACACAGGCTCAACTCCCGACGGCAGAAAGTACGGAGAGCCTTTTGCTCCGGGTGCAAACCCGATGCACGGCAGGGACAGCAACGGTGCGGTAGCGTCGCTTGCTTCTGTTGCAAAAATTCCGTTTATGGATTCACAGGACGGTATTTCAAACACATTCACTATTGTTCCGTCCGCTCTCGGAAAGACCGAGGAACAGAGAAACCACAACCTTGTTGCATTGCTTGACGGCTATATGCACAAGGGCGGTTACCACCTCAATGTAAATGTATTTGACAGAGAGCTTTTGCTTGACGCTCAAAAGCACCCCGAGCTTTATCCGCAGCTTACAATTCGTGTTTCGGGCTATGCCGTAAACTTTATTAAGCTGACAAAGGAACAGCAGGATGAGGTTATTGCAAGAACATTCCATTCTTCAATTTAATGTTAAAAATCGAAAAGGGCGGATTATTTCCGCCCTTAATTGATAAGTGCAGGTGAATTCTATGACAGGAAAAATTCATTCGTTTGAATCGTTCGGCACGGTTGACGGACCGGGCGTAAGATTTGTTGTATTTTTTCAGGGATGCCCGATGAGGTGCCTTTATTGCCATAATCCTGATACTTGGGCGTCGGATGCGGGTGAAGAATATACTGCCGAACAGATTATTGAAAAAATTGAGCGAAACAGACCGTTTTATACAACGGGCGGTATAACGGCAACGGGCGGAGAGCCTATGCTTCAGCTTGATTTTTTGATTGAGCTGTTTGAGCTTGCAAAAAGCAAAGATATAAGCACCTGTCTTGATACATCGGGAGTTTTGTTTGACAGAAAAAATACCGAGAGAATGAAGAAAATTGACAGGCTTTTGACTGTCTGCGACCTTGTAATGCTTGATATAAAGCATATTGACAACGAGGAACACAAAAAGCTCACGGGACACGGCAATGACAATATCCTTGATTTTTCACGGTATCTTAACGAAAAGAATGTAAAAATGAGAATAAGGCATGTAATTGTGCCCGAAATCACATATGATGACGATGAGCTTAAAAGATTGGGTGAGTTTTTAAAGCCGTTTAAAAATATCGAGAAAATCGAAACGCTTCCTTATCATACTCTCGGCAAGGTAAAGTATGAAAATCTGGGCATTGAATACCCTCTCGGCGACACTCCTCAGCTGACAGAAAGTGACGCAAAAAAGGCTCTTGAAATTATCGAAAAGGCTATGAACAGTTAAAATAAAAAGTCGAGTGCCTCGACACTGGGTTCGGGCAGACAGGTTAATATTATCAAACCTTCTTTGCCCGATTATTTTCGAGCAGTTTACTATAAAGTAAAAAACGGTCGATGTTTTTGTCATCGACCGTTTGATATTTTATTTGGGTGATTTGCAAATAGTGCCGCCGCCTACCACATAGTCGCCGTCGTATAAAACAACTGCCTGACCGTATGAAATGGCTCTCTGCGGCTCATCAAAAACAATGTGAAGGGTGTTCTCGTCAAGCTGTTCAACCGTTGCGGGCTGTTCGCTTTGATTATATCTTACTCTTGCTTTTAACTTCATAGGCTTGTCAATTTTTTCGCAGGAGATAAGATTTATATCGGAAGCGTAAAGCTCGCGGGAGAAAAGACTTTCGTTATCACAAAGAATAACCTCGTTTTTTTCAAGATCCTTTTTCTTGACATACATCGGATGCGGCAGTGCAAGACCCAAGCCTTTGCGCTGACCTACGGTGTAGCGGATAATTCCTTTGTGCTCTCCCAAAACCTTGCCGTTTTCGTCAACAAAATTCCCGTGAGGATAGCTTTTTCCCGTGTACTGCTCAATAAATTTTGCGTAGTCGCCGTCAGGAACAAAGCAAATATCCTGGCTGTCACGCTTTGCCGCGTTTATAAGCCCTAAATTTTCCGCAATCTCACGGGTTTGCTCCTTTTTCATATTTCCGAGCGGAAACAATGTTCTTGAAAGCTGTTTTTGGGTGAGTGAATAAAGAACATAGCTTTGATCTTTTGATAAATCGGCAGATTTTTTAAGCAAAAACCTCTTTGATTTTTCATCGTACTCAATAACGGCATAATGTCCCGTAACCACATAATCAAATTCAAGTTCATCTGCTCTTTGCATAAGCTTTTCAAACTTGATATATCTGTTGCAGTCAATACAGGGATTAGGCGTTGTGCCGTTTTCGTAAGCACTTATAAATCGTGATATTACATTTTCCCTGAAGCTGTCCTTAAAGTTGTAAACATAATAAGGGATACCAAGCTTGTAACAAACGCTGCGTGCATCGTCAATATCATCAAGCGAGCAGCAGGTTTTTTCTTTTTTTTCGCCTATGTCCTCATTATCAAAGAGCTTAAGCGTGATTCCCGTTGCGTCAAAACCCTGTTCTTTTATAAGATAAGCGGCAACCGAGCTGTCAACTCCTCCGCTCATTGCAATTAAAGCTTTTTTCTTCATATAGAGTACCATCAACCAAGTCTGATCATTTCGTCAATACACTTTTTCGCGTCGTTTATTGTTGATTCATCCAAAACAATCTCTTCGCCGCCTTTTCCCACAAGACAGTTGTAAACATCGACAAGAGTTGTCGTTTTCATATTCGGGCAAATCAGCTTGTTTGAGAGAATGTAGAAATTCTTGTCGGGGCACATATACTGCAAATGCTCTGCTATGCTGATTTCCGTTCCGATAATAAAATCGGTTTTATCGGACTTTACGGCGTAGTCCATAATTCCGGATGTAGAACCTACATAATCTGCCATTGCAACGACTTCGGGCGTACATTCGGGATGGACAAGAAGCTCTGCACCGGGATGCATAGCTTTTGCCTTTTTAACATCGTCAGTGTTTACGCAGGCGTGAATCGGACAGCCGCCGTTTAAAAGTTTGATGTTTTTATCGGGACACTGCTTTGCAACATAGTCGCCCAAGTTGCAGTCAGGAATGAAGAGGATATTTTTCTCATCCATATTATTAACAATTTTTACGGCTGATGAGCTTGTTACGCAAACATCACAAATTGTTTTGAGTTCGGCAGTCGTATTTATATAGGCAACGACAGCGTAGTCCGGATACATTTTTTTTACCTGAGATATAAGCTGTCTGTCCATTTGGTCAGCCATACTGCATCCGGCAGTCGGCTGTGCAAGATATACCTTTTTATCGGGAGAAAGTATTTTGCAGGTTTCCGCCATAAAGCGTACGCCGCACATAAGTATATTTTTGTTTTTAGTCTTGCTAGCGTCAACGCTGAGCTTATAGCTGTCGCCTGTAAAATCAGCTATCTCCAAAATTTCGTGAGCCTGATAGCTGTGGGCGAGAATGCAAACATCCTGTTCTTTTTTTAGCTCTGTAATTTTTTGTTGCAGCTGTGCTGTAGTCATATACAAAATCCTTTCAAATAAGAGGCTGAAATAATTATTTATATTATACAATCTGCACTGTAAATTTGCAATATAAATATAAGCAATTAAATTCGTTATAATATATTTAAGAAAAAATAGGATAAATATATACAATATTTATTAAGTTTTCTTTATTTTTCCTATTTACATCATCGAAAAATTGTGTTATACTCTTCTTGATATCAAAGAATGCTATTGGCTTTACACGATCTTGTTTTTTAGAGGAGGAGATTATAATGAAGAAAGCCATTTCTGTTTTATTTGCAGTTGTTATGGTTGTGTTTGCATCCGTTCCTGCTTTTGCAGCCGAAGGCGAAGTGAACAGTCCTGTCGCAACTACTGCTCCGGACTCATCCTTGAAGTATGAGGTTGATATTATCCCGACTGAGGGTGGAGACGGAAGCTATGAGTTTATAACCGAGATCGATGAAAACGGCAATCAGGTTGTACGCATTATTCCTAAAGCGAATCCGGGCTATACATTTGACCATTGGGAAATTGACGGACCTTATACAACGGAAAATAAGCTTACTGACCCTGAGATGAAGCTCGTTATTACAGGCGACATCACGGTTAAACCTTACTACACAAAAGCAGGTACTGTTGCTACCGGTACGGTAAGCACAGACACAAGCACAACATCACCGCAGACAGGTGCAAATGATGCTATTCCTTATGCTGTCGGTGCGTTGTCGCTGTTGGCGTGTGGTGCTGCTGTTGTGATGCTTGTTAAAACTAACAAAAGCAAGTAATTAAGTACTAAGAAACAGCCTCCGTGTTCTTATGGGGGCTGTTTTTTGTTGCATTGTCAATAATTTGACAATCACACCAATAAATGATAAAATTATGGCAATATAATGTGTTTGAAATTTGATTAAGATAAATATGTGTATTTTATCCCTTGGCTTTTAGGAGATAACAATGAAGAATATAAAGAATGTAGCTTTGGTAGCTGTAATCGTATTTTTTGCTCTTGTTTTTTTGAGTGCCTGCATATACCTTGTTACAAAGATTGTGCTTAATAATGAGAGCAAAGACGAATATAACAGTATAGCAAGTTCGTATGCAGGTAATGTCGAAGACGATGCCGAGATAACATCTCCGTCTGAAATTGATGTAGAAAAAGCCGAAAATCCCATTGATTTTGATTCCCTTATAAAGCAAAATCCCGATATTTATTCTTGGATATACATTCCCGATACCAATATTAATTACCCTGTTTGCCGTCATTCAACCGATGATAATTTCTATCTTGACCATGATATATACGGCAATTACAGTTATGCGGGAGCGATTTATTCGCAGTTTTGCAATTCAAGGGACTTTAATGACAGGGTTACCGTGCTTTACGGTCATAATATGGCTGACGGCTCAATGTTTGCCGATTTGCATAAGTTTAAGGACAAAGAGTTTTTTGACACAAACAAATACTTCTATGTTTATACAGAGGACAGAAAGCTGACATATGAGGTTGTTTCTGCCTTTGTATATGACGACAGACATATTATGAATACATTTGATTTTTCCGATGACAAGGTTTTTGAGGATTACCTCGATATGATTTTAAATCCACGCTCTGTAAGCAGTAATACACGAGAGGGCGTGGAACTTGATATTAACAGTAAAATAATTGTTTTGAGCACCTGCTTAAACAGCGGTGAGGGACGGTATCTTGTTTTGGGAGTGCTGATTAATGATGAACAAACAGAATGATGATAACTTTGAGGAGATTACAATGGCTGATGAGGAAGCGGCGGCAAATTCATCTGAAAAAACTAATATGAACCCAAATTCGGAAACAATAAATGATGAGATTTCGGATTATGTGTTTATGAAGCCGCACCGTTCAAAAAAGCGTTCGGTAAAGTCCTGTGATAAAACACAGCTTAACGATGTTACTCTTGTAAAAAGCGAAAGAGGAAGCAGCAGGCACAAGGGCAGATCAAAAAAGAAAATGAAACTTTGGAAAAAGATTTTATTGAGTATTGCCTGTGTTTTGCTTTCGATTATCTTAATAATTGTCGGAAGTTTTACCTTTTTGATAATTAAGGGAAGCAGGGAGCTGCTCGACGGTGAGTACAAAATAACGGCACCTGAGGGTGTTGAGGTTCAAAACGACGGTGAATACATTGTATATAACGGAAAAACATATCAGCTTAATACCAATGTAACGAGCATATTGTTTATGGGTGTTGATAAGCGTGAACTTGAACAAAGCGAGGTCAAGGGAACGGGCGGACAGGCGGATGTCATAGTATTGCTTGCGGTTGATACAAAGACAGGAAAAATATCCATGATAAATATTTCCAGAGATACAATGACTGATGTAACCGTTTATTCGGCAAACGGAGGATATGTCGGCACTGAAACGCAGCAAATTTGTCTTTCCTATGCGTACGGCGACGGCATGGAAACGAGCTGTGAAAATACCGTAAATTCGGTAAAAAGGCTGTTTTACAATATCCCCATAAAATCGTATCTTGCCCTTGACCTTGACGGAATAGCAGCTGTTAACGACAGCGTGGGCGGAGTTGATGTTGTGTCGCCCGAAACTATAGGTGATTTTACAAAGGGCGAAAGCTATCACCTTGAAGGGGATATGGCAGAGAACTTTGTAAGGACGAGAAATCACGAAAGTCCTGACGCCAACACGCTCAGAATGCAGCGTCAGCAGGTTTATGTTACTGAGTTTATGAACAAGGTTATTTCTCAAACGAAACAGGATATTACCACGCCTGTGAGCCTGTTCAATGCTTCATCGCCTTATACCTGCACCAACTTAAATCCCTCCAAAATCTGTTATCTTGCGGAGTCTGTAGTTATGAGTAACGGTATGTCGGTGGATATGCAGACTGTGCCGGGCGAGTCGAAAATGGGCGAGAACTACGCTGAGTACTATGTGGATGAGAGCGAATTTTACGAGATGTTTTTGAGTGTTTATTACAATGAAGTGAATTAAGAAATAAAGGATCGCAGCGGTCGGAGTTTATTCCGTGCCGCTGCGGTTTTTTTTGCGTGCGTCTAAAAAATCCTGCAAAATAATTGCAGCCGCAACCTCGTCAACTACATTTTTGCGTTTTTTGCCCCTTGTATTAGTTGTGTTTAAGAAGTTGTGTGCGGTGATTGTTGTTCCCCGTTCGTCCTGCATAACGGTTTTAACGCCCGTATGTTCTTCGAGAGTTTTTGCAAAGGTTCTTGCATTTTTTGCACTTTCGCCTTCTGAACCGTCCATGTTTTTAGGAAGTCCTACGACAACAAGCTCGGCTTTTGTGTCGCTTACCGCCTTGACGGCTTTTTCCATAAGTTTATTTGGCGATTTTTCAAATATAACTGTGTACGGAGAAGCTAAAAATTCAGTTTTGTCACACACGGCTATTCCTGTTCTGGCTTTGCCAAGGTCAATCGACATAATAATCATAAATACATTCCTTTCAAAGCGGTGTATGTTACATAATTATAAATCAAAATTTAGTAATATACAATATTTTTAATAATGCGGTACGTGTCGGCTTTAAAATTATTTTATTGACCTTTAGTGCAAGATATAATTCCCGTTTTTTAAAATTTCTACAAAAGAATATAAAAACATTCATTCACATAATGACAAAAGCATTCCTTTATTAATCATATAATTAAAGAGTAAAAACTAATAAAATGATTTCGGTAAAAGGATGTAGAATATTATGGAAAGTACAAAAGCGTTAAGAAAAAAACAAACCGACGGTCGCAGTGATTTTGCAAGAAGCGGTGTGACTAATGCAATATATTTCTTGTGCGGAATAATTATTTCAAGAGGAACAATAATGGGAGAGCTTGCCCCGTTCGGTGCGTCATATGCGGCGGCAGTGCCTAAAAAATATCTTTTTTCTTCGCTCGTCGGGACGGCTTTCGGTTATCTCTTGTTAAAACCAACAGAAAGCTTTCGATACATAGCCGTAGTAGCCGCAATAGGTGTACTAAGGTGGCTTATGAGTGATATTGAGCGTGTGAGCAGAAGCAAGCTTTTTGCACCGCTTGCGGCGTTTTTACCGACTGTTGCAACGGGAATCGCACTGCTGTTTGCAAGTACAAGCACCCTTTCGTCTTTTGTTGATTGCTTTACCGAGGCGGTCCTTTCGGGTGCGGCAGCATATTTTATCAGCACCGCAGTCATGCTGTCAAGCGAAAGAAGAGGTATTGCGGCGTATTCAAAGCAGGAAACTGCAAGTCTTGTAATGACAGGATGTGTATTTATTCTTGCTTTCGGAAGCATTACATTTGAGGGTATATCGCTGGGAAGAATTATTGCCGTTGCGGCGATTTTGCTTTGTGCAAGATACGGAGGAATAAACGGCGGTGCCGTTTGCGGAATTGCAACGGGTGCAGTGTTCAGCATTGCAAGCAGTATACAGGGGTTTGTGTGCGGAGGATTTGCGTTCGGCGGCCTTATGGCAGGAATGTTTGCACCTGTGGGAAAGCTTGGCTGTGCAATAAGTTTTGTGATTTCAAACGGTATAATGTGCCTTGCTTTCGGGCAAAACACGGAGCTTGGTGCGGTGTTTGTCGAAAGCCTTGTGGGAGCCGTAGTGTTTATGATTCTGCCGAAAGAGATTGGCAATATTATTTCACCTCTTTTTACCAATGAAAAAAACTCGTCGCTCGGCGAGGTGCTTCGTAAAAATATCGTGATGCGGCTTGATTTTGCTTCTAAGGCTATTTACAATGTTCGAAACGATGTTAATTCGGTTTCCGAAAAGCTAAGACAGCTTTATTCCCCAAGTTTCGGAGTAGTATGCGAAAGCGTTGAAAAAGAGGTTTGCAATAACTGCGGCTTAAAAACATATTGCTACGAGCACAGGCGTGGAGTTACCAGAGATGATTTTTTCAGACTGGAGGAACTGCTTGAAAAGCAGGGGCGTGTTGATGAAAAAGATGTGGAAGAATCATTTGTAAAAAACTGCTGCAAAAAAGGCGAAATAGCAAGGAGTATGAATATTAACTACAGGGAATACCTTTCGGCACTTGAGGCACAGCGACGAGTTTCAGATGTCAGAGGCGTGGTAGCAGGACAATTTTCAGGAGTAAGCGATATTTTAAGCGATTTGTCAAAGGAATTTAAAAATACAATGCGTTGTGATACTGACAGCTCGGAAAGAATTATGTCGGCTCTTAACGCTTTGGGTGCAATACCTGTTGAATGTGTGTGTTTAGTATCGGGCAGCGGAAAAATGACGGTTGAGCTTGAACTTTCCGAGAAGAGCAGCACAAAGCTTTCGAGGGGAGTAATAATGCGTGAGGTGTCTAAATGCTGCGGCAGAAGATTTGACCTACCTACAGTTACCCGTGAGGACGACAGAATAAGAGCGGCGTTGTGTGAGATGCCGATTTATGATGTTGAAATAGGCTCCAATCAGCACATTGCAAACAACGGCAAACTCTGCGGTGACTGTCTTGACTATTTTAATGACGGTACAGGCAAAACCTACGCACTTGTATGCGACGGTATGGGAACAGGAGGCAGGGCGGCTGTTGACGGAAATATGGCAGTTTCCGTAATGGGCAGACTGCTTCGTTCGGGTCTTTCTGCCGAGAGCTCTCTTCAAATTGTAAATTCTGCCCTCATGGTAAAAAGCGAAGACGAATCGTTATCAACGCTTGATTTGACGGGGATTGATTTATACACAGGCAGGGTTACCCTCAAAAAAGCGGGAGCACCTGCGACATTTATAAGAAAAAACGGCAGAGTAATGGTCAGAGAAATGCCGTCCTTGCCTGTGGGAATTTTAAACGGAGTAAAATTTTCATCAGATACGGTTAATCTTTCATCGGGAGATATGGTGGTAATGGTGTCAGACGGAGTAATAACGGGAGACGAAAAATGGCTTGAAAAGCTTATCAGAAGCTGGAACGAGGGCAGTGCCGAAGAGCTTGCCCGTGTGGTGGTTGACGAAGCAATAAAACGCAGGGGAGAGTGTCCTGACGATGACATAACGGCTCTTGCAATAAGAATTACGGACAACGAAATTTAAAAACTAAAAAAGAGGTCGGATTTACACTTTTGTATTCCGATCTCTTTTAAATTAATATATTTATTGGTTGCTTTGTATTAATTTTTGTTTAATTCACATTCAATGTTTACTTTTACACTTTTGTGTGCTAAAATTTTAGTGTATGAAATGATTTAAGACTAAGGAGGCGTAAATTATGAATTCTAAGCTTAAAAATGATTCTACCGATTTTTTGTTTGACGCAATTCTTTCCTTGGAAAGCAAGGAGGATTGTTACCGTTTTTTTGAGGATTTATGCACAAGTGCAGAGCTTAAGGCTATGTCACAGCGTCTTGTTGTTGCTAAGATGCTGACAGAAAAAAAGGTCTATACCGAAATCGTAAGAGATACCGGAGCGTCAACTGCGACAATCAGCCGTGTAAAGCGTGCTTTGTTTGACAATGACACATACGGATATACTCTTGTGCTTGACAGACTTCTTAAAAAGGAAGATGAGTGATGAAAAGCTACGGCTCATTTGCAAAGTTTTACGACGGCCTTATGAAAGACGCCGACTACGAAAGACGCTGCGAGTATCTGTTGCAGCTTTTAAAGCGGCATAATCACGAAGCGGGGATAACACTCGACCTTGCGTGCGGAACAGGCAGTCTTACACGGCTGCTTGCAGAAAAAGGCATAGATGTTTACGGAGTCGATTCAAGCGAAGATATGCTCAGCGAGGCTATGCAGCGGGCATATGAAAAGGGACTGAGTATTTTATATTTAAAGCAGAAAATGCAGTCGCTTGACCTTTACGGCACAATTAATACCTGCGTCTGTACGCTTGACAGCATAAACCATCTGACCGACATTGATGATGTTAAAAAGACATTTGACAGGGTAGGTCTGTTTATGGATGACGACGGGCTGTTTGTGTTTGATGTAAATACTTTGTATAAGCACAGAAAAATTCTATGTGACAATACATTCGTTTTTGAAAACGATGAGGTGTTTTGCGTATGGCAAAACAGCCTTGAAGAAAACGATACCGTCAATATTACCCTTGATTTTTTTGAGGAGAAGGACGGGGTGTATTACCGTTCTGCCGAGAATTTCAGCGAAAGGGCGTATTCCGACAGCCAAATCAGAGAATTGCTCAGTAATGCCGGCTTTTCGGTTGAGGCAGTTTACGGCGATTTAAGCTTTGACCCGCCTGAGGAAACGGAGCAAAGGGTAATTTATGTTGCAAGAATGGTTAAGTCGAGAAACAAAAAGGACTAATAAGAGGAGAAATTAAAATGGATAAAATAATCCGCTGTATTACGAGCGACGGAGCAATTATGGCTGCGGCGATAGACGCTTCCGATATTGTGTTTACTGCCAAAAAACTGCATCATCTTTCAAAAAGTGCCACAGCGGCACTCGGCAGACTGCTTTGTGCAACTTCCATTATGGGTGCAATGTTAAAGCAAAAGGACGCAACAATCAATTTGCGTGTGATGGGTGACGGCGAGCTTGGTCCCGTTATTGCCGTTGGTGACAGCAGAGGAAATGTAAAGGGTTATGTAGGAAACGCCGACTGCCCTACGGAGTTTTATTCAAACGGAAAAATTAATGTGTCTAAAGCGGTAGGAAAAAACGGTGTTTTGAATGTAATGCGTGATTACGGAACAGGCGAGCCCTATATCGGTCAGGTTGAGCTTGTGAGCGGCGAAATCGCAGAGGATATTACAAACTACTATGCAACAAGCGAGCAGACTCCTACGGTGTGTGCACTCGGCGTGCTTATAAACAAGGAGGACGGCGAGGTTATGCTGGCAGGGGGTTTGCTTATTCAGCTTTTGCCCGGTGCAGATGACGAAACTATCGACAAGCTCGAAAAGAATGTTGAAAAGCTTGACCCTGTTACAACAATGCTTGCAAAGGGTATGAGTATTCTTGATATTTGCAAGACGGCACTTGAGGGCTTTGATGTAGAGGTGCTTGACGAAATGCCGGTTCATTATGTGTGCGGCTGTTCAAAGGAAAAGCTTGAACGGTATTTTTGCACATTGAGCGATGATGACCTTCGTTCCATGACAGACGAAAAAGGAACGGTAACGGCAAGCTGTCATTTTTGCAATAAACGGTATGTATTTACAAAAGAGGATATTGAAAGAATTATTAAAGAAAAAAATTCGTAATGTAAAAAACGGCTTGTTTACTGAGAAAAAGCAGAGGCAAAAATATTTTTCAATTTTTTTTAAAAAAAGTGTTGACATTTAAACGAAGATGTAGTATCATAAATACCGTCGCCGAGAGGTAAGCAACCGAAACGAAGCGACATAGGCATGTGGGAGCATAGCTCAGCTGGGAGAGCATCTGCCTTACAAGCAGAGGGTCATAGGTTCGAGCCCTATTGTTCCCACCACAAATGGCCCGGTAGTTCAGTTGGTTAGAACGCTAGCCTGTCACGCTAGAGGTCGACGGTTCGAGCCCGTTCCGGGTCGCCATATTTGCCTCTGTAGCTCAGTTGGTAGAGCAGGGGACTGAAAATCCCCGTGTCGATGGTTCGATTCCGTCCGGAGGCACCAAATTTATGCGGATGTAGCTCATCTGGTAGAGCGCCACCTTGCCAAGGTGGAGGTAGCGGGTTCGAGCCCCGTCATCCGCTCCAATTCAGAACAGCACCTAAAAGGGTGCTGTTTTTGTTTTACCGAAGTTTTACACGATTAAGGAACAGAATATTGAAGCAGTTTTATCTTTCGCCGATAAAAGAGTCATTTTCTTGATGCGTGTTTTGTGAGTTTCATTTTGGCGGGACATAGTGTTTCTTTCACAGATTATTTGCAATTTAAAAACGGATACCTGCATAATGTAAAATTAGTTTTATGTTTGTTTGCAAAAACAGAGGGCAGTTCAATTTGCACTGCCCTCTTAAAATTTCATTTGTATTTTAGTAACTTATATCACAGCTTTGAGTATCCGTAGCTGTTTACGATTGCCTCGATTTTTTCTCCCTTTTGGCAAATCGGGCAGTGATGTGAATTGTAGCTCTCATAATCGCCGAGGTCATTTGGGTCGAATATTGACGACACGGGATAACCTTCGCAGGTTTGAACCGTAGCAAAAATTGCAGATACTCCGACAACAATTCCGCCGTAGTATTTTGCGGCGTCAATGGCAGCCTGTGCGGTTTTGCCTGTTGTCACCGATGCGGCAAGAATAAGGACATGCTTTCCCGAAATCATCGGAGTAAGGTTATCACGAAACATTATTTGACCGCCTGCAAGGTATTCGGGCGATACAACATAGATAGTTTGGTGTGCGTTCATATTGACAAAATCTTCTTTTGTAAGCTCATCCGCAACACACGCTCCTATTACTTCGGTTCCGTCAACGCACAGAATGGTGTCAACAATAGTATTTGTCCTGTATGTAGCAACAAGCTCCTTTGCAACAGCCTTTGCTTCCGAAAGTCTTGTTTTCTGTGTGGTAACATCTATAAAATAATTTGTATGACTGTGTGAGGTGGCAAAATGTCCTTTTGCCACACGAAGAAATACATTTTTATTTTTTGTTCTTATCTTGTACATTTGAGCCATATTATCAGCCTCCTGATTGGGAATTTGCAATAAAAAATATTTACTGTATCAACTATTTTACAATATAACGACAAAAAAATCAATACAAAATCAGCAAAAATATGTATAATAAATTGAAACTGATTAAAAATTTTGTAAATATATTATATCTTGAGCGAGTGCTTTGTATAAAAAATAAAATGCTTGCATATGCTGTGTGTGTTTGGTATAATCAAAGTATATACGCCAACAATCTGTAAAATGGGGTATTAAAATGAAATTTGATTTTTTGCTAAAAAAAGCGGTTTGCTTTTCTTTGCTTGTTATAGCTGTGGTTTTCAGCACATATTCGGTTCTTGCCGTGGATTTGGACGGAGACGGCATAGATGATGAAATTGCGACTGCTCAGCCTGTTGAAACAGAGCCGGAATACACCGAGCCCGTTGAAACTGAGATTGTTTATGTGGAAGAAACGACTGAGTATATACCCGAAACAGTTCCACAGGAGGTAACTGAGGAATATCAACAGCCTGTTGAAACCGTGGCAACGGATGAGCCGTATGAGGAGGAAACCCAAGCTTATACACAGCAGGCACAGTATGTTGAAACGCAGCAGGAAACAACCTATCCTCAAACACCTACGGTTGAAAAGATAGTAAGTGAAAAAAAGTATTCAACAAACTACACGGCGGGAATGGTGTCGTGGATTTGTGTGGGAATAGGCGTTATTGTTGTTTTGTCAGTGCTTATAAGCACAAAGGTGAGCACAAGAAAATCTATGGGAAGATAATTTATGATTGAACATAAAATAGGATCTGTTCTCTTAAAGTCAGGCGTTGTGCTTGCACCGATGGCGGGCGTCAGCGACAGAGCATACAGAGAACTTTGTATGAAGTTCGGTGCAGGTCTTTGTATAAGCGAAATGGTAAGCTCTAAGGCTCTTTCTTTTAACAGCAAAAAAAGCGAGGAGCTCATGGAAATTTCCGATTCTGAACGGCCGTGCGGTATTCAGATTTTCGGAGACGAACCTATGTGTATGGCTCAGGCGGCACAGAGAGCAATGCTTAATAAGCCTGATCTGATTGATATAAATATGGGATGTCCCGCACCGAAAATCAGCTCAAACGGGAGCGGAAGTGCTCTTATGAAGAACCCGAAACTTTGCGGCGAAATTGTCAGAGAAGTTGTAAAAGCCTGCAATGTTCCCGTTACCGTAAAAATACGAAAGGGCTGGGACGATGAAAATGCCAACGCAGTCGAGATTGCAAAAATCTGTGAAGACGCAGGTGCAAGTGCCGTAACGGTTCACGGCAGAACAAGAATGCAGTATTACAAGCCTCCCGTTGATTACGATATAATCAAAGCGGTCAAAGACGCCGTGAGTATTCCCGTAATTGCTAACGGAGATATTGACAGTGCAGAGAAAGCAAGGTTTGTAATTGAAAAAACAGGCTGTGATATAATAATGGTCGGAAGAGCATCGCTTGGAAATCCGTGGATATTTTCACAGATAAATTCTTATCTGAAAAATCCCGAAGAGCCCATTTGTTTTCCGACTCTTGAACAAAAGCTTGATGTAATGGTTGACCATATTGAAAAAATGGTTGAATATAAGGGAGAGCATATGGCTCTTTTACAGGCAAGAAAGCTTGTTGCAGGTTATTTTAAGGGCATGAAGGGTGCTGCCTCTATGAGAAACGAAGCAGGAAAAATATCCGTGCTCAATGATTTGTATATGTTAAGAGATAAGGCGTTATCAGCCAATCTATAAATAATGATTTTAAAGACAAGGGGAATTAAAAATGAGTGAATTGACAAATATCGCATCACTTGAATACCTCAACGGTTATGATCCTGAGGTAGGACAGGCAATGACCGAAGAGCTTAAAAGACAACGCAGAAATCTTGAGCTTATTGCAAGCGAAAACATAGTTACTCCGGCTGTAATGGCGGCTATGGGAAGCCATCTTACAAACAAGTACGCAGAGGGTTATCCCGGAAAGCGTTATTACGGCGGCTGTGAGTGCGTGGATATAGTTGAAGAAATCGCACGCAAGCGTGCCTGCGAGCTTTTCGGTGCGGAGCATGCGAATGTTCAGCCTCACTCAGGTGCACAAGCCAATACTGCGGTTTATTTTGCAATGCTTGAGACGGGCGACACGGTTATGGGTATGAACCTCAACGAGGGCGGTCATCTGACACACGGCTCACCTGTAAATATTTCCGGTAAATATTTTAATTTTGTGGCTTACGGAGTAGATCCCGTTACACACAGAATCGACTACGACAAGGTGCTTGAAAAAGCAAAAGAGTGCAAGCCTAAGCTTATTGTAGCAGGTGCGTCTGCATACCCCAGAATAATTGATTTTGCAAAGTTCAGAGAGATTGCCGATGAAGTGGGTGCTTACCTTATGGTTGATATGGCACACATTGCAGGTCTTGTTGCAGCAGGAGTTCATCCCAATCCTGTTCCTTACTGTGAGTTTGTTACAACAACTACTCATAAAACACTCAGAGGACCAAGAGGCGGACTTATTTTGTGCCGTGAGGAGTTTGCAAAGCAGATTGACAAAGCAATTTTCCCCGGAACTCAGGGCGGTCCGCTTATGCATACAATCGCTGCAAAGGCAGTGTGCTTCGGGGAGGCTTTGAAACCTGAATTTAAGGAGTACGGCAAAAAGGTTGTTTCTAACTGTAAGGCACTTGCAGACGGTCTTGTTAAGAGAGGCAATAAGCTTGTTTCGGGCGGAACAGACAACCATGTTTTGCTGCTCGATTTGCGTGATACAGATGTTACGGGCAAGGAGCTTGAAGCTCGCCTTGACGACTGCTACATCACTGTAAACAAGAACACAATTCCGGGAGAGCCCCGTTCTCCGTTTGTTACAAGCGGCGTAAGAATCGGAACTGCCGCAGTTACAACAAGAGGTCTTAACGAGGACGATATGGACGAAATTGCAGAGTACATTACACTTGTTCTCAATGATTATGAGAACAGCAAGGAAAAGGTAAGAGCCGGCGTTGAGGCAATGTGCAAAAAGTATCCTCTTTACGAATAAGCATATAAGCAAATTCGGGAACGGCTAAAGTCGTTCCCGTTGTTTTTACTTTATAGGAAACTGCTCGAAAACGGTCGGGCAAAGAAGGTTTGATAAT